>DASWJZ010000075.1:0-44353 GCA_036396875.1 Propylenella sp.
ACGGTCTGGGCGAGATCGATGATGTGGATGTTGTTGCGGGCGCCATAGATGTAGGGGCCCATCTTCGGGTTCCAGCGATGCGTCTGGTGACCGAAATGCACGCCAGCCTCAAGCAGCTGGCGCATCGAAAAATCGGGAAGCACCATAGAATTCTCCGGTTTTTTCCGCCGCGGGGAATGGCGATCGCCGTAAAGGCGAAGCCACCGGAAAGCCGGTCAAGGCTTCGTGCCCGCGTGTGAGATGGCGCGGATATAGGGGAACAACCGGCATTCCGCAAGCGGATGTGCCGCTTCCAGCCGCTTCCCGACCCTACCCAATCTCCACATGCACGATGCCCGGCACCGCCTTGATGGCGCCGGCGACCTGCGGCGTCACGCGGTAATGTCCGGGGAGCTTAACCTCGACCTCGCGACCCTGCAGCATGACGACGACGGAGACCGTTCCCTCCCCCTCATCGAGCCGGCTGGCAAGCCGCTCGATCGGCTCAGGCGCATCCAGAAAAACGCGGATCGCATGGCTGCGGCGCGCCGCCACCGCTTCGAGCGGCTCGACGTTCTGAATACGCGCCCGCACCTCCTCGGCCGCCGGGTCGTATTCCGCGCCGATCTGCAGAAGCAACGACTTCCCGGGCTCCAGCAGCTCGCGCCAGTCTGCGAGCCGCTCCTGATAGACCGTCGCTTCGAATTGGGCCGTCTGGTCGGAGAGCGTGACGATGCCGATCCGCCCGCCGGTGCGGGTGCGCCGCTCCTGGCGCTGCACGACGGTCGCCGCGACCAGTCCGGCGAGCTGCCGCGCGCCGCGGAGCCGGGCGAGGAAGCCGGCCCAGCTCAGACCCCCGCGCGCTTCCACAAGCGCCGCATAGTCCTCGATCGGATGAGCGCTGAGATACATGCCGATCGCGCTGAATTCGCGCTGCAGGCGCTCCGACGGCGCCCAGGGGTCGGAATCCGCGAGGAAGAGGGCCGCCGGCTCGCCGGATGCGCCGAAAAGATCCGTGATGCCGCTCGCCGCCCGCGCCGTCCGCTCCTGCGCATAAGCGAGAATCTTGCCGATATTCGCGAAGACCCGCGCCCGCTCCGGAACCAGCCGATCGAAAGCGCCGGCCTGCACCAGGCATTCGAGCGCCTTGCGGTTGACGAGCTGCGGGTCGATGCGCGCGGCGAAATCGGCGAGATCGACGAACGGTCGGCCGCCGCGCGCCGCGACGATATGATCGACGACCTGCGTGCCGACGCCCTTCAACGCCGCGAGCGCATAGACGATCGCCCCGTCGGCGACTTCGAAGGCCGCTCCCGAGCGGTTGATGTCGGGCGGCACAATCGGGATGCCGAGGCGCCGCGCCTCGAGTCGGAATTCGTTGAGCTTGTCGGTGTTGTTCACATCGAGCGTCATCGAGGCGGCGAGGAACTCCACCGGATGGTTCGCCTTCAGATAGGCCGTCTGGTAGGCGACGACCGCATAGGCGGCGGCGTGCGACTTGTTGAAACCGTAGCTGGCGAACTTCGCCACCAGATCGAAGATCGCCACCGCATCGGCGCGGCCGACGTTCCGCTCCACCGCGCCGTCGACGAAACGCTCCCGCTGGGCGTTCATCTCGGCCTTGATCTTCTTGCCCATAGCGCGCCGAAGCAGATCGGCCTCACCGAGCGTGTAGCCGGAAAGGGCGCGGGCGATCTCCATGACCTGCTCCTGATAGATGATGACCCCGTAGGTCTCCTTCAGGATCGGCTCCAGCCGCGGATGCAGGTAGTCGACCGTCTCCTCGCCGTGCTTTCGGCGGTTGTAGAGCGGGATGTTGTCCATCGGGCCCGGCCGATAGAGGGCGACCAGCGCGATCAGATCCTCCAGTCGGTCCGGCTTCATGCCGACGAGGGCGCGGCGCATGCCCTGCCCTTCCACCTGGAACACGCCGACCGTCTCGCCCCGCGACAGCATCGCGAAGGTCGGCGGGTCGTCGAGCGGGAGGGCCGCGAGGTCGATTTCGGCCCCTCTGCGACGGACGAGCTCAGCCGCCTTCTCGAGCACGGTGAGGGTCTTGAGTCCGAGGAAATCGAATTTTACCAGGCCGGCCTGCTCGACCCACTTCATGTTGAACTGAGTGACCGGCAGAGGCGAGCGCGGGTCACGGTAGAGCGGCACCAGCTCTCTCAGCGGCCGGTCGCCGATGACGATGCCCGCGGCATGCGTCGACGCATGCCGGTAAAGCCCCTCCAGCTTCATGGCGATCGTCAGCAGCCGGTCGACCACCGGCTCCTGCCGGCGCGCTTCCTCGAAACGCGGTTCGCCCGCCACCGCCTTCTCAAGCGAAACCGGATTTGCCGGATCGGCCGGCACCAGCTTGCAGAGCCGGTCCACCTGGCCATACGGCATTTCGAGAACCCGCCCGACGTCGCGGAGTGCGGCGCGCGCCTGCAGCGTCCCGAACGTGATGATCTGGGCGACCCGGTCGGCGCCGTAGCGCCGCTGCACATAATCAATCACTTCGTCGCGGCGGTCCTGGCAGAAATCGATGTCGAAATCCGGCATCGAGACGCGGTCTGGGTTCAGAAACCGCTCGAAGAGAAGGCCGAAGCGCAGCGGGTCGAGATCGGTGATGGTGAGCGCCCAGGCGACGACCGAGCCGGCGCCCGAGCCGCGCCCCGGCCCGACCGGAATTTTCTTCGCTTTCGCCCATTTGATGAAGTCGGCGACAATCAGGAAGTAGCCCGGATACTTCATCGCCTCGATGACGCCGAGTTCGAAGTCCAGACGCTCGCGGTAATCCTCCTCCTCAAAGCCCGGGGCCGTGCCTTGCGCGGCGAGCCGCCTGCCGAGCCCCTCCTTGGCCTGCCGGCGCAGTTCCTCCGCCTCTTCGCGCTCCGCCGATTCGGTGTCGGCCGCGAGCGACGCGAAGCGCGGCAGGATCGGCTGCACGATGCGTGGGCGCGTGCGGCAACGGACGGCGATTTCGACCGTATTATCCAACGCTTCCGGGGCATCGGTGAAGCGCCTCATCATTTCGGCACGGCTGCCGAAATGATGCTGCGGCGTCAGTCTTCTTCGGTCGTCGCTGGAAAGCAGCCGACCGTCCGCAATGGCGAGCAGGGCATCATGCGCCTCGAAATCCTCCGCGGTCGGAAAAAACGGCTCGTTGGTCGCCACAAGAGGCACGCCGTGGGCATAGGCGAGATCGACGAGAGCCGGTTCCGCCCGAGTCTCGACGTCCATCCCGTGCCGCTCCAGCGCCACGTAGAGCCGGTCGCCGAACGCGGCCTTCAGGTTCGCAAGTCTCGCTTCCGCCAAGGCGTGCTCGCCCTCTGCGAGAATCGGGTAGAGGGGGCCGTCATGTCCGCCCGTCAAGGCGATGAGGCCAGGAGCGGCGGCGAGGGCTGCGACTGGAAGCGGCTCCGCGCGTCCGGCCTCGCCCAGATAGAACGTCGTCACAACGTTGATCAGCGCGCGATAACCCTCGTCGGTGGCGCAAAGAACGCAGAGCGGCGCCACGTGGCGCGACGGACGACCGCTGCCCGGACGGCGCGAATCAAACTCCGCCTCCGGCTCGAACCGCACCGGCAGTTTGCAACCGATGATCGGCTGCAAGCCTGCCGCCGCGGCCTTTTCGGAGAATTCCAGCGCTCCGAAGAGGTTGGCGGTATCCGTAACGCCGACGGCCGGCATGCCGTCCGCTACGGCAAGCTTTACAAGCGCGGCGATCGGCAGCGCACCCTCGAGCAGCGAATAGGCCGAGTGGCAGTTGAGATGGATGAATCCGGGGCCTTCGGTCACAATTCATTCCTTTGAGCCCGTGCTTAGACCCGAGAGCACGTCCGGGCCAGCGGCGGTACCGGCAATCCCCGTGTCTTTCACCGCGCCACGGCCGCTCGATCCTTTGCGCCGCCGGCTTTTTCCTACCCCGCCTTGGCCGGGACGATCGCCCCATCCTCGATCGTCACCGTCCGATCCATTTCAGCTGCGAGCGTGTAATTGTGGGTCGCGAAGAGCGCAGCGAGCCCGGATTCCCTCACCAGGACTTTCAGCGCCGCAAACACGTGACCCGATGTCTTCGGATCGAGATTGCCGGTCGGCTCGTCGGCAAGGAGGAGCCGCGGCGCATTGGCCACCGCCCGGGCGATTGCGACGCGCTGCTGCTCGCCGCCCGACAGCTCCGCCGGGCGGTGCGTCGCGCGCTGGTCGACGCGGAGATACGCGAGCAGCTCGCGTCCCCTTTTTTCCGCCTCCCTGCGGCCGAGGCCTGCAATCATCTGCGGCAGCACCACGTTTTCGAGCGCGGAGAATTCCGGCAGCAGATGATGGAACTGATAGACAAAGCCGATGTGCGTGCGCCGAAGCGCCGTCCTGGCGTCGTCGCCGAGCGTCGAGGCGGCTTCGCCGCCGATGAACACCTCGCCTGAATCCGGGTGCTCCAGCAGCCCCGCGATGTGGAGAAGCGTCGACTTGCCGGCGCCCGACGGCGCTACCAGCGCTACCATCTCCCCGCTGGCGACCGCCAGATTTGCGCCCTTGAGGACCGGCAATGGACCGGAGCCTGTGCGATACGCGCGCGAAACGTTCTCAAGTGCCAGCGCGCTTTTCAAAGCCGCACCTTTGAGGGCTCCGCCGGGCGACGGGCTGTCCGCGCCTGGTACTGAGCCGGCCTCGTCACTCATTCGTAGCGCAGCGCCTCGACCGGATCGAGCCGCGCCGCCCGCCAGGCCGGGTAGAGCGTCGCCAGGAACGACAGCACGAGCGCCATCAGTACGATTGCCGCAGTCTCCGCCGGATCCATGTCGGCCGGCAGCGTCGACAGGAAATAAAGCTCCGGCGCGAAGACCTCCGTCCGGGTGAGCCAGGACACGACCTGTCGGAGCGGCTCCACATTCGTGCTGATCAGCATGCCGATCAGCAGGCCGGCGAGCGTGCCGACCGTCCCGATGCTTGCCCCGGTGATGAAGAACACGCGCAGGATCGCTCCCTTCGTCGCACCCATCGTGCGGAGGATCGCGATATCCCGTCCCTTGTCCTTCACCAGCATGATGAGCCCGGAGATGATGTTGAGGGCGGCCACCAGCACGATCAATGTGAGAATCACGAACATCACATTCCGCTCGACCTCGAGCGCATTGAAGAACGTGACATTGCGCGTCCGCCAGTCGGTGGAAAAGACCGGGCGTTCGGCCGCCTCTTCGACCGAGGCGCGCAGCGATCCGACCTGATCCGGATCGTCGAGAAAGACTTCGATCGCCTGCGCCGCATCGGGGCTGTTGAAATAAAGCATTGCCTCGGAGAGCGGCATAAAGACATAGGTCGAATCGTATTCCGACATTCCGATCTGGAAGATGGCGACGACCGGGTACGCCTTTACCCGCGGCGCGGACCCCATCGGCGTGATCGCGCCGCGCGGACTGATGAGCGTCAGCCGATCGCCCATATTGAGTCCCAGCGAGTTGGCGAGTCCCCGTCCGATGGCCACCCCGCCGGAATTGTCGAAATCGATGAGGCCGCCGCCATTCTCGACGGTGCCGGCGACCTTCTCCACTCCGAGAAGGTCGGGCCCGCGGACGCCTCGGACGAGAACGCCGGAGCTGCCGCCGCTCGGCCCCGAGGCAAGCGCCTGGCCTTCGATGATGGGCATCGCCGACTTCACGCCGGGAACGGCCGAGATGCGTTCGGCGACGGCGTTGTAGTCGGTCAGCTCGGTGTCGACCGGTTGCACGATCACGTGGCCGTTGATGCCAAGAATCTTGTCGAGCAGCTCCGCCCGGAAGCCGTTCATCACGGCCATGACCACGACCAGCGTCGCCACCCCCAGCATGATACCGAGGAAGGAGAAGACGGCGATCACTGAAATGAACGCCTCCTTCCGCCGCGGCCTCAGGTAGCGGAGGGCAAGCATCCACTCGAAGGACGAAAAGGGCCTGGTTGTCCTCGCCGAGGCTGCCGCCGTCTCCGCCATGTCAGGGGCTTCCGCCGACGGAATGGACAAGCCGGTTCACGGCAGCGTCGGTGGTAAGCGTCTTGCGCTCGCCGGTGGCGCGCCGTTTGATCTCTACCTCGCCGCCGGCGGCGCCGCGCGGCCCCACAACCAGCTGCCACGGAAGGCCGATCAGATCCATTGTGGCGAACTTGGCCCCCGCGCGCTGGTCGATATCGTCGTAAAGGACTGAAACACCTGCGTTTTCAAGCCTTGCCAGCAGACTCACAGAAACGTCGTCGGTAATCTCGTCGCCAGGCTTCAGATTGACCAGTCCGACCGCAAACGGCGCGACCGTGTCGGGCCAGATTATGCCATTATCGTCGTGGCTTGCCTCAATGATTGCGGCGGCGAGGCGCGACACGCCGATACCGTAGGAGCCCATGTGCACGGCGTGCTGCTGCCCGTCGGGCCCGGCGACGGTGGCCCTCATCGGCTCCGAATACTTGGTGCCGAAATAGAAGATGTGCCCCACCTCTATGCCGCGCGCCGAAAGCCGGCGGTCCTCCGGCAGAGCGGCGAACGCCGCCTCATCATGCTTCTCGTCGGTCGCCGCGTAAGGCGCCGTCCATCGGTCAACGATCGAGGACAGATCGGCACGGAAATCGGTCTCCTCCCCGGGCACCGCGATCTCGAGCAGCGCGCGGTCGCAGAAGACGGCGCTTTCCCCCGTCTCGGCAAGGATAACGAACTCATGGCTCATGTCGCCGCCGATCGGCCCGGATTCCGCGCGCATCGGGACGGCCTTCAGGCCGAGCCGGGCGAATGTCCTCAAATACGCGACGAACATGCGATTGTAGGCGCGGCGGGCGCCTTCGAAGTCGAGGTCGAACGAATAGGCATCCTTCATTAGAAACTCGCGGCCGCGCATCACTCCGAAGCGCGGCCGAACCTCGTCGCGGAACTTCCACTGGATATGATAGAGGTTGATGGGCAGCTCGCGATATGAGCGCACATAGGCGCGGAAGATATCGGTGATCATCTCCTCGTTGGTCGGACCGTAGAGCATCGGCCGCTCGTGCCGGTCGCGGATGCGCAGCATCTCCGGCCCGTAGTCATTCATGCGTCCGGACTCGACCCAGAGGTCGGCCGGCTGGATCGTCGGCATCAGGACTTCCAGCGCCCCGGCCCGGTTCTGCTCCTCCCTGACGATCTCTTCGATCTTGTTCAGGACGCGAACACCGAGCGGCAACCAGGAATAGATGCCGGCCGCCTGTTGCCTCAGCATTCCCGCTCGCAACATCAAACGGTGCGAAACGACCTCGGCTTCCTTCGGTGTCTCCTTGAGGATCGGAAGAAAATAGCGGGAAAGCTGCATGGCCTCTGAATCATTGCGGGGGAGCCTGCGCGACATGATCGTATCGGGCCGGGCTTGGCAAGGGTGGCGGGCAGCCATGCTGCGGCTGCCTGATGCCCAGGCAGGCAAGCTGAAATTTTCGGCAGCCCTAGGGAAAAGTAGTGACAGCCCGTTGTCGATGGGCTAGTGTACCGGCCACCAAGAATGGTGCCATCGGTACCGAATACATCGCGGTCCAAGTCTTGGGAGGACTTCGTCAGACAGCGTGTCCAGGCGCTGCGACGGGGAAATGGCTAGTCGCGAAGTTCTTGAGCAAGGCTGTGCCTTGCTCTTTTCTTTTCCGCTGCCCGGGATGTGCCCTGTGCACCTTCACGGCACCAGATCGTCCAGTCTCATCTGATACACGCTGAAGTAGAGATAGATTCCTGCAAAGATGAGAGCCGAGAGCAGGGTCGTCGCAATGACCCTCCTGAGCAGAAATGGCGTAATCGGCGCACCTGGCTCGGTTCCGGGCGCGACGGCGTTCGCCTCGTGCTGGCTCCTGACGCCGAACGGCAGCACGACGAAGAGGCACAGCCACCACAGGACGAAGTAGATCGCAATCGAGCTGACGAGGCTCATCGCGGCGCTTCCTCAAGTTCGATCAGCGTGCCGCAAAAATCCTTCGGGTCGAGAAAGACGACCGGCCGCCCATGCGCGCCGATCTTCGGCTCGCCGTCGCCGAGGATGCGGGCTCCGCTTTCGACAAGGCGGTCGCGCACGGCTTCTATGTCGCCGACCTCGTAGCAGAGGTGGTGGATGCCGCCTTCGGGACGCCGCGACAGAAAGGCGGCGATCGGGGAAGCGTCGCCAAGCGGCTCCAGCAATTCGATCCGGGTGTTGGGAATGTCGACGAAGACGACGCTGACGCCGTGCTCGGGCAAGCTTTCCCGCACCGACACTTTGGCGCCGAGCATCTCGCGGTAGAGCCTTGCCGCGGCTTCGAGGTCGGGCACCGCAATCGCGACATGGTTGAGCCGTCCGAGCATCGCTTGGTCTCAGCACGGAACGCGCATCCCCGGCAACAGGGGCGCACTCTGCGGAAGTGCTCCGGCGGAAATTGGCGAAGTCCGATCCGGCGGCTACGATGGCCAAAGGGCGCTGAGCCCGGGCGATACGGGGGAGCTGGATGTCGGAGAGCGACAAGGTGTTCGCGGGTTCGATCCCCGAGAAATACGACACGCTGATGGTCCCCTTGATCTTCGAGCCCTACGCGCGCGACCTGGCCGAGCGCGTGGCCGCCGTCTCGCCAGGCGCGGTGCTGGAAACCGCCGCCGGCAGCGGTGTTGTCACGCGCGCGCTCGCGAGGAAGCTCGCACCGGACGCCCGCTATGCCGTCACCGACCTGAACCAGCCCATGCTCGACTACGCCGCTCGCCGGCAGGGCCCGGACGGACGGATCGTCTGGCGCCAGGCTGACGCCCTCTATCTGCCGTTCGACGATGCGTCCTTCGACGCGGTCTGCTGCCAGTTCGGCGTGATGTTCTTTCCCGATAGGATCGCCGGCTACAAGGAGGCGCTACGCGTGCTGAAGCCAGGCGGACGTTTCGTCTTCAATGTCTGGGATCGCATCGAGGAGAATGAATTCGCGCACGAAGTCACCGAGGCGGTCGCAGAGCTCTTCCCGGACGATCCGCCACGGTTCCTCGCCCGCACGCCGCACGGCTATCACGATGTGGCGCTGATCCGCGGGGAGCTGACGAGCGCAGGCTTCCGCGAGATCACCGTTGCGACGATGGCGGATGAGAGCCGCGCGCCCTCGCCGGCCGTCGCCGCTGAGGCCTATTGCCAGGGAACGCCGCTTCGCAACGAGATCGAGAAGCGCGACGCTGGCTTGCTTCAGCTCGCCACCGACCGCGCGGCGGAGGCGATCGCAAGACGCCACGGCAACGGCGCGGTCGCCGGAAAGATCCAGGCGCACGTCATCGTCGCCGCGGCGTAGGGCGGATCAGCGCCGTAGGTGTCGGTGACGCTCGCCTTGCGACTAATCGCTGACATGGGCGACGTGCACCATAGTCTGCGGCTTCTTACCCCATACGGCTTCGATCTCGCCGCGCACGGCCCGCCTGACGGCTTCGCGAACCGCGCCGGCGTCGCGGCGGCGGGGCTTGGAAAGCGCGTCGAGCGCGTCGTCGACGGCGTCCTCCGCCACTTCCCGGAGCGAGGCGCCCTCCATGCTTGCCTCGGGAATGCCCAGCAGCACCACGGTCGGATCCTCGAGCACGTCGCCGCTGTCGGAAAGCACGATCGCAACGCTGATTACCCCGGCGAAGCCGAGACGGCGCCTGTCGACGACGCCGCTCGCCTCGTGCGACACGAGCAGCCGGCCGTCACGGTAGAGCCGGCCGTGGTGGACGCTCTCGAGCAGTTCGGCGGGGCCCGGCGCCAGCCGGATCATGCGGCCGTTTCGCGCCTCCACCACCTGCGGCACGCCGACGGCGCGGGCGAGCTTGGCCTGCTCGTGCAGGTGCAGCGCCTCGCCATGCACCGGAACGACGATCTCGGGCTTGATCCAGTCGTAGAGCTGGCGCAGTTCGTCGCGCCGCGGATGCCCCGAAGTATGCACGAGGGCATCCCGATCGGTGATCACCTCAGCACCGAAATCGACGAGCGCATTGATGATCATGTTCACCGCCCGCTCATTGCCCGGGATCGTGCGGGAGGAAAAAATGACCATGTCGCCGGGAGCCAAGGCAACAGCCCGGTTGTCGCCCGCTGCGATTTTCGCCAGAGCGGCGCGCGGCTCGCCCTGGCTGCCCGTCATGAGCGCGACCACCTTGTTTCGAGGCAGCTGCCCGAACACGTCCTGATCGAGGAACTCCGGCAAGCCGTCGAGATAACCGAGCTCGCGGGCCACGTCGACCGCACGATGAATGGCGCGGCCGATGACCACGACCTCGCGGCCGGCGCGATGGGCGGCGGATGCGATCGCCCGGATCCGCGCGACATTGGATGCAAAGGTCGTCACCGCCACGCGGTGCGGCGCTTCGGCGATGAGGCGTTCCAGCACGACTGCGACCTCGCCCTCGCTCGGGCTGACCCCGTCGCGGATCGCATTGGTGGAATCGGAAATGAGCGCCAGCACACCCTCCGCCCCAATCGCGGCAAGCCGGTCATCGTCGGTCGGGCGACCGATTCCGGGCGCCGGGTCGAGCTTCCAGTCGCCGGTATGCACCACGGTTCCCGCCGGGGTGCGGATCGCGAGCGCATTCGGCTCGGGTATGGAATGGGAGACCGGAATGAATTCCACGTCGAACGGGCCGACCCCGACCCGTTGGCCTTGCCTGACGACAGTAACGGGAATTTTCGGCGCATTCGGCTCGCCGAGGCGTTTGGCTTCCAGAAGCGCGGCGGCAAAGGGCGTCATGTAGACGGGAGCCTCGAGCTGCGCCCAGAAATCGAACAGCCCGCCGTAATGGTCCTCATGCGCATGCGTGATCACGATGCCCGCCAACTGCGCCTTCCGCTCCAGCAGGAACCGGATGTCGGGAAGCACCGCATCGACGCCGGGCAGCACTTCCTCATGGCCGAAGGCGACACCCATGTCGACGGCGAGCCAGCTGCGACTGCGCCCCTGGCCGTAGCCGTAGAGCGTGAGATTCATGCCGATCTCGCCGACCCCGCCGAGCGGCACGAAGACCAGGTCGTTCGCACCCCGCATCAGGACGCCGCCGTGGCTGCGGCGCCGAAATGCACGTCGCCGGCGCTGATGGTCCGCGCCGCGCCGTCGGCTCCGCGCACGACGAGCCGGCCGTCCTCGTCGATGGTCTCGAAGATGCCGCGGAAAATATCCGCCCCTGACCGGACTGCGACGGGAGCCCCGAGCCCCGCCGCCCGCATCAGCCAGCGGTCGCGGATGCCCGCAAAGCCTCGCCCGCCGTTCCACGCCGTCTCGTACTCGACCCAGCTTTCCGAGAGAGCCCGGAACAGGTCTTCCGCGCTCGCGTCAGCCCCGCAGGCAGCAAGCGAGGTCGTAGGATAGCTCAGGCCCTCGGCCGCCCGGCGGACATTCACGCCGATACCGATGACGACGCTCGTCGGCGATCCGCTGCTGCCCACGGCCTCGAGCAGAATCCCGGCCACCTTCGCACCGTCAATCAGGACGTCGTTCGGCCACTTCAGCTGAACGCGGGCGGCAATCCCGCTTGCCTCGTCGATGGCCGATTTCACCACCGCCGCCGGACTGACGGCGCGGATCGCATCCTCCAGCGCAAGGGCGGCTGCGAATCCCAGCGTTGCCGCCCCTGCCGAGGAGACCGGCACAAGCATGAGAAGGCTTGCCGCGAGGTTGCCCGACGGCGTTTGCCAGGGACGCCCGCGGCGGCCGTGCCCTGCCGTCTGCTCAGTGGCGACGACCCACAGCCGCCCGGGATCGCCCTTCCTCGCCCGCCCGATCGCTTCGCTGCTGGTCGAGCCGATCGTGTCGAACGCCGCAAGCCGGTAGCCGCTGCTCAGCGCCTTTGGGCCAAGGGCGAAGGCCATGCGCTAAAACAGACTCTGCGCAGCGGAGCCCGCAGCCCCGACCAGCGGCGCCGCGAACAGCACGAAGGCAATCATCAGAACGCCCGAGACACCGAGGATCCCCTGCAGCTCGGCCGGCGCCGGCTCGAACGCAGCGGCCGGCTCGTCGAAATACATGAGCTTCACAATTCTCACATAGTAGTACGCCCCGATCACGCTGGTGACGACGCCGATGACGGCCAGCGCATAGAGACCCGCCTGCACCGCTGCGAGGAAGACGTAATACTTCGCGAAAAAGCCGGCGAGCGGCGGAATTCCAGCCAGCGAGAACAGGATCGCTCCGAACAGGAAAGCGGTGGCCGGCTTCGTGCGCGCCAAGCCGGCGAGCTGGTCGATCTCCTCCACCATCTCCCCGTCCCGCCGCATGGTGAGGATGCCCGCGAACGCGCCGAGCGTCATAACCATGTAGATGACGACATAGATCATGACCCCTTGCACGCCCTGCGCCGTTCCGGCCGCAAGCCCGACGAGCGCGAAGCCCATATGGCCGATCGACGAATAGGCCATCAGCCGCTTGATGTTCGTCTGCCCGATCGCGGCGAAGGAGCCGAGCGCCATCGACGCGATGGCAAGAAAGGACACGATCTGCTGCCAGTCGGCGGTGATCGGCGCAAAGGCATCGATGACGACGCGGATGAAGAGGGCCACGGCTGCAAGTTTCGGCGCGGAGGCGAAGAACGCGGTCACAGGCGTGGGCGCACCCTCATAGACGTCCGGAGTCCACATGTGGAACGGCACCGCGGAGATTTTGAAGGCGAGCCCGGCAAGCACGAAAACGAGCCCGACCACGAGCCCGATCGAGCGGCCATCGACGAGCGCCGCTGCGATCGGCTCGAAGCCGGTGTGCCCGGTGAAGCCGTAGACGAGTGAAGCGCCGTAAAGGAGCATCCCGGAGGAGAGCGCGCCGAGAACGAAATATTTCAGGCCCGCCTCGCTCGACCGCTCATTGTCCCGGTGAATGGCCGCGACGACATAGGCGGCGAGCGACTGCAGCTCCAGGCCGAGATAGAGGCTGATCAGGTCGTTCGCCGAGATCATCACCATCATGCCGAGCGTGCCGAGCAGGATGAGGATCGGGAACTCGAACCGCTCGAAATCCTCCGCCTGCGCAAACCGTTGCGCCATGACGATCGCCACGCCGGAGCCGATCAGCGAGGCGGCCTTCATGAAGCGGGCGAAGTCGTCGACGACGAAGGAGCCCCCCATGACGCGGCTCTCGCCGTCTCCGAGGATCACCGCGATCAGCGCGAGAAGGAGCACGCCGAGCGAAGCCGCGTTCGCAATCGTGGCCGCGTTCCGGCGAGCGAAAGCGCCAACCATGAGAAGCGCCATGGCGCCGAGCGCCAGGATGAGTTCCGGAACGACGGCGGAAAGCTCCGACAGGGTGGCTGAGCTCATGGCGCGGGGCTCCCTCTCACCTGCCTGCTACCGACGTCTCGGCGGCCCTCGCGAGGGCGGCCTGATAATTCGCGATGAGCTGATCGACCGAAGCGGCGGTCACGTCGATGATCGGCTGCGGATAGACGCCGAAGAGGATCGTCAGCGCGACGAGCGGCACGAGGATTGCCTTCTCCCTGAGGCCGAGGTCGAGTATTCCAGCAAGGCTCGGCTTCTCAAGCTTGCCGAAGATCACCCGGGCGTAGAGCCAGAGCGCATAGGCGGCCGACAGGATGACGCCGGTGGTCGCGAGGGCCGCAACCCAGGTATTGACCTGAAACGCGCCGACCAGGGTCAGAAACTCGCCGATGAAGCCGGACGTACCGGGTAAGCCGACATTGGCCAGAGTGAAGACCATGAAGGCGAAGGCGTACCACGGCATGCGGTTCACGAGGCCCTCATAGGCATCGATCTGCCGGGTATGCATTCGGTCGTAGATGACGCCGACGCAGAGGAACAGCGCGCCCGAGACGATGCCGTGCGACAGCATCTGGAAAATGCCGCCCTGCACGCCCTGCGCCGTCATCGTGAAGATGCCCATTGTGACGAAGCCCATGTGGGCGACGGAGGAATAGGCGATGAGCTTCTTCACGTCCTCCTGCATGAGCGCCACCAGCGAGGTGTAGATGATGGCGACGATGGAGAGGGCGTAAATCAGCGGCGCAAGCTCGTTGCTGGCGAGCGGGAACATCGGCAGAGAGAAGCGCAGGAATCCGTAGCCGCCCATCTTCAACAGGATCGCCGCGAGCACCACCGAGCCGGCGGTCGGCGCCTCGACGTGCGCGTCCGGCAGCCAGGTGTGGACCGGCCACATCGGAAGCTTGACGGCAAAGGAGGCTAGGAAAGCGAGCCACAGCCATGTCTGCATCGATGGCGGGAACGGATGCGCCAGGAGGTCAGGAATGGAGGTCGTCCCGGCCTCCCAGTACATCGCCATCATTGCCAGCAGCATCAGCACCGAGCCGAGCAGCGTGTAGAGGAAGAACTTGAATGCGGCGTAGACGCGCCGCTGGCCGCCCCAGACGCCGATGATCAGAAACATCGGGATGAGGCCCGCTTCGAAGAAGACGTAGAAGAGAATGAGATCGAGCGCGGTGAAAACACCGATCATCAGCGTCTCGAGCGCCAGGAAGGCGACCATGTACTCCTTCACCCGCGTATCGATCGCGCGCCAACTGGCGAGTATGCAGAACGGCATGAGGAAGGTCGTGAGGATTACGAACAGCATCGAAATGCCGTCGACGCCCATCCGGTAGTTCATGAATCCGCCGGTCCACTCCGCCTCCTCGACGAATTGGAAGCCGGGATTCCGCAGGTCGAAATTCCACCAGATCAGCAGGGAGACAACGAAGGTGAGCGTCGTGACGCCAAGCGCGACATGCCGGATGTTGCGCTTTTGTGCTTCGCCCTCGCCGGGGATAAAAAGGAAGATAATCGCCGCGCCGACGAGCGGGAGATAAGTGACGGTGGAGAGGACGGGCCAGCTCATCGCGCCCATCCCCCACGGGCGACGAGCGCCACTCCGCTTTCCTCGGTCGTCATTACAGTAGTCGCAACCGACCCTGCGCCTTGTATCTTTCGCGCCACGCCAATCATCCCGCGAACATCATCCAGGTGACGAGGATGGCGACCCCAAGCAGCATCGCGAAGGCGTAGTGATAGAGGTAGCCGGTCTGCAGCCGGACGACGTTCCGGGTCACGTCGATCACGCGCGCGGAGACGCCGTCCGGGCCAAAGCCGTCGATCATCCACCCGTCGCCGAATTTCCACAGGAATCGGCCGAGCGCCATCGCGGGACGCACGAGAAGCGCGTCGTAGACCTCGTCGAAGTACCACTTGTTGAGCAGGAACCGGTAGAGGACGACATGCTGCTCCGCCAGCCGCGCCGGGGTCTCCGGCGAGCGAATGTAGAACCGCCAGGCGACGCCGAAGCCGAGGAGCATCGCCCCAAAAGGCGCGAGCTTCACCCAGAAGGGCACATGGTGGAATTCTTCGAGAATGTGGTTGTCAGGAAGGGTGAAAAGAGCACCGCGCCAGAACGATTCGTAGTCGTTGCCTATGAAGTACTCGTGGAAGAGGAGGCCTGCGAAAAGCGAGCCGGCGGCAAGGATGACAAGCGGCACCAGCATCACCGGCGGCGATTCGTGCACATGCTCCATGACCTCCGCTGGCGCACGCGGGGCGCCGTGGAAGGTGAGAAAGATGAGCCGCCACGAGTAGAAGCTCGTGAACACAGCCGCGACTGTCAGAAGGAGAAATGCCAGACCGGCCATCGCATTCTCCCCGGCATACGCCGCCTCGATGATGGCGTCCTTGGAGAAAAACCCGGCGGTGCCGATTATCGTCCCCGGGATACCGACCCCGGTCAGCGCCAGGGTACCGACGATCATCAGCCAGTAGGTCTTCGGGATGAGCCTCCGGAGGCCGCCCATCTTGCGCATGTCCTGTTCGTCGCCGACCGCATGGATAACCGAGCCCGAGCCGAGGAAGAGAAGCGCCTTAAAGAAAGCGTGCGTGAAGAGATGAAAGATGGCGGCGGCGTAGAAGCCGAGGCCGAGCGCCACGAACATGTAGCCAAGCTGCGAGCAGGTCGAGTAGGCGATAACCCGCTTGATGTCGTTCTGCACGAGGCCGACGGTCGCTGCGAAGAACGCCGTGAAGGCGCCGATGAAGGTCACGACGATCAGCGCGGAATGCGAGTGCTCGAAGATCGGCGACAGGCGGGCGAGCATGAAGACGCCGGCGGTCACCATCGTCGCGGCGTGGATGAGGGCGGAGACCGGCGTCGGCCCCTCCATCGCGTCGGGAAGCCAGGTATGGAGCGGCACCTGCGCCGACTTGCCCATCGCCCCCATGAAGAGGAGCAGGCAGACGGCGGTCAGCGCGCCGGCGCCGTTCAGCGTCTGGCCGAAGATGGTGAGCACCGGCTCGCCGTTCTCCGCGACGGCCGCCGCATTCGCGAAAATCGTTCCGAGGTCGATGGAGGCGAAGAGGTAGAACACTCCGAAAATGCCGAGCGCGAAACCGAAATCGCCGATGCGATTGACAATGAACGCCTTGATCGCCGCCGCGTTCGCCGACGGCCGGTGATACCAGAATCCGATCAGCAGATAGGACGCAAGGCCAACCCCCTCCCAACCGAAGAACATCTGCAGCAGGTTGTCGGCCGTCACTAGCATCAGCATGGCGAAGGTGAAGAACGAGAGGTAGGAAAAGAAGCGCGGCCCGTGCGGGTCGTGCGCCATGTAGCCGATCGAATAGACGTGCACGAGCGACGAGACCGTGTTGACCACGACCAGCATCACAACCGTCAGCGAGTCGATCCTGAGCGCCCAATCGGCCGCGAGCGAGCCCGACTGCAACCAGGTGAAAACCGGAACGGTGAACACCTCGCCTTCACCCAGCGCGACATCGAAGAACGCGACCCAGGAAAGAACCGCGCAGATGACGAGCAGACCCGACGTGATCAGCTCAGCTGCGCGCGACCCCTGCGCGGGGGCGTGATGGTCGCCATGCGGCTCGTGGTGCGCCACATCTACGGCCGCCACATTCGTTGGCCTGTGCCCAACTTGACCCGTGTCGCCATGAGCCGCCACGACGTCCGCAGCGTGATCCTCACCCCCCGTCGGCGGCTCGCCGCCGGGATGGCGCGCCGCCGCGCCGACAATCGCAATGATCCCGGCGATGATCGCCCCGAGCAGCGGAAGAAAGACGATCGCCGAGTACACGCTCAGCCCTTCATCATGTTGATGTCTTCAACCGCGATGCTGCCGCGGTTGCGGTAGAAGACGACGAGGATGGCGAGCCCGATCGCCGCCTCGGCCGCCGCCACGGTCAGCACGAGGAGCGCAAAGATCTGCCCAGTCAGGTCGCCGAGGAACGCCGAGAATGCGACGAGGTTGATGTTGACGGCCAGCAGGATCAGCTCGATCGACATCAGGATGACGATGACGTTCTTGCGGTTGACGAATATCCCGAGCACGCCAAGCGTGAAGAGGATCGCGGCGACGGTCAGGTAGTGGCCGAGGCCTACCGACATCACCGGAGTCCCGTCCCGGTGCCTACGCGGACCACGTCAACCGCGGCTTCCCGTGTGCGCGCGAGTTGCCGCGCAATGTCCTGGCGCTTGACTCCCTCCTTGTGACGGAGCGTCAGCACGATAGCGCCGATCATCGCCACAAGCAGAACCAGCCCGGCCATCTGGAAGTAGAAGATGTAGCGGGTGTAGAGCACCGATCCGATCACGGCGACGTTGGAGGCCACCTCGGGCGGTGGTATCGGCGCGGCGGGGGCTGCGGCGGTTTCCGGGGCGCTCAGCAACCCGCCGAGCACCAGCACGAGCTCGACGAGCAGAATGATGCCGACCAGCGCGCCGACCGGCAGATATTGCAGGAACCCCTGCCTGAGCTCGGTGAAGTCGACATCGAGCATCATCACGACGAACAGGAAGAGGACGGCAACGGCGCCGACATAGACGACGATGAGAATCATCGCCAGGAACTCGGCGCCGAGCAGGATGAAGAGCCCAGCCGAGTTGACGAAGGCGAGGATCAGAAAAAGAACCGAATGCACCGGATTCTTTGCCGCAATCACCATGAAGGCGGCCGCCACGGTGAACGAAGCGAAGAGATAAAAGAACAGCGACTGCAGGATCATACGGATCCTCCGTGACCCGGGCGCTTCGACGCCAGGGGCGCGGCCCTCTTAGCGAAGGGCATTTGCGCCGTCCATATTGCCAGGGCAGAATTGAGCAGCCGGGCTCATCGATACGGCGCGTCGAGGACGATGTTGCGGGCGATGTCGCGCTCCCAGCGGTCGCCGTTGGCCAGGAGTTTCTCCTTGTCGTAGTAAAGCTCCTCGCGGGTTTCCGTGGCGAACTCGAAATTCGGCCCCTCGACGATGGCGTCGACCGGACAGGATTCCTGGCAGAAGCCGCAATAGATGCATTTCACCATGTCGATGTCGTAGCGCAGGGCGCGGCGCGTCCCGTCGTTCCGCCGCGGCCCCGCCTCGATCGTGATCGCCTGCGCCGGACAGATGGCCTCGCAGAGCTTGCAGGCAATGCAACGTTCCTCGCCATTCGGATAGCGTCGGAGCGCGTGCTCGCCCCGGAATCGGGGGCTCACTTCGTTCTTCTCGAACGGATAGTTCACCGTCGCCTTCGGCGCGAAGAAATAGCGCAGCCCCAGCCACGTGGCGGCGAAGAACTCCTTCAGAAGCAACGCATGGGCGGCCTGCGTAAGGTTGGCCATCAAGGAACTCCGGATTCCCCCTCCATCAACCAGCCGATCACAAAGCCGGCGATGGGAAACAAGACAAGCTGAACCTTCCGTGCAAGATCGAGCATGCGTGGTCCCTGCCCGGTCTCGCCGCGGCTCGCCGCCCGTGCGATAAGCGCTCCGAACATCCAATACTCCACTACCGCGAAGCAAAGTCCGACGAGCGCGCCGAGAACAGCCAGGATCATTCCGTCAACCCGCGGCCGGAACGCCGCCCCAGCCGGTCAGCTGAAGCACCACCGCCACCACGACGATGGCGGCAAGCGAGATCGGAAGAAACACCTTCCAGCCGAGCCGCATGAGCTGGTCGTATCGGTAGCGCGGCACGATCGCCTTCACCATGGCGAACATGAAGAAAACGAAGCAGACCTTCAGAACGAACCAGACGACGCCCGGCACCCAGGTGAAGGGCGCGAAGCCGAATGGCGGCAACCATCCGCCGAGAAAGAGGATCGTCGTCAGCGCGCAGACCAGGGTGACGGCGATATATTCCCCGAGCATGAACATCATGTAGGGCGTGGAGGAATACTCGACCATGAAGCCGGCGACGAGCTCCGATTCCGCCTCCGGCAAGTCGAACGGCGGCCGGTTCGTCTCGGCGAGCCCCGAGATGAAGAAGATGACGAAGAGCGGGAAGAGCGGCAGCCAGTGCCAGTCGAGCAACGTGTTCGGCAGACCGGCCATCGTGCCGAGCCCTTCGGTCTGGGCCAACACGATGTCGGTCAGGTTCAGCGACCCGACCGCGAGCAGGACGGCGATGATAACGAAGCCGATGGAAACCTCGTAGGACACCATCTGCGCGGCCGAGCGAAGAGCGCCGAGAAAGGCATATTTCGAATTCGACGCCCAGCCTCCCATGATGACGCCGTAGACCTCGAGCGAGGCAATCGCGAAGACATAGAGGATTCCGACATTGATGTCGGCGATGACCCAGCCGGCGCTCACCGGGATGACCGCCCAGGCGGCGAGCGCCAGAACAGCGCTCACAAGCGGCGCAAGCAGGAAGATCGCCTTGTTGGCGGGAGCCGGGATGACCGGCTCCTTCAGGACGAATTTCAACAGGTCTGCGAAGGACTGGAGGAGTCCCCAGGGGCCCACCACGTTCGGTCCGCGACGCAGCTGCACGGCCGCCCAGACCTTGCGGTCCGCATAGAGCAGGTAGGCGACAAGGATGAGCAGCGCCGTCATGAGGACGGCGCTCTGCAGCACGATGATCGCCCCCGGAATAACGTAGTCGCTGAACAGCGCGTTCATGCCGACCTACTCCGCCGCTTCCGCGATCGGACCGAGAGACATCGCCGAGCACTCAGCCATAACTTTCGAGGCACGGGCGATCGGGTTCGTCAGGTAGAAATCCCGGATCGGGCTCGCGAATGCCTGCGTCCCGAGTTCGCCGCCGAGATCGGCGAGGCGCTCAAAGTCGGCCCTGTCCGCAGCCACGATCGCGTCGATCTCGGCCATATGCGGATGGTCCCGGTGGAGGCGCAGGCGGAGCTCCGCCAAGCTGTCGAACGGCAATGCGTGGCCGAGAACGCCGGAAAGGGCGCGCAGGATCGACCAGTCTTCCCGCGCGTCCCCTGGCGGGAAGGCGGCGCGGTTGCCAAGCTGCACGCGCCCCTCGGTGTTGACCCAGGTCCCGTTCTTCTCCGTGTAGGCCGCGCCGGGAAGAATCACGTCGGCGCGGTGGGCGCCGGCGTCGCCGTGCGTTCCGATATAGACGACGAGGGCGCCGGGCGGGGACATCGGGAGTTCGTCCGCGCCGAGCAGAAAGAGCACGTCCAGCCGATCCGCGTCGCCGGCGGTCATCTCGATCGCAGTCAGTCCGCCGGCTGCCGGTACGAAGCCGACGTCCAGCCCGCCCACGCGCGAAGCTGCCGTATGGAGGATGGACAGACCGGTCCAATCGTCGGTGACGGCTTCGACCCGGGCGGCGAGCCGGGCACAGGCCGAAAGCACGACCCGTCCCGCCGTACCCATCAGCGCGCCCTGTCCCACGATGATGAGCGGACGCGCGGCACCCTTCAGCGTTTTAAGGAAGGCGTCCTCGCCGTCCGCCAGCCGGCCCAGCGACTCGGATCCAGCGCCAAGATGTGTATACGGATAGGTCAGGTCCGCGCGTTCGCCGATGAGGGCAATTGGCAGGCCTCCGAGCCGCCACCGCTTGCGAATGCGAGCATTGAGGACCGGCGCCTCCTTGCGCGGGTTGGAGCCGATAATGAGCACGGCATCGGCTGCCTCGATCCCGGCGATCGTTGCATTGAAGATATAACTGCCGCGGCCGAGCGCCGGATCGAGCGCCGTTCCATCCTGCCGGCAATCGATGTTAGGCGAGCCGAGCGCCTGCATGAGGAGCTTCAGCGCGAACGTCTCCTCCACGCTCGCCAGATCGCCGGCGACGGCGCCAATCCGGGAGCCGTTGGTCCGGCCGACCCGTTCGACGATCGCGCCGAATGCCTCCTGCCAGCCAACGGGGCGAAGGGAGCCGTCGATCCGGAGATAGGGGCGATCAAGGCGCTGCGTGCGGAGCCCGTCGACACAATAGCGCGTCTTGTCCGAGATCCACTCCTCGTTCACGAGCTCGTTGAGGCGCGGCAGAATGCGCATCACCTCCCTGCCCCGTGCATCGACGCGGATGCTGGAGCCGAGCGCATCCATGACGTCGACGGATTCCGTCTTGGAAAGCTCCCAGGGCCGCGCCTTGAACGAATAGGGCCTCGACGTCAGCGCTCCGACCGGGCAGAGGTCGATGACGTTCGCCTGTAGCTCCGACGTCATCGCGCGCTCGAGGTAGGTGGTGATCTCCATGTCCTCGCCGCGGCCGGTCGCGCCAAGCTCCGACACGCCCGCCACCTCGGTCGAAAACCGGATGCAGCGTGTGCAATGAATGCAGCGGTTCATGAACGTCTTGACGAGCGGCCCGATATACTTGTCCTCCACCGCTCGCTTGTTCTCGTGAAAGCGGGAGGAATCGACGCCGTAGGCCATCGCCTGGTCCTGCAGGTCGCACTCGCCGCCCTGGTCGCAAATCGGGCAGTCTAGCGGGTGATTGATCAGCAGGAATTCCATCACCCCCTCGCGGGCTTTCCGCGTCAGCTCCGAGCGGGTCAATACCTCGGGCGGCTCGCCGTTCGGCCCCGGCCGACAGTCCCGCACGCCCCACGCACAGGATGCGATGGGTTTTGGCGCCCCCTTCAGCTCCACCAGGCACATCCGGCAGTTTCCGGCGATCGACAGCCGCTCGTGGAAGCAGAAGCGCGGAATTTCGGCGCCCGCCTCCTCGCACGCCTGCAGCAGGGTAAAATGGGCAGGAACCTCAATCTCCCTGCCATCGACAATGAGCTTGCGGAGATCGCTCATCGGGATTGATCCATATGAGACCGCCTCGCGCGGGGCCGCGGCGAAGTGTCGGGAGCCGAGGCTGAGAGTCGTAGCGCTTCATCAACAGCGTCATTGACGATCCGGGCTATAATTTCACGCCCCTTCGCCTCGACGCAGGATGCATGCTGCAGCGCCGTCCGGCTCGGCAGGCTTGCGTCCAGGCGATGGTCGTTCATACGCTTCACAACGTCTACTCCGCTGCCTGCAGGATGGCTTCTGGAGGCTTCGGGGTGGCCGAATATTGATCGATCCGCGCCTCGATTTCATGGCGGAAGTGGCGGATGAGCCCCTGCACCGGCCAGACTGCGCCGTCGGCAAAGGCGCAGATGGTGTGGCCTTCGATCTGGGTCGTAACCTCGAGAAGCATGTCGATCTCACGCTTCTCCGCCTCGCCGCGCGACATCCTCTCGAGCACCCGCCACATCCAGCCCATTCCTTCGCGGCACGGCGTGCACTGGCCGCAGCTTTCGTGCTTGTAGAAGTACGAAATGCGGGTGATGGCGCGGACGATGTCGGTCGACTTGTCCATGACGATCACAGCAGCGGTGCCGAAGCTCGATTTCAGCTCGCGCATCCCGTCGAAATCCATGATCGCGTCGCCGCACTGATGCGCCGGGATGAGGGGGCAGGACGAGCCGCCGGGGATCATGGCAAGAAGATTGTCCCAGCCGCCGCGCACGCCGCCGGCGTGCGTTTCGATCAGCTCGCGAAACGGAATGCTCATCGTCTCTTCGACGGTGCAAGGCGAATTCACGTGGCCGGATATGTTGAACAGCTTGGTGCCGAGATTGTTGGGACGGCCGAAGCTCGCGAACCAGCCTGCTCCGCGGCGCATGATGTCGGGGACGACGGCGATCGATTCCACGTTGTTCACGGTCGTCGGGCAGCCATAGACCCCCATATTGGCGGGGAACGGTGGCTTCAGCCGGGGCATTCCCTTCTTCCCCTCGAGACTCTCGAGAAGCGCCGTCTCCTCGCCGCAGATATAGGCGCCGGCGCCATGCGTGACGATGAGTTCGAAGTCCCAACCGTGGACGTTGTCCTTGCCGATCAGCCGCTCCTCGTAGGCTTCGTCCACCGCGCTCTGAAGCGCCTCGCGCTCGCGGATATATTCGCCGCGGATGTAGATGAAGCAGGCGTTGGCTCCCATGGCGAAGGACGCAATCAGGCAGCCCTCGACGAGGAGATGCGGGTCGTGCCGCATGATCTCGCGGTCCTTGCACGTCCCCGGCTCGGATTCGTCGGCGTTGACGACCAGGTAGTGCGGCCGCCCGTCCGGCTGCTTCGGCATGAAGGACCATTTGAGGCCAGTCGGAAAGCCCGCGCCGCCGCGCCCGCGCAGGCCCGACTTCTTGACCTCTTCGACGATGGCGTCGCGGCCGCGTTCGAGGATGGCCTTGGTTCCGTCCCAGGCACCGCGCAGTTGCGCGCCCTTGAGCCCCGGATCGTGCAACCCGTAAAGATTTAGAAAGATGCGGTCCTTGTCGGCGAGCATGCTCAGCCTTCCCTGTCGCCGGTCTCAGAGTCACGGTCGGAGCGGGGCTGCGCGGCACGGTCCTCACCGCTCCGGCGCTCCGGCGGCTGGACCTTTGCGGAATGCCCCTTTGGCTGTCCCGCGGGCTCGCCGACCGCGCGAGCGGCGGCTTCGTCCGCCCGGCCGGTTGGATCGACGCGTCCGATCTTTTGCGCCTCGGTTGCAGGGCCGCGCGGGTCAGCGCCACTCGCCTTTGGAGCACCTCCGGCGCGGCGTGCCTGCTTTGCTCGAAGGAGTTCGCCCGGAGGATAGCTTTTCTCCGCCGCCGGCGGAGTGGGCGCGGACGGCGCGGCGCCGGCGGACCGCCCGGCGTCTGCTCCGTAGCGGCCCTCGGGCGGGACGTCGTCCGCGGCGTAGTCGATTTCCTTTAGCGAGGTAAGACCGGTGATCGGCATCGAATATTGGCGTCCGTTCTGTGGCCCGGGCGGGGGCCGCTCGTCTCGGGCAAAGGCGTCGAGCAGCGCCTCGAAGACTTCGCCGGTCAGATCCTCGTAGGTATCCTTCGAGACCTGGACCATCGGCGCATTCACGCAGGCGCCAAGGCATTCGACCTCCTCCCACGACAGCGCGCCGTCAGCCGAACGGTGGTGCGGATGCGGATGGATGCGCGCGCGGCAGATATCGATCAGCTCGCCGGCGCCGCGCAGCATGCAGGGCGTAGTGCCGCACACCTGGATATGCGCCTTCGAGCCAACCGGCTCGAGGTGGAACATCGTGTAGAAAGTGGCGACTTCGAGAACGCGGATTAGCGGCATGTCGAGCATTTTGGCGACACTCTCGATTGCCGGTCTCGTCAGCCAGCCCTCCTGGTCCTGTGCCCGCCAGAGAAGCTGGATGACCGCCGAGGCCTGCCGTCCTGCCGGGAATTTGGCGATTATCCGCTCCGCCCAGGCGCGGTTCTCCTGGGTGAAGGCAAAGGTATCAGGCTGCGCTTCCGCGAGGCGACGGACGGCCATGAGGCTCGAAATCCAAAGTACAGCGGGCTTGGTTTTGCAGCGGTTCTAGCATTTGCAGTGCGAAAGGCCAGTGTCGCATCGCGACATGATGCGGCGGGAGCCGGGTCTCCCTCTGGTCTTGTTTCAGCACCGGCAGGAAACCGGCGGGCGCCGTCAACGATCCACCTCGCCGAACACGATATCGATCGAGCCGAGGACGGCGGACACGTCGGCCAGCATGTGGCCGCGGCACATGAAATCGATTGCCTGGAGATGAGCGAAACCGGGCGGGCGAATCTTGCACCGGTAGGGGCGGTTCGAGCCGTCGGAGACAAGATAGACTCCGAACTCGCCCTTCGGCGCCTCGACGGCCGCGTAAACCTCGCCTTCCGGCACGTGAAAGCCCTCCGTGTAAAGCTTGAAATGATGGATCAGCGCTTCCATCGAGCGCTTCATCTCGCCCCGCTTCGGGGGCACGATCTTGTTGTCGACAATGGAGACCGGCCCGGCGCCGTCGGCCGAAAGAAGCTTTTCCACGCACTGCTTCATGATGCGCGTCGCCTCCCGCATTTCGATCATGCGGATCACGTATCGGTCATAATTGTCGCCGTTTTTGCCGACTGGAATATCGAACTCCAGCTCGGGATAGCACTCGTAAGGCTGCGCCTTGCGCAGGTCCCATGCGGCGCCCGACCCACGCACCATCACGCCGGAGAACCCCCACTTCCAGGCATCGTCGAGGCTCACCACGCCGATGTCGACATTGCGCTGCTTGAAAATACGGTTCTCGGTCAGAAGCTCTTCGAGATCGTCGCATACTTTCAGGAACGGATCGCAGAACGCGCCGATGTCCTCGACGAGTTTCGGCGTCAGATCCTGGTGCACTCCACCCGGCCGAAAATAGGCGGCGTGCATGCGCGAGCCCGAGGCGCGCTCGTAGAAGACCATGAGCTTCTCGCGCTCCTCAAAGCCCCAGAGGGGCGGCGTGAGCGCTCCCACATCCATGGCCTGCGTGGTGACGTTGAGGAGGTGCGACAGGAGTCGTCCGATCTCCGAGTAGAGGACGCGGATGAGCTGGCCGCGCTTCGGCACGTCGACGCCGAGCAGGCGTTCCACCGCCAGACACCAGGCATGCTCCTGGTTCATCGGAGCCACATAATCGAGCCGGTCGAAGTAGGGCAGCGCCTGCAGGTAGGTCTTCGACTCGATCAGCTTCTCGGTGCCGCGGTGCAGGAGCCCGATATGCGGGTCGACCCGCTCGACAACCTCTCCGTCGAGCTCGAGCACCAGCCGCAGAACGCCGTGCGCCGCCGGATGCTGCGGGCCGAAGTTGATGTTGAAGTTGCGAACGTCGGCTTCAGGCATGGGGAGTAGCGAGGGGGCCAGTCGCAAGAAGTGAGTGGTGAGTAGTGAGTAGTGAGTGGAAAGGCGCCAGTTCCATCGTCTCTCAGACCTCCGAGTATCGCTTCTGCAGTGCCCGAATATACGTCCGCAGCATCTTGCCGAGTGACTCGCAACTTGAGAGCAGCGCGCGAGTCGTTGCCGGACCCGCGATCCCAACCCTTTCGGCCAGCAGAAGATGGGTCTCAAGCTCTTTCAGGGAACCCTGCGACATTCGGGAAAACTGGATGAAAGAGCGCGTCTGCTCGCGCCCATGGCCCTCAGCGATGTTCGCGGCGATGGATGCCGCTGACCTTCGAATCTGGGAGGTCATTCCAAAGAGCTCGTCCTTAGGAAAGTTTTTCGTCAGGCGATAGCAGGCCTCTGCGATCGTCATGGCGTGCTGCCATACGCGCAAGTCGCGATATGAACTGACCGCAGTCCTCTCCGCAGTCTGTTCCCACTCACTATTCACCACTCACTACTCACTCTTCTTCTCATCCCCCGGAAGCGCGTAATCCGGCCCCTCCCACGGCGAGAGGAAATCGAAGTTGCGGTACTCCTGCGGCAGCTTCACCGGCTCGTAGACGACGCGGCGCTTCTCGGCGTCGTAGCGCACCTCGACAAAACCGGTGAGCGGAAAATCCTTGCGAAGCGGGTGCCCGCGGAACCCGTAATCCGTGAGAATCCGGCGGAAGTCGGGGTTGCCGGAGAACAGGATGCCGTAGAGGTCGTAGGCCTCGCGCTCGAACCACGTCGCGGCGGGAAAGACCGCGCTGATTGAAGGTACCGCCGTTTCCGCGTCGGTCTCGATCTTGACGCGGACGCGGTGGTTCCGGCGCGGGCTGAGGAGATGATAGACGACATCGAAACGCTTCTCGCGCTGCGGCCAGTCGACGCCGCACAGGTCGATGAACGACACGAACCGAAGCTCCGGATCATCGCGCAGCGCCGCAATCACCTCGACGATCGCCTCCGGCGCGACCCTGACCGTCAGCTCCTGGTACGCCACCTCCTGCGCAAGTATTCGCGACCCGAGCACTTCGGCGACACGCAGGGCGATGTCGTCGAGGCCGCGCTTCTCCGGCGAATACTGGTTCATGCTCTAGCGCTCAATCGTGCCAGTGCCGGGGACGACGAGCGGGCTGCCGCTCACCTGTGCTCCTCCAATTCACGAACGCGGCGCTCCAGGGCTTCGATCCGTTCCTCGAATTCTCCCGTCACGAGCTTGCTGAGAAGGCTATCCGCCGATAGCGCCTGCTTGAAGGATGCTTGCGCCGCTTCCAATGCGATTGGCCGGCGGTCCACGGTGTCAAAGCGTGTATCTACTCGGTCAAACCGGGCCGCGATCTCGGCGCGCATTTCGCGCAGCAATGGAAGGATCATGTCGGACGGGTCGGCCATATCTAGCGCTCGATCGTGCCGGTGCGGCGGATCTTCTTCTGCAGCAGCAGCACGCCGTAAAGCAGCGCCTCCGCGGACGGCGGGCAGCCCGGCACGTAGATGTCGACCGGCACGACCCGGTCGCAGCCGCGGACCACCGAATAGGAATAGTGATAGTAGCCGCCGCCGTTGGCGCAGGAGCCCATGGAGATGACGTAGCGCGGCTCCGGCATCTGGTCGTAGACCTTGCGCAGCGCCGGCGCCATCTTGTTGCAGAGCGTGCCGGCGACGATCATCACGTCCGACTGCCGCGGACTGGCGCGCGGCGCGAAGCCAAAACGCTCGGCGTCGTAGCGCGGCATCGACATCTGCATCATCTCCACCGCGCAGCAGGCAAGCCCGAAGGTCATCCACATGAGCGAGCCGGTGCGAGCCCAGGTGATCAGCTCGTCGGTCGAGGTGACGAGCCAGCCCCTGTCGGCGAGCTCGTCGTTCACCTCGGTGAAGAACGGATCTCGGCGCTTGTCGGCCGGCAGGTAGCCGGCTTCCGTCCGTTCAGGGTGAGGGCCCGGTTCAATCAGTCCCATTCGAGCGCGCCCTTCTTCCATTCATAGATGAATCCAACGGTCAGCACGCCCAGAAAGATAAGCACGGAAACCAGGCCAAACCACCCGAGGCTCTTGAAGGCGACAACCCAGGGAAACAGGAAAGCCACTTCGAGGTCGAAAATGATGAACAGGATGGCGACGAGGTAGAAGCGCACGTCGAACTTCATCCGCGCGTCGTCAAACGCGGCGAAACCGCACTCATAGGCCGAAAGCTTCTCGGAATCAGGCTGCTTGTAGGCGACGACGAACGGCGCGGCAAGCAGTGCAAGCCCGATGACGAGAGCGACACCGATGAAGATGACGATCGGAAGATAGCTCTGCAGCAGCGCTTCCATCCGCACTCCCGTTGCGGCGCAACAAACGCGGGCAATCTAGCCGCCAGCCGACGCCGGTCAATGCCGAATCATCCGGCTTCCGCGCGCCTCCAGGCGTGGCGTGAGCAACGCATGGCGTCCGATCGCCCGCACTGCCGGTGCAGTCACGGACAGATCGGCGAGCCGGGGCTGCAGAAGGGAACCGGCGTCGCCGGACCATAGGGCGGCAGCGGACGCGATACTTCGTCCACGTCCTTGCGCTGCTCGAAAACCTGTGCCGACGCCATCGGCCTGTCGAAAGCCCCGTCAGGGTCGGCCATGGCCCAACCCGCCGAAGGTCCGGCGGCGATCGCAACGATAAGGCATGCCGCAGAGAAGTGTCTCATAATGATCACCAGAGCCTGTCGCTCATTCCAACGATGATCGAAAAGGGTCGTTCCGTCGAGTCACGGTTCGGGCAACGTCCGGAGGTCACCGCATGCACGAATTAGGGGATTGCTTGCTCGAGCCGCCACACCCCGCCGCCGGTCTGCGTCATGTAGATCTGACCGCCGAAGCCCTCGCCGAAGGCGCTCAATCCCGGCAGCACGATGCCCGTGGGCTTGTCGTCCGCTGCCTCCTGCGCGGCAATTTCGGCCTTGAAACTCCGCACCTTGCCCGTGCAGGCGTCGCCATAGATGTAGCGGCCGGCGAGCGCTGAAACGTCCCGATCCCGAACGACATAGCCGCCGATGACCGCGCAGCGGCCGCCGCCATGGCCGTAGGTGTGAATTGGGTACGTCGGCGGGTGCACGCCCGGGCGATCGTCGTCGAAGACGAGCTCGCCCTCATATTGCGGCCAGCCGAAATTCGCGCCCCGCGCGTCGGCCTTCGGAAGGATGTTGATCTCCTCCCTCCTGGACTGGCCGACATCGCCGATCATCAGCCGCCGGCCATCGAAAGCGAAGCGCCAGGGATTGCGGAAGCCGTAGGCGAAAATCTCGTCGCGGCCATGCTTTCCGACGAACGGATTTCCGGCAGGGATCGTATAGGGCTCCGGGCCCGATTTCCTTGGATCGATACGCAGGATCTTGCCAAGCAGGCTCCCAAGATCACGCGCCGGCTCGCCGGCGGGCGTGCTGCGGCCGCCGTCGCCGGTGGAAATGTAGAGGTGGCCATCCGGCCCGAACTGCAGCTGCCCGCCATTGTGGTTCGCCGCGGTTGAATGCGGAATGACGAGGACTATCCGGCGCGACTCGCGGTCGGCGCGCACAGCGGTTTCCTCCGATCGCTTGAATTCGTCGACTTCGTTGTTCCCCTTGTTGTTGGTGAAGTAGACATAGAACAGGCCCGTCTCCTCGTAGTCCGGCGGAAACGCCACCGACAGCAGCCCCTCTTCGTTCCCGGCGCCGGAATCGGGCGGACCCTGGACGATGCCGCGGAGGTTGAGGAACGGCTTCGGAAGCGTGTTCTCGTCGCGCAGAACCATAATCCGGCCCTGCTGCTCGACGACGAAGAGCAGGCGCCCGTAGCCAGGCGCAACCGTGACGTGGACAGGTCTTTTGAACGTTCCGATTTGAGCCGCCTCGGCGGCCGGCGCGGCGTAAGCGGTAAACGGGCCGGCGGCAATGCCTGCGCCCACGGCCACAACGAGCCACGCCGCGCGGCTTCCCCGCGCGTGCTTCAAAAATGCGCTCACCCGGCGATGGCCTCCATTCAGCCTGGCTCGCGGTATCGTAGAATGGATTTGCGCCGCCGCCGGACCCCGCGCGTCCGAAGGGCTACGAAACCGTTACGTCATACCTGATTCGCCGACCTCGCCTGTGCCGGCCCGGCGGGCAGTGGCAATCCGACGGAACGAGCGCCGCCGAATCAGAAGCTGATTTCAGGTTGAAGGGACTGGCGGGAGTGACGGGGCTCGAACCCGCGACCTCCGGCGTGACAGGCCGGCACTCTAACCAACTGAGCTACACCCCCGCGGGGCCGCATCCGGATGCCCGAATGCGAGGTCGCGTGCGAGATAGGATTTCGTCGGATAGGTGTCAAGCTGAAGGGGTCCGCCGAGGTCCGCCGAGGTCAGTTGGGCGGTTGTCCATCCAGGTAGATCCCAGCCAAGCTCCGGCGCCCGCCGGTTGTCGGCCTGGCCGGCGGCCAGTCTGCCAGCACCAACGACGATAGGGCGCAACAATCTTCGCAATTCAGCCGGATTCGGCTCGGCAGAATTTGCGCTGGCGAGGGAGAAGCGCGTCATGGCCGAAACTCCAATTGATCGGAATCCGCAGGGTATGGACCTTGGCAAGGTTCAGCGACGCCGGCGGATCATTCTTCTGTCGGCCGCTGTCCTTGCAGCCGCCCTGCTGCCATTTGTCCGCATCAGGGGCGACGAGACGCTTCTGCAGGAAGTCATGGAGACGGCGGGGATCGGACTTATCGTCCTCGCCATTCTCGGCCGGTCGTGGTGCACGCTCTATATCGGCGGCAGGAAGGCGCGGGAGATCGTCGCTCACGGTCCTTATTCGATCAGCCGCAATCCGCTCTATGTCTTTTCCCTCATCGGTATCTTTGGGATCGGCGCGCAAACCGGGAGCCTCATCCTCGGGCCGCTTCTGGGCGCGATAGGCTTCGCCGTATTCCTCCCGGTCATCCTGATGGAAGAGCGGGCCCTCGCGCGCCGCTTCGGCGAGGCCTACAAAGACTACAGAACGCGCGTGCCACGCTTCGGGCCGAGGCCGTCGGCCTGGCGCGATCGGGAGACGGTGCCGGCCCACCCCCGCCGGATCATCCAGACCGCGGCGGAGGCCATGCTTCTGCTACTCGCCATTCCCCTCTTCGAGGGCGTCGAATGGCTGCAGGAAACCGATCGGGTGGCAGCGCTTGTTTCGATTCCGTGAGCATGGACCCTGTGTAAGGAGGGCGAGGTTCGCCCCCGCCGCTGGGTCTCGCTCGAAAGGAGGTGGTCGAGGTTGACTGGGACAGCCCCCGCGCCCCATTGTCCCCCCAGCATTGGTCCTGCGGGGGAGCGAGATGATCCGGAGTACTGCAATTCTGGCTTTGGCGATTTCCGCCGTCGTTGCCGGGTCGGCGGACGCCCAGTCGATCTTTCCGGGCGGCCCGCGCTATGACGGTACCATCAAAATCATCAAGCTGATCGGCTCAAGCTGCCCTCCGGGGCAGGAAGGCGCGGTTTTCGACGCCGCGTATCGCGCCAAGATGAAGCCTACTCAGCTTAAGGAAGCGATGTCGGTGGCGATACCGGCTCCGGCGGGCGCCGTATATCTGACGGCGGAGGGCGACGGCACGTTCCGGGGAACAGATCAAGCCGCAAAAGGAATGCTGATTCTCGACGCGTGGCTGCAGAAGCTTCCGAACAGCGTTTTGAACCTAGACTTCGAGCCGAACTCGATTACGGAAACGACCGAAGAGTTCACCTTCAAGGGCAAGTTCAAGAACTATACGTTTCAGGGGTGCACCGCTCGGATTCGCGGCAGCTTCTTCAAACGGTAGAGCGCCTGACTCCGGCCGCTTCCTCTGCCCTTCGGCGGCAAAAGCGCGAGGTCACGGGTTCGCTCCGATTGAAGGCTGGTGGGGCGAAACTCACCAGGGTTTGCTTGAGCCTGCTGCCCCGTGGCTCCCGTTCCGATGAGCGAGCTTCAGGATCTCGGCCTGGTCTCGAGAATTGATCTGATTGGTGGGCGGTGAGAGGTTCGAACTCCCGACCCCCTGGGTGTAAACCAGGTGCTCTGACCAGCTGAGCTAACCGCCCGGGCGCAAGATCTAGTGCGAATCCGCCGCGGTGTCATGGGCAGCGCCAGCGCACGCTGTCATTTCTCCGCCAGGCAGGGCCGAAAAACGAAAGCCCCGCAATGCGGGGCTCACGCCTTCCTCGCAGGTTCGTTCAGGCGTTCAGCGAATCCTTCAGGCCCTTGCCCGGCTTGAACTTTGCCTGCTTGGAGGCCTTGATCTGCATCGGCTCGCCGGTCTGAGGGTTGCGCCCAGTGCTCGCGGCGCGCCGGCTCACGGTAAAGTTGCCGAAACCGAGAACGCGAACCTCCTCGCCGTTCTTCAGCGAATCGGCAATACAACCGAAAACCGCCTCCACGGCGCTGTTCGCCGCTGACTTCGACATGCCGGTCTTGTCCGCCACTGCGGCAGCAAGGTCGCCCTTGTTCATCCTCAGCTCTCCTCTTGTTGCGATCGATTTGACTGACGCCGCGCGGTGCGCGCTTCGAGCCTCCGCCTGACTGCAAAGCCCGGAATGCCCGGGTTTGCAACAAAAAAAGGCCGCCCGAAAGGGGCGGCCTCCTTTTTTTGACGGAGAATGGTCAGTGGGCAACCATGCCGGTCGCCGCTTCATCGTCGCCGGCCGCGGGCTTTGTGGAATCCGCCTCAGGCTCCGACCATTCGGTCGGCTCGGGCTCCCGGATCAGCGCCTGACGCAACACTTCGCCCATGCGGCTCACCGGGATGATGTCGAGCCCGCTCTTCACCGAATCCGGTATCTCCGCCAGATCCTTGGCGTTCTCCTCTGGGATGATAACGGTCTTGATCCCGCCTCGCAGCGCTGCGAGCAGCTTCTCTTTCAGGCCCCCGATCGGCAGCACGCGCCCGCGGAGCGTGATCTCGCCGGTCATGGCGACATCCTTGCGGACGGGAATGCCCGTCATCACCGAGACAATCGCGGTGACCATGGCGATGCCGGCGGAGGGCCCATCCTTTGGCGTCGCGCCCTCGGGCACGTGCACGTGGATGTCCCGCCTGTCGAAAAGCGGCGGCTTGATCCCGAAATCGATCGCCCGCGAGCGCACGTAGGACGCCGCCGCCGAGATCGATTCCTTCATCACGTCCCGGAGATTGCCGGTGACCGTCATCTTGCCCTTGCCGGGCATCATGACGCCTTCCACCGTGAGCAGCTCCCCGCCGAATTCCGTCCAGGCGAGCCCGGTGACCACGCCCACCTGATCCTCGCCCTCGATCTCGCCATAGCGGTAGCGGATCACGCCGAGATAGGATTCCAAATTCTCGCCCGTGACCTTTACGGTCTTGGCATCGGAGGTCAGCAGCTCCTTGATGACCTTCCGCGAGAGCGTCGCCAGCTCCCGCTCAAGGTTGCGGACGCCGGCCTCCCGCGTATAGCGGCGGATGATGGTCCGGATCGCCTCGTCGTCGATCTCGAATTCGTGCTTCTTCAGGCCATGATCCCGCTCCAGCTTCGGAAGCAGGTGGCGGCGCGCGATCTCGACCTTCTCGTTCTCGGTGTACCCGGCGATGCGGATGATCTCCATCCGGTCCATCAGCGGGGGCGGAATGTTGAGCGTGTTCGCCGTCGTGAGGAACATCACGTCGGAAAGGTCGTACTCGACCTCCAGATAGTGATCCATGAACGTCGAGTTCTGCTCAGGGTCGAGCACTTCGAGCAGCGCCGAGGACGGATCGCCGCGGAAATCCATGCCCATCTTGTCGATCTCGTCGAAGAGGAACAGCGGGTTCGATTTCTTCGCCTTCCGCATCGACTGGAGCACCTTGCCGGGCATCGAACCGATATAGGTGCGGCGGTGGCCGCGGATTTCCGCCTCGTCGCGGACGCCGCCGAGCGACATGCGCACAAACTCGCGGCCGGTCGCCTTGGCGATCGACTTCCCGAGTGAGGTCTTGCCGACGCCCGGAGGACCGACCAGGCAAAGAATCGGACCTTTGAGCTTGTTGGCTCGGCTCTGCACCGCGAGGTATTCGACGATGCGCTCCTTGACCTTTTCCAGGCCGAAATGGTCGGCGTCGAGCACCTCCTGGGCATAGTTCAAATCGTTGCGGACCTTCGACCGCTTCTTCCAGGGAATGCCGAGCAGCCAGTCGAGGTAGTTGCGCACCACCGTCGCCTCCGCCGACATCGGGCTCATCTGCCGGAGCTTCTTGAGCTCGGTCTCGGCCTTCTCGCGCGCTTCCTTCGACAGCTTGGTCTTGCCGATGCGATCTTCCAGCTCGCGCAGCTCGTCGCGGCCATCCTCGCCGTCGCCGAGCTCCTTCTGGATCGCCTTCATCTGCTCGTTCAGGTAATACTCGCGCTGCGTCTTCTCCATCTGCCGCTTCACGCGCGAGCGGATGCGCTTCTCCACCTGCAGGACGGAGATTTCGCTCTCCATCATGCCCAACACCTTTTCGAGGCGCTCCACGACCGAGGTCAGGCCCAGGATTTCCTGCTTCTCGGGGATGCGCACCGCCAGATGCGACGCCACCGTATCAGCGAGCTTCGAATAGTCCTCGATGTTGGATACGGCGGAAAGAACTTCCGGGCTGACCTTCTTGTTCAGCTTCACATAGTTCTCGAATTCCGAGACGACGGAGCGCGACAGCGCCTCCACCTCGACCTCCTCGCCGACGACTTCGGCCAGGATGCGGGCTTCCGCCTCAAAATAGTTCTGCCGTTCGGTGTAACGGAGGATCTGAGCACGGTCCCGCCCCTCCACCAGCACCTTCACGGTGCCGTCAGGCAGCTTGAGGAGCTGCAGGACGCTGGCAAGCGTTCCGATCTCGAAAATCGCCTCGGGCGAAGGATCGTCGTCGCCGGCGTCTTTCTGCGTCGCCAGCAGAATCTGCTTGTCGGCCCGCATCACCTCCTCGAGCGCGCTGATCGACTTCTCGCGGCCGACGAAGAGCGGCACGATCATGTGCGGAAACACCACAATGTCCCGGAGGGGCAGGACCGGAAACGTGTTCTCGCCCGAGGGTACTCCGATAGGACGTGGATTCTCGGTCATCGTTTTTCCTTCGAATCTCGGCGATGCGGCCCGCGAAGCGCCGCCCTCCCGAATCTCATTTAGATGGGGGCGCGCTGCCGACAATACCTGCTTTCGCAGACGCAGCGAGCTGGCTGGAACAGCCTGGTGGTGACGAGGGCGGTCAGGCTGCTGCCTAAGTGGTCTCGCAGCCAGTCGAATTCAAGCGCGCCGGACGAACGCCCGGGGAGAAATCCAGGCGGCTCGGCGTCAGGCTGAGCGCCCGGCATTGTGGTGTTCCTCGATCGCCCGCTCGCCGTAGATGTAAAGCGGGCGCGAATTCCCGTTCACCACATCGCCGGAGATGACGACCTCCTCCACCCCGTCGAGGCCCGGCAGATCGAACATGGTCTCCAGCAGGATCGCCTCCATGATGGAGCGCAGGCCGCGCGCTCCCGTCTTGCGCTCGATTGCCCGCTTGGCGATCGCCGTCAGCGCCTCCGAGTGGAAATTGAGTTCCACGTTCTCCATCTCGAAAAGGCGCTGGTACTGCTTGACGAGGGCGTTCTTCGGCTCCATCAGAATCTGCACCAAGGCGGGCTCGTCGAGATCCTCCAATGTCGCCACGACCGGCAGACGCCCGACAAACTCCGGGATAAGACCGAATTTCAGCAGATCCTCAGGCTCGACCAGCCTGAACAGCTCGCCGGTTTTGCGATCGTCCGGCGAGTTGACCGTGGCTCCAAAACCGATCGAGGTCTTGCGGCCGCGGTCGGAGATAATCTTGTCCAAGCCTGAGAAGGCGCCGCCGCAGATAAAGAGGATATTGGTCGTGTCGACCTGCAGGAACTCCTGTTGGGGGTGCTTGCGCCCGCCCTGCGGCGGAACGCTGGCGATCGTCCCTTCCATGATCTTGAGGAGCGCCTGCTGCACGCCCTCGCCCGACACATCACGGGTGATCGAGGGGTTGTCGGACTTACGTGAGATCTTGTCGACTTCGTCGATATAGACGATGCCACGCTGCGCCCGCTCGACGTTGTAATCCGCCGACTGGAGTAGCTTCAGGATGATGTTCTCGACGTCCTCGCCGACGTAGCCCGCCTCCGTCAGCGTCGTCGCGTCGGCCATCGTGAACGGCACGTCGAGGATGCGCGCCAGCGTCTGCGCCAGGAGGGTCTTGCCGCAGCCGGTCGGCCCGATCAGCAGGATGTTCGACTTGGCGAGCTCGACGTCATTGTTCCGGGCGGCGTGGTTGAGGCGCTTGTAATGGTTGTGCACCGCCACGGACAGCACCTTCTTGGCGTGCTCCTGGCCGATCACGTAGTCGTTGAGCACCTCGTAGATTTCCAGCGGCGTCGGGACCCCGTCGCCCGATTTCACCAGCGAGGACTTGTTCTCCTCGCGGATGATGTCCATGCACAGCTCGACGCACTCGTCGCAAATGAAGACCGTTGGACCGGCAATCAGCTTGCGGACCTCATGCTGGCTCTTGCCGCAGAAGGAGCAATAGAGCGTATTCTTGCTCTCACCGCCGCCCGATCCGCTGATCTTGCTCATATCAACCCTCGCTCAGTGCGCGGTGCACGATCCGTGCCACTGCGCCTTCCGCGCCCAGCATGACTCGCATCGAACCATTCTAATGCGCCAGATTTCAAGATTAACTTAATGGGTGCGCAAGCGCTTGTGGAGCCCCGGTTACGCTTGATCCGCCGCCAGTTGCTCAAGTGCCGCGCGCGTCGTTATCACCTGGTCCACGATGCCGAACTCCCGCGCCTGCTCGGCGCTCATGAAATAGTCGCGATCGAGGGTAGTTTCAATTGATTCATAGGTTTGGCCGGTGTGCTTCACGTAAATGTCGTTTAGCCGGCGCTTCATTTTGATGATGTCCTCCGCATGCCGCTCGATGTCTGAAGCCTGCCCCTGGAACCCTCCGGAGGGCTGGTGGACCATGATGCGGGAATTCGGCAGCGCAAAGCGCATGCCCCGCTCGCCGGCGCCGAGGAGCAGCGAACCCATCGAAGCAGCCTGCCCGATGCAGAGCGTGGTCACGGCAGGCTTCACAAACTGCATCGTGTCGTAAACCGCCATGCCGGAGGTGACCACGCCGCCGGGCGAGTTGATGTACATGGCGATCTCTTTCTTCGGGTTCTCCGCTTCCAGGAAGAGGAGCTGGGCGCAGACGAGCGCCGCCATCTGGTCTTCGATCGGCCCCGTTATGAAAATGATCCGCTCCTTCAGGAGGCGGGAGTAGATATCGTAGGCGCGCTCGCCGCGGTTGGTCTGCTCGACCACCATGGGGACGAGAAGGTTCATGTAGGTCTCGGCCGGGTGTCTCATCGTCGTTCACCTGAAAGTGGCGGCGGAAGATCGCTCGCTCGTGAGCGTATCCACCGAAAGATAAGCATGTCTTAGACGTTGCCCAAGGAGGAGGCAAAAGTTACGGGAGGCCGCGCCTCCCGCCATGCGGCGTCAACCGGGCCTTTTCCCTGCGCGCAGCCGGTCTGCGACCGTTTCAACGCGATCATCGCGCGCAAAACGCGGCGCGCACAAGACACGATCAATGGTCGTGGTGATGGTGCTCGCTGTGGTGATGGTCGTGATGCTCGTCCTCCTCCTCCTCAGCGAGCAATTCGTCCCTTGACACCTTCTTCTCTGAAACCTCTGCGAATTCAAGGATATAGTCGACGACCTTCTCCTCGTAGATGGGCGCACGCAGCGCCTGCAGCGCATCGGGATTGTTCCGATAATAGTCGAATACCTGGCGCTCCTGCCCCGGAAACTGCCGCACCTGGGCAGCGAGCGCCCGCTGTAACTCGTCGTCATTCACCGTTACTTCGGCGCTTTCGCCGATCTTGGAAAGCACCAGCCCCAGCCTGACCCGCCGCTCGGCGATCGTCCTGTATTCCTTCCGCGCCTCCTCCTCGGTCGTGCCTTCCGCCTCGAAGGACTTCCCGTGGTGCTCCACATCGTGCGTCACCTGCCGCCAGATGTTGTCGAATTCCTGCTCCACGAGCTTTTCGGGCAGCGGGAACCGATGCATCTGGTCCAGCTGGTCGAGCATCTGCCTCTTGACCCGCTGCCGCGTGGCCTGGCCGTATTCGCCCTCGATCTGGCTCCGCACGGTATTGCGCAGCGATTCGATCGACTCCAGTCCGAGGCGCTTGGCGAACTCATCATCGAGCACGATCGCCGCAGGTTCGGCGATCTCCTTCACCGAAACGTCGAAGGTAGCCGCCTTTCCGGCGAGGTGCGGCGTCGGATAAGTGTCCGGGAATGTGACGCTGACCGTCCTCTCGTCGCCGGCCTTGGAACCGGCGAGCTGCTCATCGAACCCCGGGATGAACCGGCCGCTGCCAAGCACGATCTGGCCGTTCTGGTTGGCGCCGCCCTCGAAGGGCGTCCCGTCGATCTTCCCGACATAGGCCATCGTGATTCGATCGCCGTCCTGCGCCACCCGATCGACGGGGCTGTAGGTGCGGGTGCTTTCGCCGATCCGCCGCAGGCGCTCGTCCACCCCGGAATCGGTGACTTCGGCGACCGGTCGCTCGATCTTGAGGCCCTTGAAGTTGCCAAGGTCGAACGTGGGAAGGATCTCATATTCCAGCGTAAAGACGAGATCGGCGCGCCCCTCCAGGATCTCGGTCGCTTCCGCTTCGTCCTCGGTCATGCCGATCTTCGGCTGCATCGCAGCGCGCTCGCCGCGGTCGGAGATCGCCTGCCGGGTCGTCTCCCCCACCAGGCCTTCCACGATCTCGGCCATTGCCGCCTTGCCGTAGATCCTGCGCAGGTGGTTGACCGGCACCTTTCCCGGTCGGAAACCCTTGATCCTGACGCGCGACTTCAGCTGGTCGAGGCGATCGGCCAGGCGAGAACCCAGCTCCGACGCCGGCACCGTAACGGTCAGTTCCCGTCTCAGGCCCTCCGAGAGGGTCTCATTCACCTGCATGCTGTCGATCCCGTGAGAAAAAGTGCCTGTTGCTGCCTTTGCAGGGCTTTGTCTGCGCGCGTCCGTGCTGGTGCGGGCGGAGGGACTTGAACCCCCACGGGCTTCGCCCACAGGAACCTAAATCCTGCGTGTCTACCAATTCCACCACGCCCGCACGGATCCGCTCGGCCCAGGCACCCGCGTCGGAGACGCGCTCCTAAAGCATGCCGTCAATACGAGCAAGGCTTTCGCGCGAAAGCCGCGGTACGACCGGGGTTTAGATAGAGTGTCGGCCCAACTACGCCAAGGCCGATGGCGCGATGCAGCCGACAATCGCCAAAGCCATCTCGCTCGCTTCCCGGTTCACCGCCCGCACGTCGGGAACAAGCCGGGCTAAGGGCCCTGCATATCGATTTGCCGAAGGATCTTCGGCACAGCGGCGGGCAGATCCTCGGCAATGAGGCCGCGGCCGATTTGGCGACCAGCCTCGGCGTGAACCCAGACCGCGGCGCAGGCGGCCTCGAAGCCGGGCATCCCCTGCGCGAGGTGACCTGCGACCATTCCCGACAGGACATCTCCGCTGCCGGCGGTGGCAAGATCGGGCGTGGCGTTTGAATTGATGGCGGCGCGGCCGTCGGGAGCCGCGATGACCGTGTCGCCGCCCTTGAGGACGATGGTCGCACCGCTCTCTTTCGCTGCCCTTCTCGCCCGGTCCAGCCTCGGACCGTCGAACCGGAAGAGCCGGGCGAACTCGCCCTCGTGCGGCGTCATCACGACGGGCCGCGAACCGCCCGCAACGCCTGTAAACAGCTCTGCCGACAAGTCCCGCCAGCTGGTCAGGGCATCGGCATCGAGCACGAGCGCGACGCCGCTCGCGAGCGCCGCCGCCACATTCGCACGCGTCCCTTCGCCGACGCCGTTTCCAGGTCCGAGCACCGCGGCCTTGCGGCCGCCGCCGCCTAGCAACCGGGCGAGGTCGTCCGGGGTGTCGCATCGGCGTACCATGATCGCGGTCAGGTGAGCGGCGTTGACCGTCAAGGCGTCGGACGGCGAGGCAACCGTCACGGCGCCCGCGCCGATACGGAGGGCCCCGGCGGCGGCCAAGCGCGCCGCGCCGGTGGCGTCGGCCGGGCCCGACACGACGAAGACATGCCCGCGCGCGTATTTGTGGTCGGTGGGGTGCAGCCGTCTCAAATGGCTCAGCCACAAGGTCGGAAGGTTATGGAACGTCGATGGCCTGATCGTCTCGAGAACGGCGTCGGGGATGCCGATCTGCGCCAGCTCTGTCATGCCGGCATGGAGGCGCCCCGGAAAGAGGAGGTGGCCCGGCTTGAGGCGGAAGAAGGTGACGGTTGCATGCGCCCGTACGGCGGCGCCCAGCACCTCGCCCGAACGACCGTCGATGCCGCTCGGCAGATCGACCGCGAGGATCGGCCGGCTGGCTGCATTCATCGCTTCGACTGCACGCAGAGCCTCGCCGGTGAGAGGGCGCGAGAGGCCTGCTCCGAAGAGCGCGTCGACGATCAGGGCGGCATCCAGACGGGCCCCCCGGCCGATCGTCTCCACGGGTCCGTCATAGGTCTGGGCGGCGCTCGCGGCATCGCCGGTCAGCCGATCGCGGTCGCCAAGGAGGAGGACGCGCGTCGCGCGTCCGCGGCGGCGCAGCTCAGAGGCGGCGACGAAGCCGTCCCCGCCATTGTTGCCGGGTCCTGCGACCACGACGATATCACCGTCGGATGCAAGGCGCAGGGCCGCCCGCGCCACCGCTTCGCCGGCCCGTTGCATAAGCGCGAAACCCGGGACGCCCGCCAGGATGGCGAGCCGATCGGCTTCGGCCATTTCCGTCGGGCAGAGCAGCTCTATGAAATCCATGCTGTCTACCGCCTAGGCAATTGCACAAGGGATAGGCAGATATAAACGATCGGCCGCTCCGATCGATGTACTGGGTGCCCGAATCCTGCGCAAATGACGCGCAATGAGTCGGGGAGCCGAACCCGCGGCGTTTGGCATGCTTCGTGCTTCGGGATGAGCAAGCCACGACCCCTGCGCTGGAGCATAACGAGGATGAAGAAGATCGAGGCGATCATCAAACCGTTCAAACTGGACGAAGTGAAGGAGGCCCTGCAGGAAGTCGGCTTGCAGGGCATCACCGTCACCGAGGCAAAGGGATTCGGGCGCCAGAAAGGCCATACCGAGCTTTACCGCGGGGCTGAATACGTGGTCGACTTCCTTCCCAAGGTAAAGGTCGAAGTGGTGTTGCCGGACGAGCTGGTGGAGCGCGCCGTGGAGGCCATTCGCAACGCCGCGCAGACCGGCCGGATCGGCGACGGGAAGATCTTCATCTCGCCGGTCGAAGAGGCGATCCGCATCCGCACGGGCGAAAGCGGCCTCGACGCAATCTGACGCGCGCGCCGGCGCGCCGGCGGCGGCATCCAACCCCAGTAATGATTTGTCAATGAAGAGGGCAAAATGAGCAGTGCTTCCGAGGTCCTGAAGACGATCAAGGACAACGACATCAAGTATGTGGACCTGCGGTTCACCGATCCCAGGGGCAAGCTGCAGCACGTCACGATGGACGTGTCCGTCATCGACGAGGATGCCTTCGCCGATGGCGTCATGTTCGACGGATCCTCCATCGCAGGTTGGAAGGCGATCCATCAATCCGACATGACTCTCATGCTCGATCCCGACGCGGCAACGGTCGATCCCTTCTTCGCGCAGCCGACGCTCGCAATCTTCTGCGACATTCTCGATCCGGGTACCGGCGAGCCCTATAATCGCGACCCCCGCACAACGGCGAAGAAGGCGCTCGCCTATCTGCAGTCGACCGGTGTCGGCGACGCGGCCTATTTCGGGCCGGAGGCCGAGTTTTTCGTCTTTGACGACGTGCGCTTTTCCTCTGAGCCGTACAGCACCGGCTTTGAGATCGACTCCGCCGAGCTGCCGACCAACACCGGGACGCAGTACGAGGGCGGCAATCTCGGCCACCGGCCGCGCACCAAGGGCGGCTATTTCCCCGTCCCGCCCATCGATTCCGCGCAGGACATCCGCTCCGACATGCTGATGTACATGGCGCAGATGGGCGTGAAGGTGGAGAAGCATCACCATGAAGTCGGAGCCGCCCAGCACGAGCTCGGCATCAAGTTCGAGACGCTGGTCAAGAGCGCCGACAGCCTGCAAATTTACAAATACTGCATTCACCAGACGGCGCAGGCCTACGGGAAGACCGCAACCTTCATGCCGAAGCCGATTTTCGGCGACAACGGCTCAGGAATGCATGTCCACCAGTCGATCTGGAAGGACGGGAAACCTGTTTTTGCCGGCAACCGCTACGCCGACCTGTCGCAGGAGTGCCTCTACTACATCGGCGGCATCCTGAAGCACGCCAAGGCGATCAATGCCTTCACCAACCCCACGACGAACTCCTACAAGCGGCTGGTGCCGGGCTACGAGGCGCCGGTTCTCCTCGCCTATTCCGCCCGCAACCGCTCGGCTTCGTGCCGGATACCGATCACCAGCTCGCCGAAAGGAAAACGCGTGGAGGTGCGTTTCCCGGATCCGGCCGCGAACCCCTATCTCGGATTCACCGCCATGCTCATGGCCGGCCTCGACGGCATCAAGAACAAGATCAATCCGGGCGACCCGATGGACAAGGATCTCTACGACCTGCCGCCGGAGGAGCTGAAGGATATCCCGACCGTCAGCGGATCGCTGCGCCAGGCGCTCGGCGAGCTCGATGCCGACCGCGACTTCCTGCGAGCGGGCGGTGTGTTCGACGATGATCAGATCGACGCCTATGTCGCCCTGAAGTGGGAAGAGAACATGCGCTACGAAATGGCGCCGCATCCAGTTGAATTCGACATGTATTACTCCGTCTAGAGCCAGGCTCCGCATGGCGCCGCGTACATCCCCGGCGTCTGCCTAGCAGACAGAAAGCCACCCCATCCGTGCGACGGGGTGGTTCTTTGGACTCTCGCGCGATGGCGCTTTAGAACCTGAACTGGAACGACAGCCCGGGATGCCCGTAGAAGTAGGGGTACGGATAGGAGTAGTAAGGCCGATAAGGCCGATACGGCCGATAGGCGTAGGGATAGTAATAGTACGGCCGGTACGACCGATGCCTGTAGGGCCGGTAGTAGCGATGCCGGGGTCTCCATCGACGGTCATGCACCAGCTGGATTCCAGCCGCCACATCGGCGCCGTCGAAGAGCACAGCGGTCGCCGGACGGAGCGGAGCAGCTTCTGCCGGCGCTGAGAAAGCTGCCAAGGTACCGGCAATCATTACCGCCGCACCGAGCGAAAAGATTTGCGAGCGCATGATGCACCTCCTCTCACTGCGTCGAATTTAAACGTTCGGCCGGAGAAATTCGTCGCCGCTCGCAATCACACTTTCGCGACTTGGCCCGAAGCAGCTTGACGCAGCATGTCTGCGACCTCCGCGCGCCTCGGCGGATCGGCGCCGACGCGGCTGCAGGTGATGGCGGCGACTGCGAGCACGAAATCGAGGATGTCGCCCAAATCCCGATCCGTGAGCTGATCGAGCCGGGCAACCTCCAGCGCGTCCCTATCGTGCAGCGCAGCCAGAAGCCCGCCCATCGTGGAATCGCCGGCGCCAACCGTATCGGCGACCTTGATCGGCATGGCGGGTCGCGAGACCGATCCCCGCCGCGTGAAGATGGTGGCGCCGGCGACGCCGCGCGTCAAAAGCACCAGCCGCGCCGCGGCGGCGAGCCACTCTGCCGCCAGCCCGGCTGGGGGCCTGCCGGGCGCAATCCAGTCCAGATCGGCGCCGCTGGTCTTGATCACGTGCGCTTTGCCGAGGAATTTTTGCAAGCGCCGGCGATAGTCTGCCTCGTCGTCCACCAGCCCGGCCCGGATGTTCGGGTCGAAGCTCACGATCCGCCGACCCGCCTCGCGCTCCATCAGCGCCTCGAAGGACTGGGCGGCCGGCATCCGGCTGAGCGACAGCGAGCCGAAATGCAGCGCCTTCACCTCCGGCCCGAGCGCCGGCATGTCCGCCAGCCGCCAGTTCCGCGGCGCCGCTTCCGCATCATAGAAGGCGTAGCGCGGCTCCTCCCCCTCCAGGTTGACGAAGGCGAGCATGGTCGGCCGGTCGAGCCGCGACACATGGGCCGTCGAGACGCCGTTCCGTTCCAGCGTCGCCACGATCTCCTCGCCGAAGAAATCGGTCGACAACCCGCCGACGAAGCCGACCGGCACGTCAAGCCGCGCGAGCGTGACCGCCACGTTCCCGGGCGATCCGCCGACCGCCGGCCGGTAGCAGAGCGAACCGTCGCGCGCCGCCGTCGGGATGAAGTCGATCAGCATCTCGCCGTGGCAGAGGATCATCGGGCGCTTTCCCCCCCGCGCGCTTCTCCCAGCGCCGAGCGCGCTTTTCACTATGACGGCCCGCGGCGGCGGTCCACCGGTTTTGCCGGGCGCGGCCAAGCCGTGAATTCATAAGCACGTTGAACGATGGCTGACGAGAGTCCGCTTTGGAGCAATCTCCGGAAGTCGTTCAGGGTCTTCGGCGCTTCCGGAAAGCGCCAAAGAACGAACCCGCTCGCGCGGGAGGGGTGCGAGTTTCGAGGCTGGCGCGTACACGGCATCGATGAGGGTGTGAACGGTCAGGGGTGACGGTCTGGCATCTGCTCGCGAGCATGAAGGGTCGACCTTCTGTTCGA
>DASWJZ010000076.1:0-3821 GCA_036396875.1 Propylenella sp.
GCCGGAGACGATCGTCGTCATCAGCGAGGACCCCGAGGCCTTGTCGGCTGAGCTTCTGGCGATCGGCGACAGGATGGCGCTCGACCTCGCTCCGGAACGCCTCGCCTTGCCGCACGCCTATTTGAAACGGGCGCAGCTCTACGACTACGCCGGGCTACCGCTGGTGCAACTGGTCTACGACTCGCCGGAAAGCGGCCCGTTCGCGCTCTGCATCATCGCCAACGGACGGTCCGACACGGAGCGGGGGTTCGAGCAGCGCGTCGGCTCCAACATCGTCTACTGGTACAAGGACGGTTACGGCTACATGCTGATCGGCAAGGATGCACCGCGCGAGACGCTGGAAGCGTTCGCCGACGAGATCGCCGCGCGGTTCGGGTAGGCGACTCGTCCGCAACAACCGACGCATTATCGCCCATCTCTGACGGCAGGTTGAGGCTCGGGGCTTCAATTGCTTCGTCGGAGAGGGGGGAATGGGCAACATCAGTATCACCGCCGCCGCGCTTGCGGCGCTCATGCTGACCGGCTGCGCCGGGCCGATCGCCGAATCCGGAGGGGTCTCCGCTCCCGGCGTGGTGAAAGGCGTCTGGCTCAGGACCGACGGACAGTCGGGCCGGGACAATCCGGCGATCGCCCAGCAGTTCGAGGTGGACAAGGCCGCGTGCATGGCCGGCGCGGAACCCGACCGGACCTGCATGGCGGCGCGGGGCTATGTCCTGGTTCGGGCCGATCAGGCCGAGTCGCGAGCCGCGCAGCTCCGGGCGGCGGCCGGGGGCCAGTAGCCTCCCGCTGGGCTAGAGGCGCTTCTTGGCGAATGCACGACCTGATGCGGACTTCAGGTACTGTTCAAACGCAAAGGCCTGCCGTTCGTTGCTGAACGCGATGTAGGTCTTGATGCGCCACGGGACGTGCTTGGAAGTATGGCTGACATCGCCGGCGTTGTGCCGCGCGAGCCGGCTTCGTGGCTCCCGGGGGATCCCGACGTAGAATCGTTCCGGGTCCGACCCGCTTTGAAGAATGTAGACGTAGATCGTCAGGGTCCGCCTTCGCTGCGCTTCGGCGCGACAGCCTTCGCGCCGGAAAAGGCTGGCTTGCCGAGCCGTAGCGCGTAGCGCGAAGGCTGGTGGAGCCGAGGGGGATCGAACCCCTGACCTCCGCATTGCGAACGCGGCGCTCTCCCAGCTGAGCTACGGCCCCATGAAGTCCGGGTTCCATGCCGGGATGAACCAACGGCCCTGGAACCCGGCAGACGGCGGCCATTTACGGTGCGCCCATTTGGGCTGTCAAGGATCGGCGCCGATCGTGCGCCTGCGGGGTTGCGGGGTCGCGGGCCGGGGCTTAAGTCTGGGCGTCTCTTAAAGGCCCCGCCGGTGCGGGTGCATGCCGATCAGATGCGGGACCGCCGATGTATTCGCTCCTCAATCTCATTTCGACGGTCATCCAGATCTACATCTACATCTTGATCGCCAGCGCCGTCCTGTCGTGGCTGATCGCCTTCAACGTCGTCAACACGCGCAACCAGTTCGTCGCCATGCTGGCCGACGCGCTCTTCCGACTGACGGAACCGGCGCTGGCGCCGATCCGGCGCGTGCTGCCGAATTTCGGCGGGCTCGATCTTTCGCCGGTGGTCCTGATCCTCCTCCTGTTCTTCCTCCGCAACCTGATGTTCGAGCTGTTCGCGCGGGCGATCTGAGGAACGTTGAGCTGGTATCGCAAGGCACCGGGGGCTCTGGTCGTCAGGGTCAGGCTGACGCCGAAAGGGAACCGCGACGCGCTCGACGGCATCGGCAACCTCTCCGACGGCAGCGAAGTCGTGCAGGCACGCGTGCGCGCGCCGCCGGCCGACGGCGCGGCCAACGCGGCGCTGGTCAAGCTGCTGGCGACGACCCTCCGCGTGCCGAAGTCTTCGATCGAGATCGTCGCCGGGCAATCCAACAGGCTGAAACAGGTGCGAATCGCCGGCAATCCTGACGACCTGGCAAGACGCCTTCGTGAACAGGCGGAGAAGTGACGGCCGGCGTCAGCGCCCCCAGGCGAAGGCGATCTTGGTGAGCGCCACGTCGCCGAAGCGCTCGTTGGCGCGCGCGATCTTGCGGCCACCGGCGTTCCGGTAGAAACGGCAGGCGCCGTCGTTGTCGGCAAGCGCCCAGACGACAACGCTGTCGAAGCCGAAGCGGGCGAGTTCGCGGCGCGCGGCAAGGAAGAGACGGGTGCCAAGGCCGACGCCCTGATACTCCGGCTTCAGGTAGATTTCGTAGATTTCCCCCTTCTGGGGCAGGTTGCGCGCCCGGTTGGGACCAACCGTGGCATAGCCGCAGATCGTCCCGCCGACTTCCAGAACGAGAACCGCGGTGCCGCGACGAATTGCCCGATCCCACCAGCGCGCGCCGCGGCGGGCGACGATTCGTGACAGTTCCTTCGCCGGAATCATGCCGTCATAGGCGTAACGCCACGCCGAGTCGTGGACGGCGGTGATGGCTTCCGCGTCGCGGTTTTCCGCGCGTCTGACACCGATGACGTTGGTCTTCATGACCGTAAGCTTATCACCGGCTCCGACTCTGGAAAGAGCCGCTGGCGACAAAACTTCAGGATTTTTGGCGGAGTGTTGCAGCGATATCGCGCGGCTTGCGGCCGGCCTATTTACCCGCCGCCTTGCGCAGGGCGGCGTTGATGCGATCCTGCCAGCCAGGACCGTCCTCCTGGAAGAAATCGAGGATGTCGCGGTCGATTCTGAGCGTCACGGACTCCTTCGCGCCGGGCGGCGCAGCCGGCTTCGGCGGCTCGTCGGGCAGCTTCGGCGCCGCCGGTTTGAACAGCGCCTCGGCGGCCTTGAGCGGGTCTCTGGCGCGGCGCGGGGGTTGAGCCATCGTCAGGCGGCTCCGGCCGCAGCCCGCTCGGAGCGCTTGCGCTCGTGTGGATCGAGAAGGGCCTTGCGCAACCTGATCGACTTCGGCGTGACCTCGACCAGTTCATCGTCGTCGATCCAGGCGAGCGCCTTCTCCAGCGTCATGCGGATCGGCGGCGTCAGCCGTACCGCCTCGTCCTTGCCGGCGGCACGGATGTTCGTCAGTTGCTTGCCCTTCAGGACATTGATCTCGAGGTCGTTGTCGCGCGTGTGCTCGCCGACGATCATGCCGCGATAGACGCGCGCGCCGGGCTCGATCATCATCGGCCCGCGATCCTCGAGCTTCCACATGGCGTAGGCGACGGCTTCGCCGGACTCGTTGGAAATGAGCACGCCGTTTCGCCGACCCGGGATATCGCCCTTGTGCTCGGCGTAGGCGTGGAACAGCCGGTTCATGACGGCGGTGCCGCGCGTGTCGGTGAGGAGTTCGCCCTGGTAGCCGATCAGGCCGCGAGTCGGCGCGTGGAACACCAGGCGGAGCCGGCCGCCGCCGGACGGACGCATTTCGATCAGGTCGGCGCGGCGTTGCGACAGCTTGTCGATGACGATGCCGGAATGCTCGTCGTCGACGTCGATGACGACCTCTTCGATCGGCTCCAGGACGCGGCCGGTCGCCGGGTCGATACGAAAGACCACCTTGGGGCGCGATACGCTCAGCTCGAATCCCTCGCGGCGCATCGTCTCGATCAGGATGGCGAGTTGCAGTTCGCCGCGCCCCGACACAACATAGGCGTCGGAATTCGGGGCCGCTTCAACGTGGAGCGCGACGTTGCCTTCCGCCTCGCGCATCAGCCGCTCGCGGATGACGCGGCTCTGCACCTTGTCGCCCTCGGTTCCGGCAAGCGGCGAATCGTTGACCGTGAAGGTCATCGAGAGCGTCGGCGGGTCGATTGGCTGGGCCTGAAGCGGTTCGGCGATG
>DASWJZ010000077.1:0-18466 GCA_036396875.1 Propylenella sp.
TGACGAGCTTCGGCCTCAATGCCGCCGCTCACCAACTCCTTTTTCCCGGGCACGTTGCCGAGGGCGCCCGACAGGTAGAGCACGTCGCCGACGCGCACCGCCTGGCTGAACGGGAGGCCGAGGGCCTTGGCGGTCGGCGAGTTTATGAACTGCATCGATGGTCTCCTGGCCAATGCGCCATCCCTCCCGCGACCGTCGGGGAGTGGCTCGCTTCGCTCCGCGAACGACGCGTTCTCGCCGCTCTGCTCCTCTGTCGTCATTGCCGGACTTGATCCGGCAATCCATGCCGGACCGGTCGCGGTCTCTGCGAGGGTTGCGGAATGGATGCCATGGTCGAGCCATGGCATGACGACAGCGCAGGCTTCGCAAGTTCTCTCCGCTGCGCTGCGCCTAACCTCCCCTCAAGGGAGGTTGCGACTCGTGCCGCCCTCTACCGCCGCAGCACCGCCCGCCCCGCATATTTCGCCGCCGGCCCAAGCTCCTCCTCGATGCGGATCAGCTGGTTGTATTTCGCGGTGCGGTCGGAGCGGGCGAGCGAGCCGGTCTTGATCTGCCCGCAATTCGTCGCCACCGCGAGATCGGCGATGGTGGAATCCTCCGTCTCGCCGGAGCGATGCGACATGACGGCGCGATAGGCGGCCTTGTGTGCGGTCTCGACCGCGTCGAGCGTCTCCGTCAGCGTGCCGATCTGGTTCACTTTGACGAGAATGGCGTTGGCGACGCCCTTTTCGATCCCTTCGCGCAGGCGCTTGGAGCTGGTGACGAAAATATCGTCGCCGACGAGCTGGACCTTGTCGCCGATCGCTCTGGTCAGCGCCGCCCAGCCCTCCCAATCGTCCTCGGCCATGCCGTCTTCGATGGAGAAGATCGGGTATTTCCGCGTGAGCTCGGCGAGGTAGGCGGCCTGCTCCTCGGGGCTGCGTCGCTTCCCCTCGCCTTCATAGACGTAGTTGCCGTCCTTGAAGAACTCCGAAGCCGCCGGGTCGAGCGCCAGATAGACGTCCTCGCCGGGCCTGAACCTGGCCTTCTCGATCGCACCGACGGCAAAATCGAGCGCCGCGGCGGCGGATGGGAGATTCGGCGCGAAGCCGCCCTCGTCGCCGACATTGGTGTTGTGGCCGGCGTCCTTCAACGCCTTCTTCAGCGCGTGAAAAATCTCCGCGCCGAAGCGCACCGCCTCGGCGAACGTTTCCGCCCCGAGCGGCACGATCATGAATTCCTGGAAGTCGATCGGATTGTCGGCATGTACGCCGCCGTTGATGACGTTCATCATCGGCACCGGCAGAAGCCTGGCGCTCGTCCCGCCGACATAGCGGTAGAGCGGCAGGCCGTTCGCCTCGGCCGCCGCCTTGGCGACCGCCAGCGACACGCCAAGGATGGCGTTCGCCCCGAGCCGCCCCTTGTTCTCGGTGCCGTCGAGGTTGATCAGCGTCTCGTCGATCTGGATCTGGTTTTCAGCTTCCATCCCTCCGATAGCCTCGAATATCTCGCCGTTGACGGCCTCGACCGCCTTCAGCACACCCTTTCCGAGATAGCGCCGCTTGTCGCCGTCGCGAAGCTCGACCGCCTCATGCGCCCCGGTCGACGCCCCCGAAGGCACGGCCGCCCGTCCGAACGAGCCGTCCTCCAGCGTCACGTCCACCTCGACGGTCGGATTGCCGCGGCTGTCGAGAATTTCGCGGCCGGCGATATCGATTATGGCGGTCATCGGGACGCTCCAACGGTTCGGCGGCTCTCTATTCGAAGTTCGGCCGCAGCGAAAGCCGCGCCCGACATTTACCGCACAGGACCGCGAGGCAAGGATCAGAAAATCGGATAGGTGGTCATCTGGGTTGCGAGGGCGAAGCGCGCCCATTCCTCGATCGAGGCGGGGTCGATCTCGCAGGGAGCCCACTGAACGCCCGCGAGACAGAGCGCCGCATCCTCGTTGATGGTCACCACGCCGACGAACGAGCCGCCGCGCGTCATCACCGTCTCAAGCGCATGCGCGCTTTCGGCCCGCCCGAGGCCCAGCGACTTCACGAAGTAGACGGCCTTCCGGTTGACCGCGAGGCCATCCTCCCGGACCTGCAGACCCTGCTGCCCGAAGATCACATCGAATTCCACGCCGATGAAGGGCTGCGCCAAGGCGATCAGCTGGTTCTCGAACTCCACGGATGCGGCCTGCGCCTCGATTTCGTTCTCGGCCTCCTGTCCCCAGACGATCTGGCCGAACCTCCCGGACGCGGATTGCGCGACGCAATACTCGCTCGCCTGGACGAGATCGGCGCCGGCCGGGATGATGACGGTCGCGCCGCTCTCTTGATGGGACCAGACATCGAACATGAACGCCTCGATTTCCACCCGTGGGATCGAGGTGACGCTGACCATCAGTTCGAGCCAGAAGATGTTGTCGGATGTCTCGGCGATCTCGCCGAAAGGCAGCGTGTTGAGCCGCGTGAAGACGAGGCCGCCGCAGGTCCGCGTCTCCGCCGCGCCGTCCCGTTCGGCAAAGGTGAAGAACGATTCTACAAGCTCGTCGCTCGATTCGAAGGAATCACCGGACGCCAGGAGTTGCGGAAGCAGATCGGCGGGCCATCCCCAGCTGGCCGCGACGGCGCCGCTTTGCAGCCCGCCCGCCGCTATCGCGACCACTTCCCCGGCGGCGTTGAAGATCGGCCCGCCCGACATCCCCGGATAGAGCGGCCGCGAGAACCGGAAGATACGGGCGTTGAGGTCGATCGAGGTGTTGCGGCTGATCTCCTGGCGGTTGCTGGTCGGCAGCATGTCCTCCAGGCGGTCGCTGCCGATCGAGACCCTGAGATCGAGGTCTCCGAGCGTCGGCTGGCCGACCGCGTAGCCGATCGCCTTCAGTTCTTCGTCGGGGTTGAAGCGCGGGGCGTGCCGGAGCGGCGATTCCGTCACGGGCGGATCGTCGACGGCGAGCAGCGCCAGGTCGTTGCGCACCAGCACCCGCGTGAGCGTCGCCCTCTTCCGCGGTTGGCCGGGCGCCCGCTCGTACCAGAGCGAAATGTCGTAGCAGCCAGCCACGACGTGGTTTGCCGTGACAATCTGGTCGGCCCGCTCGAAGATGAAGCCCGTTCCGATGCGGCGGCCGTCGCCGCTCGCGCAGCCGCTGGCGGTGATCTCGACGATGGAGCGCGCGACGCGCTGGGCGGTCTCGTAGGAGAGCGCCGCGTGGAGGGGCTGGGCGCCGGCGAAGAGGCCTGCGATGGCTGCGGCAAGGGCGGCGAGAGGGCGGTGCGGGTTCCGGTTCATCGCAGGTCGCACAGGTAGAATTCGGCGGCGTCGAGGAGCAGGCCGCGGCGCTCCGGCGCAGCGTTCTGCAGGCGTTCGCCGACGCCGCGGAACGGCTGCTCCATCTCCAGCAGGGAGGCGATCCGCTGCGGCTGGTCGAGCCGCCGGTCCTGCAGCAGGCGCCGGCAATTCTCCGCATTTCCGCTGAACAGCGTGCTCGCCGCCACCCTCCCCCCCAGGTTGTCGGGCGCAACCGTCGTCGCGCCCTCGGGCAGGACGCCGAACAATCGCAGCCGGACCATGTGCTTCGCCTCCTCCGGGTCGAAGCCCGCCTCCGTCAGCTCCCGCGCAATTGAAGCGGGGCTGGGCGACAAGAGCCCGTGCGCGCGGACGTAAATGCCGGCGAGGACGAAAATCGCGGCACACAACGAAAAAACGGCCAGCCGCAGCGGCGTGGCCGGCGAGACTCCGGCGGGGACGCTCTCGCTCAACCCGACAAACGCGACGGCGAGCGCAACGAGGCTCGCCAGAATCGACGCGACGACCGGCGTTGTCGTCAGGCCGACGAGCAGGCCGAAGAGGACACCGAGCCCACCGCCTGCGACAAGGTCGAGAACGCGTCCGCCGTTCGGCCTCTGAACGGGTTCCATCGATGGCTCCGTGCAACCCACGACGTGCGGGTGAGCATGGCTGAACTTGGGGTGGACGATCAAGGACCGTATTGGAGGAATGCTCGACGAATCGTTGCCGATGCTTCGGCAACGCCCAGCCTCGTCGCGAACCGCCGCCGCGGAACCGGCGGCGATCCACCTCCGTTCCTGAGATCGGTGCGAATGCCCGGGCGGGAGGGTGACAATCAGGAAAGGAACCTGGCGATGGGAATTTTCTCCAAAGATATCAAGACGTTCGACGACCTTTTCGTGCACACGCTGCGTGACATCTATTACGCCGAGAAACAGATCCTGAAGTCGCTGCCCACAATGATCGGGAAGGCGACCAGCCCGCAGCTCAAACAGAGTCTGGAGAACCACCGGCGCGAGACGGAAAACCACGTGAAGCGCGTCGAGCAAGTGTTCAAGATGCATGGCGTCCAGGCAAAAGCCGTCGACTGCCCGGCGATCGACGGAATCATCGAGGAGGCGAACGAGATCATCGGGGAGGTGGATGACAAGGAAGTCCTGGACGCGGCGCTGATCGCCGCCGCGCAAGCCGTGGAGCACTACGAGATCACGCGCTACGGCACGCTGGTCGAATGGGCCAAGCAGCTCGGCCGGCAGGACTGCGCGAGCGTTCTCGCGGAGAATCTCCAGGAGGAAAAGGCAGCGGACGAAAAGCTCACCGCCATCGCGGAAGGCGGCATCAACCGCAAGGCTGCATAGGCTGCCATTCCCGGGTTTTGGGCCACCGCGCGGGCCGCACCGCGCGGTGTCTTTCGTCCGGCAGGCACAGCGGCCTCGCCACGCGTGCATATTGAGTCCCCAATCAGGCGCATTCCTGGTCTTTTCGAGGCGCAGGAACCGCCGCCGGCCGTTTCCGTTCGAGTCGCGTCTTTCACAACCGCAGGAGAACCAGAAATGCGTCGTTCAATACCGGGCGGGCTCGCGCTCGCCATGCTGCTCGCGGGTGGCCTTGCAGCGTGCAACGATGTGGACAATGCCTCCGCACCCCCGCCCGACGAGCCGGCCCAGACGGGATCGGTTCCGGCGGATCCCATGGATCCGGCGGCCCCTCCGGCGGAACCGATGACGCCTCCCGACGACGGAACCGCTCAGTAGCACCTAGCCTTGCGACTGCTTCGCCAACCGGTCGAACGCGATCAGCTGGCGAAGCAGAGCCTCCATCCTGTCGAGCCGGACCATGTTGAGCCCGTCGGATGGCGCGTTGTCCGGGTCCTGGTGCGTTTCGATAAAGACCGCCGCGACGCCCACAGCCACCGCTGCGCGCGCCAGCACCGGGACCATTGCACGGTCTCCGCCCGACGACGTCCCTTGTCCGCCCGGCTGCTGCACCGAATGCGTCGCATCGAAAACGACGGGTGCGCCCATTGCTTGCATGATCGGCAGCGCCCGCATGTCGGAGACAAGCGTGTTATAACCAAAGGATGCGCCGCGCTCCGTCAGGAGCACGTTCGCATTGCCGCTCTCGAGCACCTTGGCGAGCGCCTGGCGCATGTCCCACGGCGCCAGAAATTGTCCCTTCTTGATGTTGACCGCGCGTCCGGTTGCGGCCGCTGCGACAAGGAGGTCCGTCTGACGGCAGAGGAATGCGGGTATCTGCAGCACATCTACCGATTCCGCCACCTCGGCGCACTGGCCCGGCTCATGCACGTCGGTCAGCACCGGCAATCCCAGATCCTTGCGGATGCCGGCGAAGACCGGGAGCGCGCCGTCGAGGCCGACGCCGCGCGTGCCCTTCAGACTGGTGCGGTTCGCCTTGTCGAAGCTCGTCTTGTAGATGAGGCCAAGGCCGAGCCGGCCGCAGATCTCCTTGAGCGCGCCGGCCATATCGAAGGCGTGGTCGCGGCTTTCCATCTGGCACGGCCCGGCGATCAGCGCGAGCGGCAGCCTGTTTCCGATGCGGACCGGCCCGACCTCCACGACGGCATTGGGATCAGCCATTCTCTTCGGCCCCCATTGCAAGAACGGCGCCAAGGCCGGGCGCCGGCGGGATGACGATCCGCCCCTCGTGCCGTATGGCGGCGGAGCCGGCAAAGCGGGACGCCCGCTCCGGACTGGCGACCGTAATGTCAATGGCGGCGAAAAGGAGACCTCGCCGCGGTTCAACCGCATTGATCCCGTAGCGCGCGCGAAAGGCGGCCGGCGTGAGGACGGCGATACGCTGCCCGCCTAGGTCTGCCTCCACACCGTTCGACGTCGCATGCAGTTCGCGCTGACCGGTCGCCCCCGAGAGCAGGATATGGAAGTCGGCTGGGTTCTCGGCGATCGCGGCGAGTCCCGAAACGCCGAGCGCGCCGTTCGCATGATCGAGGTAATCCGGCTGGTAGAGCACGTCAGGATCAAGATGCTGGATGGCAAAAAACGCTGCGTCCGCGGCGGCCGGCTGATCCGCGAAGGCGATTGCGAAGCCGACCTCCTTCTGCGAGCCGTCCGGCAGGCTTGCCATGCGGCTGAAACGCTGGGGCGGTCCGCCGCCCACGCCGAGAAGCCGGAAATCTGCTGCATCCGCTTCGGCGTCCGCGCTCTTCAGAGCGACCATCGCAAGACCCTCGCCCTGCCGCTCGGTGAATCGCTTCACCCGCCTGACGAAGACCACCCCCTCCGCGGCCGCGACATCGGCGGCGCCGCGGTCGACAATCGTCACCGGCTCCAAATAAGTGCGGTTCTGGAAAAAAACGCAGCAATTGCCGGTGCCGAAGGGGTGGCGCGCATCCGGGGCGACCGTGAAACCGAGGGACGTCAGCCGCGATCGGGCGAGCGTCAGCGTCGTCACCGGCAGGACGAGGTGGTCGAGGGGGCGCATTCCCGGTCTTTTAGCGAAACTCTGCCCTTGCGCCACCCGGCTTCCACGTCCGGCAACTACGGTGGGCCGACCTCGAACTCGATCCACAACGGGAAGTGATCGGAGAGCCGAAAGCTCAGCTGCAGGTTCGTCAGCCCGACCTCGCTGTAGCAATGCGGGCGGAAATCGAAGATACCCCCACCCTTCGGCGTCATGTTGATGAGCGCGCGACCGGGATCGGCGAACCACGCGATCTGGTCGTAATACTTGTCCTTCGGGCCCGGCTCACCGCCGCTGAAGATCGTACGCGGCAGATTGACATGCGCAGGGGCCGGCGCGAGCCCCGTCGATGTGAAGGCGTCATAAAGCGGATCGCCGGACCGGTCGATGTTGAAATCGCCGAGCACCAGGAAATTCTGCTCCCATTGCGTCGTCCGCCGAGCCCAGCTCTCCATCCAGCGGGCGATAGCCCTAAGCTCGGGAACCCGGTCCGCCGGCGACGAGCCGTAATCCACGTGCAGCGTGACGAGCACGAAAGTCTCGCTCCCGGCGCGGAAGCCGACCGCATAGGGCGTTCGGGCGAATTGGCGTCGGAGCGCGTCGCTCTCGACCTCGTCGAGCCATTCCCGTGGAACCACGAGTTCGCAGGCGAGGCCGGAAAGCTCCACCCGGCGCGAATCGAACAAGAAGGCAAGGCGCTCGCCGCCGGCGGCCGCTCCGGCGGTAACATCCGTCATGATTAGGTTCCAGCCATCGCCGAGCGTCTTCAGGAGCGTGCGCAGCGCCTTCAGGTCGCCGGTCGCCTCCTGCACCGCGACCACGTCGAAGCGCGAGACAATCTCCGTGATGGCCCATAGCCCGCGCCAGTCGCGCTTCGGCGATTCCGTACCCGTCTTCGACACGGTCCAGCGCTCGCTGAGCCCGCCGAATTCGCGAATGTTCCAGGTCGCGATGAGAAGATTGCGCACCGTATCGCGCTTGCGCGGAAGCGTCGCGTCGAGCGCCTGGCGAAGGCTCTCCAAATCGCCCCGGACATGGATGGGCGTATCCGGCGCGTTCAGGCGCGGCAGCGGGTCCGACATCGTGGCCTCCTCCGCACGTTCGGTCGGCGTACAGTCTACACCAGCCGGCTCTGCTCCACTGCGGCGGCGATGAAGGAGGCGAAGAGCGGGTGCGGCTCGAACGGCCGCGACTTCAGCTCCGGGTGAAATTGCACGCCGATGAACCACGGATGGCCGGGAAGCTCGATCGTCTCCGGAAGCAGACTGTCGGGCGACATGCCGGCGAAGCTCATCCCCGCTTTCTCCAGCCGATCCTTGTAGTCGATATTCACCTCGTAGCGGTGGCGGTGCCGCTCGCTGATCTCGGTGTCGCCGTAGATTTCCGCGATGCGGCTTCCGCGCCGGAGGATGGCCGGATAAGCGCCGAGCCGCATGGTGCCGCCGAGGTCGCCCTGCGCCAGCCGCGTCTCGAGCTGGTTCCCCTTCAGCCACTCCGTCATCAGGCCGACCACCGGTTCCCGGGTCGGACCAAATTCCGATGAACTCGCCTTGTCGATCCCGGCAAGGTTGCGCGCCGCCTCGATCACCGCCATCTGCATGCCGAAGCAGATGCCGAAATACGGCACGTTGCGCGTGCGGGCGAAGGTGACGGCGTTGATCTTCCCCTCGGTGCCGCGCTCGCCGAAACCGCCCGGCACCAGGATTCCATTGACCCGCTCAAGCCAGGGCGCCGGGTCTTCCTTCTCGAAGATCTCGCTCTCGATCCAGTCGAGGTTGACCTGCACCTTGTTGGCGATGCCGCCGTGCTGCAGCGCCTCGATCAGCGATTTGTAGGCGTCTTTCAGGCCCGTGTATTTGCCGACCACCGCGATCGTGATGTCCCCCTCCGGGTGACGTATCACGCGGCTGATCGCCCGCCACCGCTCGAGGTCGACGACCTGTTCGCGCTCCTCCCCGAAGGCGGCCAGAACTTCCCGGTCGAGCCCGCTCTCGTGATAAGCGACGGGCACGTCGTAGATCGTCTCCACGTCCAGGGCGGGGATGACCGCGCTCTCGCGCACATTGCAGAAGAGCGCGAGTTTTCGCTTGTCGCTGTCCGGGATCGGCCGATCGCAGCGCACCAGCAGGATGTCCGGCTGGATACCGATCGAGCGCAACTCCTTCACCGAATGCTGCGTCGGCTTGGTCTTCAACTCCCCCGCCGTCGCAATAAAGGGCATCAGCGTCAGGTGGATGTAGACCGCATGCCCGCGGGAAAGCTCGTTGCCGAGCTGCCGGATCGCCTCGAAGAAAGGCAGCCCCTCGATGTCGCCGACCGTGCCGCCGATCTCGCACAGCACGAAGTCGAAGCCGTCGTTCCCGTCGAGGATGAAGTTTTTTATGGCGTCGGTGACATGCGGGATGACCTGCACCGTTCCGCCGAGATAGTCGCCGCGCCGCTCCCGGGCGATGATCTCCTGGTAAATCTTCCCGGTGGTGATGTTGTCCATGCGGTTGGCGGAGCGGCCGGTGAAGCGCTCGTAATGGCCGAGATCGAGATCGGTCTCCGCGCCGTCGTCGGTGACGAATACCTCGCCGTGCTGGTATGGGCTCATCGTCCCCGGATCGACGTTGAGATACGGGTCGAGCTTGCGCAGCCGGACCCTGTAGCCGCGCGCCTGCAGCAGCGCGCCCAGAGCCGCCGCTGCGATGCCCTTGCCGAGGGAGGAGACCACGCCGCCGGTAATGAAGATGTACCGCGCCATGGGATTTGAGCCTTAGCGCGGCTAAAGCGATTCGGGGAGTCAAAAATTCAGTCAATAGGCAGGGGATTGTGGCACTGAGCCGACAGAGTACTGCCCGTGACGGAGCAGCAATCATCGCGGCTCGATTGAGAATCTCGCCAAGAGCTGATGCTGGCGCGGCGACGCGGGCGTATGGCATACTCGCCGAAAGGAGCGGAAAATGGCCGATGCCATAGAAAGTCACACGCTCGAGTACCTTCGTCAACTTGATCGAAAGCTCGCCCGCCGTCGTTCCGCGGCGAACCCTCAGTTGATCGTCACCCGCCGGTAGCCGTTCACCTTGAAGTTCGCGAGCGGGAAGTTTGCCGGCGAAATCACCTTCTTCGTGGCCCGGTCGATCGACACCTGCTCGCCGGTCCACGGATCGTGAGCCACCACCGCCTGCACGGCGCCGCCGGCTTTCGTATAGAGCGTGCCGAGCATGAAATGCGTCGCCGTGCCGCCGCCGCTCTTCTTGTAGCTGCCGCGCAGGATCACCAGACGCTGCCTGTCCATCTGACCGATGACGTTGCTGCCGTCGAGACGGGCATTGCCGGCGATCGTTCTCAGCGCGCCCAAACTGGCGTGCGCAGTGATCTCTCCGTCCCAATGCGCGGTTTGGCTCGCGTCGTCCCAGTAGCGGCTGATCGTCACGTTCCTCAAGGCCGCGATGTCCTTGGTGATCCCGATGGCGCGGGCGATCATCGTGTAGACGGTGGCGAGCGAGGCCTTGTCGGCGTGGACGGGCTCGGTCTTGTACTGCGATTTGTCCAACTGGCCGATCGGCAGGAAGACAAAGACCTTGCTGCTCCGCACCAGCGTGGCGAGCGGCGAGGCAAAGTCGATGTGGGGGTCGTTGAGGAAGGGATAGCTGAGCTTCCTGGTTATCGCCCAGGCATTGCCGAAGCCCGGCGGCAACTCGGCGCGAAACTGCGTCGTCATCAGCCCGCCGCCGAGGCCGCCCCCGCTCGCCGTCTGCCCGGAAGTCTGCGTATCCCAATAGGCATTCATCACAATGGGAGACCCGAACACAGAACCGATCAGGCCGCCGACGCTCGACTCGGCACCGCCGCCCACCTTTCCGACGGCATAGCTCTCCGTGATCTTGCCGCCGCTTTGGTAGCCGACCAGTCCCCCGACCTCGCTGTCGGCCCCGCCCGTCACCGGGCCGGCGGCATAGGATAGCAGCGTCGCGCCGCCCCTGTTACATGCAATCAGTCCGCCCACCTGGCTGTCGTCGCCGCCGGTGACCGGGCCAGTGGCATAGGACTGCTGCACCGTGCCGCCGTCGTTGCATGCGACCAGTCCGCCCGCCTGGGTAGCCGGCGCGGGGCCGACGACCTTGGCTGCGCTGCGGGATTGCGTGAGGGTCACGTTGGCATTGAGATTGCCGGCGATGCCGCCGAGAGAGGAGGCGCCAGCGGACTTGACCTGGCCGGTCACGGAAATGCGCGCGATCGTGCTTGGCGCGCTCGAGCCTTTGGCAATGCCGACGAGGGCGCCGATATAGGCATTGTCCGGCCCGGTCACCTTCGCATTGAGAAGCGCGAGATCCTGAATGACCGCGCCGTCGGTGACCCCAAACAGGCCGACACCGGCCGCGGCGCTGCTGACGGTCAGGTTGGCGATGACGTGGTTGTTGCCGTAGAGGCGGCCGGTGAACGGACTAGCCGACGTTCCGAGCGGCGCAAAATTGGCGACCCCGCTCGCCTCGATGTCGTTGGCCAGGCAATAGCTGCCGTCGAGATCGTTCTGTATCGCCTGCAGCTGGGCGACGTTGCGGATGAGCTTGCAGGCCACGGCGGCTTCGCTGGGTGCCGATGTGAGCGCCAGCGCCAGCCAAACCAGCACGATCGTCGCCGGATGCCTCGCCGAAATTCGCCGATCCCCGGGCACGGGTCTCTCCTTTTTTAGGCGCCGCTGCGGATTGTTGGCGTGATCGTAAGGCAAAGTGCTGTTCTCGTCATCAATCGTGAGAGCTTACGGTCAACACAACAGCCGGAGCACTTCGGGCGCACTCCAGCGTGGTCGCATCTGCAATATCCCAAGGAGAGCTACAGATGAGGGCGTCCAGGCACCGACTGTGGGGTCCCCAGGATGGGGAGTGATGTTGTAACCGGCCCCGGATGCCAAATAGCCGAGAGGTTCCCTGCCGCTTGGCAGCCTTCAGCGCCCTCAGATGAAACCGCTACTGCCCGTCTTGCGGCGCAGCGGGAGGCGTCTGCGGCCCGGAAGCGGGTGCTGCGGGCGCCTGTTGCGGAGCCGCACCGCCGCCCTGCGGCGCCGGTGCCGGCGCGGCTGCGCCATTGCCGGCGCCCGCGGCCGGCGCCTCCGGCGCCTGTGAGGGCCCGCCGAGTTGCTCCAAGAGGTCCTGGGCGCTCGTCGGCGCGCCTGTCGGGGCGGGCGGCGCCGGGGTTTGCGATTCGACGGGCGCCGCCTGGCCGGGCAACCGGTCGAAAATGTCGGACGGCCGGGTCTCGATCTTGGCGAGCAGCGCTAGTCCGAGCGATGTCGCGAAAAAGGCGAGCGCAAGGATCCCGGTGGCGCGCGTCAGCACGTTGCCGACGCCGCGGCCGGTCATGAATCCGCCCCCGCCCCCGCCGATTCCAAGCGCACCGCCCTCGGAGCGCTGCAGGAGCACCAGGCCGATCATGGCCAGCACCACCATCAGGTGGATCACGATGAGAACCGTCGTCATGAACGTCTTTCCTTGGCGGCGCCTTCTACACGAGCCGCTTCCCGCTTTGAAGCCTTAGTCGCCCCCGGCCGCCGCGCCCGCGATCGCCAGGAAATCGGCGGCCTTCAGACTGGCGCCGCCGACCAGCCCGCCGTTCACATCCGGGACGGCAAGGATGGCGGCGGCATTGTCCGGCTTCATCGAGCCCCCATAGAGGATGCGTACGGAGCCGCCGGCCTCGCCGAAGCGCGCGACCAGCCTGGCGCGGATATGGGCATGGACGGCGGCGATGTCACCCTCGCCCGGCGTGCGGCCGGTGCCGATCGCCCATACCGGCTCATAGGCAACCACGATATCCACCGGTGCGCCGTCGGGGATAGAGCCTTCGAGCTGCCGCGGCACCACCTCGAGTGTCTCACCCGCATCGCGCTCCTCTTCGGTCTCGCCGATGCAGACGATCGCCATGAGCCCGGCGCGCCGCGCCGCTTCCGCCTTGGCCCGCACCAGGGCGTCGGTCTCACCGTGTCCCGTCCGCCGCTCCGAATGGCCGACGATCACGGCGCTTGCGCCCGCATCGCGCAGCATCTCCGCTGAAACGTCGCCGGTATGGGCGCCCGAGGGCCTTGTGTGGCAGTCCTGGCCGCCGATCAGGAGCGGCAAGTCCTTCGTCCGCCAGCGCATTTGCGCGATCAGCGTCGCGGGCGGACAGAGCATCACATCGACCCGGCCCTCCAGGGCGCGGGCCCCCTCTGCGGTCCGCGCCGCCTCATCAAGGGTTGCGGCGAGCCCGTTCATCTTCCAGTTTCCGGCGATCAGATGGCGCATGGCGGGTGAGCTCCTGCCCAGGGGGGCCTTCGGCATGTCTCGATCGGCTTGGCAGCGCAGGACGCCGGTCTTATGTTTGCGAGCGCCGGGGGCGGCGACGCGCCCCGGCCTTCATATTTCGGCGAGAGGCTGTTTCATGCTCGACCAGTTGCGTCAAGGTGCCCAGGGCTGGGTTTCGAAGGTGCTGATGGCCCTTCTCGTGCTGAGCTTCGCCGTCTGGGGCATCGGCGGCTTCGAGGGCTACGGCGCGGGCACGCTGGCCACCGTCGGCGACACCGAGGTGAGCATTCAGGAATTCGCCAACGCCTATGACCAGACCCAGCGCGCGGCGCAGCAGACGGGGCAGGAGGCCAATCCTCAGCAAGTGCTGTCCCGGCTTCTCCTGTCCGCCGCGCTCGACGACGAGGCGCGCGGTCATGGCCTCGGCGTATCCGATGACCGCGTCGCGCGCGAGATCGCTGCCAATCCGGCCTTCCGGGGCGCTGGCGGCGCCTTCGACCGGGAGCGCTTCGCGCTGCTCCTCGACAATGCGCGGATCGACCGCGACGATTATGTGCGCGACGTCAAGCGAGATCTGGTGCGTGAGCAGATCATGGTGAGCCTCGGCGTCGGCATCGAGGCGCCGCAGCCGCTCGTTGAGGCGCTCTACCGCTTGCAGAACGAGGAGCGCGCCATCTCCTTCTTTCCGGTCGACGAAAGCGCCATAGAGCCGGTCGCCCCTCCGGACGACGGCGTCCTGCAGGACTATTTCGACGCGAACCGGGAACGCTTCCGCGCGCCGGAATACCGCAAGCTCGCTCTTCTCATTCTCGACCCGACGGCGGTTGCCGACCCCGCGGCAGTCAGCGAGGAAGAGCTTGCCGCCGAATACGAGCGGCGCATCGCGAACTATACCCGCCCCGAGCGCCGGCGGATTGAGCAGATCCGTTTCGGCACGGCGGAGGCGGCGAACGAGGCGCTGGCCGCCCTGCGGGCCGGCAAGGACTTTTCCGCACTTGCCGCGGAAAAGGGTGAAGCGCCCGCCAATATCGACCTCGGACTGAAGTCGAAGGCCGAAATCATCGATCCGGCGGTCGCCGAGGCGGCCTTCGCCGCGGCGCCGAACGAGCCCGTCGCCGTCACCGACGGCGCGCTGGAGCCTTCCGTCATACGGGTGACGGAGGTGGAGCCGGGCTCCGTGACGCCGCTCGCCGAGGTTTCCGCCCGGCTACGGGAGGATCTTGCGACGCGCGCGGCGCGCGAGCACGTCCACGACCTTTACGATCAGGTGGAGGATGAGCGCGCCGGCGGCACTACGCTGGAGGAGGCCGCCGCAAAGCTGTCGCTCCCCTATCGGGTCGTGGAAAATGTCGCGGTCGACGGCAGCATTGCGGACGGGCGCCCGATGGAGACGATCCCGAACCAGGCGCAGGTGTTGGAGGAGGCATTCGAAAGCGATGTCGGCGTGGAGAACAGCCCGGTTCGTGCCGGCGGCGACGCCTGGGTCTTCTACGACGTGCTCGAAATCACGCCGGAGCGCGATCGCACGCTCGACGAGGTGCGCGCGGACGCCGTCGCCGCCTGGACCGCCGAGGAAACCGCGAACCGCATCGCCGCAAAGGCCGAGTCGCTTTACGAACGGGCCGGCGCCGGCGAGCCGTTCTCCGCGCTCGCCGCCGAGATCGGCCAGACCGTCGCAACGGTGGAGAACGTGAAGCGTGGCACGCCGCAGGGCGGTCTCAGCGCGAATGCGATTTCGCAGGCTTTCGCCGGCCCGCAGGGCCACGTCGCCAACGCCGAAGGCGACGGCTACGAGCGCATCATTTTGAAGGTCGACCGGGTGACGGCGCCGGCCTTCTTCGCCGAGGCGGCGGATGCATCGGCGATCCGGCAGCGGCTGAATCCGTCGCTGGAGAACGAGCTCATCGCCATCTACAACCGCCAGCTCCTGCAATCGCGCGACGCCAGCGTGAACAGTGCGGCCTTCCAGCAGCTGACCGGGCAGATCCAGACCCAGTGATGCAGGTTGAGCCGGCCTTCGAGGCATTCGGGGCGGTCCATGCGCGCGGCGAGCCGCAGCTTGTGTGGACGCGCCTCGTCGCCGATCTCGAAACGCCTGTCTCCGCCTTCCTCAAGATCGCCGGCAGCCGGCGAAATTCGTTCCTGCTGGAATCGGTGGAAGGCGGCGCTGTCCGCGGCCGCTACTCCATGCTTGGCTTCGACCCGGATCTCATTTTCCGGGCCGAGGGCGCGCGCGCCGAGATGGCACGCCTCCCCGACCTATCCCGCTTCGAGCCCTGCCGCGGCGATGCGCTTTTCGCGCTCCGCACGCTGATCGCCGACAGCCGCATCGCGGTTCCGGAGAATCTGCCGCCGATGGCGGCCGGGGTCTTCGGCTATCTCGCATACGACATGGTGCGCCTGATGGAAGCGCTGCCGGCGCCGAACCCGGAAGCAGTCCGCGTGCCGGACGCCATCTTCATCCGTCCGCTGGTGGTGGCGATCTTCGATGCGGTGAAGGACGAGCTGACGGTGGTAAGCCCGGTCCGCCCGGAGCCGGGCATCGAGGCGCGCGCAGCCTACGACCGCGCGGTAAACCGCCTGCTCGACGTGATTGACGCGCTCGACCGCCCCGTCGACCACGCGTCGGCGCCGGCGGACATGGCGCTGAACGGCGAGGTCGTCTCCAACACCACGGCGGCCGAGTTCAAGGCGATGGTGGCGCGAGCGAAGGAGTACATCGCCGCCGGCGACATCTTTCAGGTAGTGCTTTCCCAACGCTTCGAGGCGCCGTTTCCCCTCCCCGCCTTCGCGCTCTACCGGGCGCTCCGCCGCGTAAACCCGTCTCCCTTCCTCTACTTCCTCGATTTCGACGACTTTTCGATCGTCGGCTCGAGTCCGGAAATCCTTGTCCGCGTGCGTGAGGGCGAGGTGACGATCCGCCCGATCGCCGGCACCCGGCCGCGGGGCACGACGCCCGAGGAGGACAGGCGCCTCGGCGAGGAACTGCTTGCCGATCCGAAGGAGCGCGCCGAACACCTGATGCTGCTCGACCTCGGCCGCAACGACGCCGGCCGCGTGTCAAAACTCGGCAGCGTGCGCGTGACGGATCAGTTCTTCCTCGAGCACTACAGCCACGTCATGCACATCGTGTCGAACGTGGTGGGAAAGCTTCGGGCCGATTGCGACCCGCTCGACGCGCTCGCCGCCGGCTTTCCGGCCGGCACGGTGTCCGGCGCACCGAAGGTGCGCGCAATGGAGATCATCGACGAACTGGAGAAGGAGAAGCGCGGTACCTATGCGGGTTGCGTTGGCTACTTCTCCGCCGACGGAGCAATGGACACCTGCATCGTATTGCGCACCGCCATGGTGAAGGACGGCAAGGTCTACGTGCAGGCGGGCGCCGGCATCGTGGCGGATTCCGATCCCGACTCCGAGCAGCAGGAATGCATCAACAAGGCGGCCGCCATCTTCCGCGCCGCCGACGAGGCCCGCCGCTTCGCCAGCCAAGCGGGAAGGGGGCAGTAGGACGGCAGTCCCCAATGCCCTCGGTTTGGAACAGCCGGCGGTTCAGCTCTTGCCGCCGGGAAGCAGGATCAGAAGCATGCCCAGCGCGCCGAGAGCGATGCCCGTGGTCTGCATTGGCGCCGGCCGTTCGTGGAAGACCATGAACGCAACCACGTTGACCATAACGAGCTGCGCGAACGTGGCGACCGAGATCGCCGCCCCGAGGCCGATCTCGCGCATGACACGTATCATCAGAAGGTTGCCGAGCGTGTAGAGCATCATCGCCACGACGACGATGACGACGCGGCCGTCGCTGACATAGAGCCGCGACATCGAGGCGGCGGTGATGAAAATCGCGATGGCCGCGGCGAGGACGAGCAGGCCCGCGGCGGTCATGCGCCGGACCCTCGGGTCGACGGCGGGAGGCCGAGGCTCTGATGGCCGTCCCGCATCACCGGCTTCCGCGAGGACAGGACGCGGGAATTGACGCCCGCCCAGCCGATTTCGCCCGACAGCCTGCCATATTCGATTTTCGGGCACCGGTTCATCACCACCTTGATCCCCGAGGCCTCCGCCTTCTTCGCCGCCTCGTCGTGGCGAATTCCGAGCTGCATCCAGATCACCTTCGGCTGGGGGTCAAGCGCCAGCGCTTCGTCGACGATCCGCGGGACGAAGTCGGAGCTGCGAAAGATGTCGACCATGTCGATCGCGCCCGGCACGTCCTTCAGGGAGCCATACACCGACTGCCCGAGGATTGTCTTTCCGCTCTGGCCGGGATTGATCGGGAAAACCCGGTAACCCTTGTCGAGGAGATAGCGCGCCACGAAAAAACTCGGCCGCACCTCCTTCGGGCTGGCGCCGACGACGGCGATCGTCTTTACGCTGCCGAGGATGTCGCGGATGTGGCTGTCGGAATAACTGTCGTGGGTCACGAACGCGGCCATTTCGGCTTGCGCTTTTCGACAAAGGCCGCAATCCCCTCGACCGCTTCGTCCATCAGCATGTTGCCGACGATGGTCGCGGATCCAAGCCGATAGGCATCGGCGACCGGCATGCGAAGCTGCTCATAGAAGGCGCGCTTGCCCAGACGCAGCACGTCGGCGGGGCGGGCGAGCAGGGTGTCGCAGACGCGCTCCGTTTCGCGCCGCAGCTCCGACGCCGGCACGACCCGGCTGACGAGGCCAGCCTCGCGCGCCCGCTCGGCCGAAATCAGCTCGCCTGTCATCAGCATGTCGAGCGCGGTCTTCGGACTGACATTGCGCGACAGCGCCACCATCGGAGTAGAACAGAAGAGGCCGACATCGATGCCGTTGACGCCGAAGCGAGCCTCGTCGGACGCGACGACGATGTCGCAGCTCGCAACCAGCTGGCATCCGGCCGCGGTGGCGAGGCCGCCGACTTCCGCCACGACCGGCATGGGAAGCGCCGGCAGGGCCTGCATGAGCCGCGAGCAGCGATCGAAGACGCGCTCGAAGTACGCCCGCCCTCGATCGGCGGCGTTCCGATGCGCCGTCAGCTCCTTCAGATCGTGTCCGCCTGAGAAGATCTTGCCCTCTGCGGCAACAACGAGGACGCGCGTGGACGAGTCGGCGGCGGCCGCGCTGACCGCCTCCTGCAAGGCCGCCAGCATCCCTTCCGACAGAAGATTGGCCGGCGGCGACGCAAGGGTGAGTCGCAGAACCCCGGCCCCCTGGCGCTCCTGCCGCAACAGCGCGGGGCCGGCGGCGCCAGTCGTTGCAACGTCTTGATTCATGCCATTTGTCCGACCGAGGGCCGGGATTATCAGTGGCACCGGGGCCGCGTCGAAGGCAAGCCCGTCCTGGGGAGGCAAGGCGAGCGCCGATGGTATTATCCTACCTCCTATCTAATTCGTTGATAAAGAGCCGATTTTCCGCTTATCCCCTTGACACTCCCCGACGGTCCCGCCTATCTCCCCCGATCGGCGGCGCCGTTTCCGGCGGGCCCCGAAAAGCGAAAATCTCCAAGAGTGACCCGAATGAAGACGTATTCCGCCAAGC
>DASWJZ010000078.1:0-18023 GCA_036396875.1 Propylenella sp.
CAGTTGGCGATGGCGCTGAACCGAACCCTGACACACCGGCTGGCGCCCGCCGGAACGTTGAAGCTGACAAAAGTGCCGGAGAGGGTCACAGGGCTTTCCGAGTTCGTCGTGAAGAAGTCGATTTCTGTTTTCACGACGCTCTTGATCGGGCTGCCGCATTTGGTGACCACCGGCGCCGCTGCCGCGACCGAGACAAGGCACCCGAAGACGAATCCCAAAACTGCCACGCGCTTGAGCATGTTGATCCCTTCCTCTGATCCGGACCGCCCTCGGTCACCGGGCCCCATGCTACCGCACAACCGTGGCAGCGCAACTCGATCCCGCCGACATGAAAAACTCATGCCGGAGGGCATCTCGACGCTCGCCCTTGACGTGCTTCGATAGGCCGTCGGCTTTTGACCCAAGACTCCAGTCGACGCGGCGGCTCCGGCCTTTCAAGGACCCCCAATCCAGCCCAGGCCGGGGCCGCTTCCTTGAGGCGATGGACGAGCCGAACTGGAACCGCCTGCCTCCAATCAGCATTGAAGTCCCAAGCACCCCCGCGCAATCAGCCCCCTAACTGCTCGTTGAAAAACAGAGCGCCATCAAAAAAGGTCGCGTCCACCTGCTCGCAGGGCGTTTGCACCATGGAGCCGTCGGCGGCAATCACGATAGGGCAGACCAAAGAACGGAACCCGGCAGAGCCTGAGTCGAAAATGTCGGCGCTGATGAGCCATCGTCCTTTGATATCGGCCTGCCTGCATTCAACCGCAGACGCCGACGAGCCGCTCGTTGCCAGACACGCGAGCAGCATCGCTCGGACCAATATTTTCTTCGACATCAACTTCACCGCTGCCGGAGTTGAAAATAATCATACGCGCGAATCTCCCAAATTGTCTCACCTTTAATTTGGAAGAACGGTTTATTCGCCGCCCTCACTACTTGCCAATTTGGCCCATATGCGACCGAAAATGCCCCTTGATGGGCGATGTGGAAATCCTTCTGGGCCTTGGCGGAGGTTCCGCTGACCGCAGGGCGGCGGCCGAAAGCAGACAGGCCTACCGGATCAGGCTGGTGCCGCGGATGCCGGCGAGCCTGAGCATAAGCTGCGCCACGATCAGGAAGCCGATCACCGTCGCCATGATGCAGACCGCGAAGGCGGCGGCCTGGTTCAGGGCACCGCGGTCGTCGAGATAGAGGACGGACACGGCGGCAAGCTGGGTGGACGGCGTAATGAGAAAGATCACCGCCGACAGCGTCACCATCGCGCGCATGAAGAAGAACACGCCGACGCTGACGATCGTCGGCCAGATCAGCGGCAGCGTGATCCGCCATAGCGTCCTGAAGCGGCTGGCGCCGAGCGTGGCGGAAGCCTCATCGAAGGCGCGGCTGATCTGCTTCATGTTGGTCGTCGCCAGGAGGAACGCCTGCGCGTGGTAATGATAGATGTTGCAGACCGCGATGATCAGCACGGTCCCGTAGATCGCGTAGACCGGATGCATCGGGTTGTTGAAGGCGAGGATGTAGCCGAGGCCCAGCACCATGCCGGGAACCGCCGCCGGCAGGATCGAGAGGAAGTAGAGAAAGCGGCCGGCGCGGCCCTGCATATGGTGATTGGCGTAGGCGGCGGCGGTAACGAAGACGACGCCGAGCAGCGCCGTGATGACCGCGACGTAGATGCTGGTCCACAGCGGCTGGATGCCGTTCTGCACGTCGAACTGATAGTGGCGCAGGCTCAAGGCCATGTTGTAGGGCCACAGCCGCACGAAGCTGGCATAGATGACGACGCCAACGACGATCAGGATCGCGGCGGCGACGAGGGCGCTGTAGGCGAGCCATGCGGCATCGCGCGCCGGCGCCGGCTTCGGCACCAGCGGCACCGACTGCGCGGTGACCGCGGCGTATTGGCGGCGCGCGATCCACTTCTCGCCGATCACGGCGAGCGCCGCCGGCAGGAGCAGGATCACGCCCACCACCGCGCCCATCGAAAAATTCGCCTGCCCCGACACCTGATTGTAGATCTCGACGGCGAGCACCGAGTAGTTGCCGCCGATCACGACCGGATTGCCGAAATCTGTGATGACGATTGTGAAGGTCACGAAGATCGCGGAGGCAAGCCCGTAGCGCGTCGAAGGGAGCGTCACCGTCCAGAAGCTGCGGAGCGCCGAGGCGCCGAGGCTGGTGGCGGATTCGTAGAGCCGCGCGTCGCTCACCGCCAGCGCCGTCGACAGGATGAGGAAGGCGTGCGGGAAGGCGTAGAGCGTGTCGGCGATGAAGATGCCCCAGAAGCCGTAGATGTCGATCTCGGTGCCGAAGGTGCGGTTGACCAGCCCGTTGCGCCCGAGCAGGAACTGCAGGCCGAGCGCCTGAACCAGCGAGGGCGAGAAGATCGGAAGCAGCGCGATCAGCCGCAGCGCCGACTTCAGCGGCATCGAGGTGCGCTCGATCGCATAGGCGAAGCCGTAGGCGAGGAAGATCGTGACGAAAGTGACCGACAGCGTCACCTCGAAGGTGTTCCAGACGATCGAGCGGAAGCGCCCGCTCGACAGGTAGCGGGCGTAATTGTCGAGGCCGAAGCCGTCGGGCGTGACGAAGGAGAAGCTCAGGATCTTCCAGATCGGGAGGAGCACGAAGACCACGAGCAAGAGCGAGGCGGCGGCCGCGATCGCGTAGCCGAAAAGCCGGTCGGCATCGCCGTGGCGGCGGATGACGGCGAGCGCGGTCGCCGTCATTGCGGCGTCACCGCCAGACGGCGCAGGCGCTCGCGCGGCAGGATGAAGCGCAGACGCGTGCCTTTCCGGACGCGGTCGCGGCGGCCGTGCAGCTCCACCTCGACCGCCGCCCCCGGCTCCGCCTCGATCAGGACGCGCATCGTGTTGCCGAGGAAGGAAGCGTGGCGCACGGTGCCCTCGAAAACGGGTTCCTCCGGCGCCTCGCCGTCCTCCACCAGCCGAACGTGTTCCGGCCGGATCGCGATGACGTTGCCGTCGTCGGGGCCGCTCATCGGCCCGCACGCGCGCAGCCGCCCGCGCCAAGCCGGCCCGTCGAGGATGTTCAGGCGCCCGATGAATTCGCCGACGAACCTGGTCGCCGGCTGCCAGTAGAGCTCTTCGGCCGGCCCCATCTGCTCGATGCGGCCGCGATTCATCACCACGATCCGGTCGGCCATCTCCATCGCCTCCTCCTGGTCGTGCGTGACCATGACGGTGGTGATGCCGAGACGCTGCTGCAGCTCGCGGATTTCGCCGCGGAGCGATTCGCGCACCTTGGCGTCGAGCGCCGAGAGCGGCTCGTCGAGGAGCAGCACCTCCGGCTGCGGCGCCAGCGCCCGCGCCAGCGCCACGCGCTGCTGCATGCCGCCGGAGAGCTCGTGCGGTCGCTTTCCCGCGTCCTCCGTGAGGTGGACGAGGTCGAGCATCTCGTTCACCCGGGCGCCGATCTCCGCGCGCGGACGCTTTCGGCATTCGAGCCCATAGGCGATGTTGCGGACGACGGTCAGGTTCGGAAACAGCGAATAGGACTGGAAGACGACGCCGAAATTGCGCTTGCGCGCCGGCAGATCGCCGAGGTCCCGGTCCTTGAGGCGGATGTCGCCCCGGTCGAGCGTCTCCAGCCCGGCGATCAGCCGCAGCAGCGTCGTCTTCCCGCAGCCGGACGGGCCGAGGAAACAAACGAACTCGCCTTCGGAAATATCCAGATCCACGGCATCGACGGCGACGAGTTCGCCGAAGCGTCGGGTGACGTGGCGCAGCGAGAGAAACATCAGATCAAAATCGCAGGAGAGAGGGGGAGACTATCTCCCCCTCAAAAGTAGCGGATCACTCCGCCTCTTCGTAGCGCTTCTGCCATTCCGCGAGAATGCGTTCCCGGTTCTCCGCCGCCCAAGCGTAGTCCACTTCGAAAAGGACGGTGGAGATGTCGGCCGGCAGTCCGGCGTCGAGGAAGCGCTGCGGCATTTCACGATCGGCCATGGTCACGATCGATTTCCAGTTGTTGTACTCCTCCTCGGCGCCCTTCGAGAGCGTCCAGTCGAGGAAGCGCTTGGCGTCTTCCTTGTTCCCGGACGTCTTCATCAGGCCATGCGCCTCAAGCTCGTGGCCGGCGCCCTCGGTCGGTATGACCATGGTGATCGGATAGCCTTCCTCGATGTTCTTGATCGCACGCAGCGCAAACGAGATGCCGATCGCGAACTCGCCGGCGCTCGCCGCGTTGCACGGCCGCGACCCGCTCTTGATGTACTGGTTCATGTTCTCGTCGAGCGCGTCCAGGTACTCCCAGCCCTTCTCCTCGCCCATCATCTGCAGGATGGCGGCGACGTGCAGGTAGCCGGTGCCGGAACTGGCCGGGTTCGGCATCACCAGCTCGTCCTTGTATTCGGGCTTGATCAGGTCGTTCCAGGAGGCCGGCATCGTGAGGTTCTTCGCCTGCATGACTTCGTTGTTGACGCAGAAGGCGCCCATATAGCCGGTGGTCGAGAACCAGCGGTTCTCCGGGTCGCGGAAGCGCGCCGGGACCTTCTCGATGCCGGCCGCCTCGTACGGCTCGAGCAGCTCGACGATGCGCGGATCGACCATGTGGGTCGCCGCCCAGCCCCAGATCACGTCGTGCTGGGGATTGCTCGCTTCCGCCATCATGCGCGCCCCCAGGTCGCCGGTGGACAGGCGCAGGACGTTCACCTCGATGTCGGGCAGATCCTCCTTCATCTTGTCGATGAACGCCGCCAGCTCGTCCTCCTCATAGGAGGTGTAGACGGTAATGGTTCCCGCCGCCGCCGATCCCGCCGCCAAGGCCATTGCCGCCGCGCCGGCGAGCCCGATCGCCGCGATCCGCACGCTGCCAAACCTTTCGCAAATCCTGATGGTCATGATCCTCTCCCTTTCCTCTCGTCGCCGACCCTACCCCTCCCGCCGGCCAGAGTGAACGGTTTTCACGCGGCCAAAATGCCTGGCGCGCCTCCCGAACTGTCCCTTCGGCCACGCCGGCGCTTCCCCGCTGGCGTCCGGCGCGGCGGAGCCCTAGTTTGGCGCAGATCGAGAATCCGGGCCGGAGAAGGAGCGCCGATGGCAGAGGCCTTCATCTATGACGCCGTGCGAACGCCGCGCGGGCGGGGCAAGCCGGACGGCGCCCTGCACGAAGTCCCGACCGTCAGGCTGGCGGCGACGGCGCTTAATGCGATCCGCGACCGCAACTCGCTCGACACGCATCTCGTCGACGATTTGATCCTCGGCTGCGTCGACCCGATCGGCGAGGCGGGCGGCGACGTGGCGCGCGCGGCAGTGTTCGCGGCGGGATACGGGGCGTATGTGCCGGGCATGCAGATCAACCGCTTCTGCGCCTCCGGTCTCGACGCAGTGAACATGGCGGCGGCGCAGGTCATGACCGGCCAGCACGACCTCGTCGTCGCCGGCGGGGTCGAATCGATGTCGCGGGTCGGCATCGGGACGTCGGGCGGCGCCTGGCCGGTCGATCCGGAAGTCGCCGTGCCCTCCTATTTCATGCCGCAGGGCGTCTCGGCCGACCTGATCGCCACCAAGTACGGGTTTTCGCGCGACGACGTCGACGCCTACGCGGTCGAGAGCCAGAGACGCACGGCCGAAGCGTGGAGCGAGGGCCGCTTCGCGAAATCGGTCGTGCCGGTCACCGACGTCAACGAACTCATTATCCTCGACCGCGACGAGCATCCGCGCCCCGACACCGACATGCAGTCGCTCGCGGCGCTGAAGCCCGCTTTCGAGATCGTCGGCCAGATGGGCGGCTTCGACGCCGTCGCCATCCAGGCGCATCCGGACGTGGAGCGGGTGAAGCACGTGCATCACGCCGGCAATTCGTCGGGGATCGTCGACGGGGCGGCCGCCGTGCTCGTCGGCAACGCGGCGGGCGGCAAGGCGGCCGGGCTGAAGCCGCGGGGAAAAGTGCGCGCCTTCGCCAATATCGGCTCCGACCCGGCGCTGATGCTGACCGGGCCGATCGACGTGACGCGAAAGGTGCTGAAGCGGTCCGGCATGACGCTCGCCGACATCGACCTCTTCGAGATCAACGAAGCCTTCGCCGCCGTCGTGCTGCGCGCCATGCAGGCGCTCGACCTCGACCCGGCGACCGTAAACGTGAACGGCGGCGCCATCGCCATGGGGCACCCGCTCGGCGCGACGGGCGCGATGATTATGGGCACCGCGCTCGACGAGCTGGAGCGGCGCGGCCTTTCGACCGCCCTCGTCACGCTCTGCATCGGGGCGGGCATGGGCACCGCCACCATCATTGAACGAGTGTAACGATGCCGAAGCTCGACCTCTCCGCCGTCCCGGAGGAAAATTCCTGCGGCTATCCCGCCCCGTTCCACGAGATTGCCCGGGGCCGCTTCCGCAAGCGGCTCGGCGACGCCGGCGGGCTGACGCAGTTCGGCGTCAATCTCTGCCGCCTGAAACCCGGCTCCGCCTCCTCGCAGCGCCATTGGCACGAAAAGGAGGACGAGTTGATCTATGTCGTCGATGGCGAGGTGGTGTTGATCGAAAATGAAGGGGAGACGCTGCTTCGCGCCGGCGATGCCGCGGCCTTCAAGGCGGGCGTCGCCAATGGGCATCAGCTCGTGAACCGCTCCGCCAGCGACGCGCTTGTCCTGGAGATCGGCTCGCGCCTTGCCGCGGAGCGGGCGTACTATCCGGACATCGACATGCAGCTCGTCGCGGAGCGCAAATCGGATCGCTTCCTGCACATGGACGGCACGCCCTATCCTCAGCGGTAGTCGAGAGCTGACGATGACCTACGAGAATTTTCGCTTCGAGACCGACGACGACGGCATCGCGCTCGTCACCTACGACATGCCGGAGCGCTCGATGAACGTCTTCACCATCGACGCGATGAAGGAGCTCGGCGACATCGTGGAGAAGATTGCCGCCGACCCGGCTGTGAAGGGCGCGGTGATCCGCTCCGGCAAGAAGGATTTTTCCGCCGGCGCCGACATCAGCATGATCCACGGCCTCTTCGCCGCCTTCCGCAGGCGGCTCGCGGAAGACGAGAGCGCGGCGAAGCGCGAGCTGTTCGAGGAATCGGGCCGCATGTCGCGCCTCTACCGGCGGATCGAGACGTGCGGCAAGCCGTTCGTCGCAGCAATCGAGGGCGTGTGCATGGGCGGGGCGACTGAGCTGACGCTCGCCTGCCACGGCCGCGTGATGGCCGACGACAAGGCGACGCGGATGGCGCTGCCGGAGGTGAAGATCGGCATCTTTCCGGGCGCCGGCGGGACGCAGCGCGTCATGCGCATGACCGACGCGCAGGCGGGGCTCGAAATGCTGCTCAAGGGCTCAAGCCTCGAGCCGAAGAAGGCGCTCGCCATGAAGCTCGTCGACCGGCTGGCGCCGCGCGCCAAACTGCTCACCGAGGCGAAGGCGATGCTCGCCGGCGGCCTGAAGGCGACGAAGCCGTGGGACCAGAAGGGCTACCGGCCGGAGGGCGCGGCGCGCGTCTTCTCGCCGGCCGGGTTCCAGTTCTGGCCGGCGGCGAACGCGCTTTACCGCAAGGAGACCTATGACAATTATCCCGGCGCGCGGGCGCTGCTGCAGGCCGTCTTCGAGGGGCTGCAGCTGCCGATGGACCAGGCGCTCCGCGTCGAGAGCCGCTACTTCGCCCATGTGCTGATGACGAAGGAGGCCGGCGCGATGCTCCGCTCGCTCTTCGTCTCCATGCAGGAGCTGAGCAAGGGCGCGCGCCGGCCGGCGGCGTTGCCGAGGCGGACGATCAAGAAAGTCGGCGTGATCGGCGCCGGCTTCATGGGCGCCGGCATCGCCTATGTCTCGGCGGCGGCCGGCATGGAGGTGGCGCTGGTCGACCGCGACCTGGCGTCCGCCGAAAAGGGCAAGGCGCATTCGGACGCGCTGACGACGAAGGCGGTCGAGCGCGGCCGCATGACCGCCGACGAGAAGGCGGCGCTTCTTTCGCGCATCCGTCCGACCGCCGAGTATCGCGACCTCGCCGGCGCCGACCTCGTCATCGAAGCGGTGTTCGAGGAGCGCGCGGTGAAGGCCGAGGCGACGGCGAAGGCGGCGGTGCATCTTTCGCGCGACGCGATCTTCGCCTCCAACACCTCGACGCTGCCGATCACCTCGCTCGCCGGGACGTTTCCCGACGCAGACCGCTTCATCGGCATCCATTTCTTCTCGCCGGTCGACCGGATGATGCTGGTGGAGGTCATCCTCGGCAAGGCGACCGGCGACGCGGCGCTCGCCACGGCGCTCGACTATGTCCGTGCAATCAAGAAGACGCCGATCGTCGTCAACGACAGCCGCGGCTTCTACGCCAACCGCTGCGTCATGGCCTATCTGCTCGAAGGCCATCTGATGCTCGCCGAGGGGGTGCCGCCGGCGATGATCGAGAACGTCGCGCGCATGGCCGGCATGCCGGTCGGCCCCCTCGCCTTGACCGACGAGATCGGGATCGACCTTGCCTGGAAGATTCTGCAAGCGACCAAAGAGGACGCCGGCGCCGAAATCCTGATCGACCCGGCGCAGGAGCGGCTGCTCGAGGAGCTGGTGGTCAAGCGGCAGCGCTTCGGCCGCAAGAATTCAAAGGGCTTTTACGATTATAGCGGGCGCGAGAAGGCGCTGTGGCCGGGCCTTGCGGAGATCGCCGCGCCGAAGGGCGGCGACGCTTTCGACGTGGCGGAGCTGAAACAGCGGTTCCTGGTCACGCAGTCGCTGGAGGCGGCGCGCACGGTGGAGGAATGCGTGATCACCGATCCGCGCGAGGCGGACGTCGGCTCGATCCTCGGCTTCGGCTTCGCGCCCTATACGGGCGGCACGCTCTCCTACATCGACGGGATGGGGGCGAAGGATTTTGCAGCGCTGGCGGAGCGGCTCGCCGCCGCGCACGGGAAGCGGTTCTCGCCGCCGGCGCTGCTCAAGGAGATGGCGGCGAAGGGGGAGAGTTTTTACGGGCGGTTCCCGCCCGGCGGCGCGGACGCGGCATAGCCGGGGGATCCGTCGGAGCCGGCGCCCGAGACGGCGATTCCCGAACAGGCCGATCCGGGTCACGGCGGTTCCCCCGCCCTCCCAAAAGGACTATATTCCTTTTTCCCCGGAGAAGGCCCGCCCCATGTGGAACCACGAATCGGTCTGGGGCGCGATCGACGCGCTCGCCGCCCGGCACGGATTGAGCACGTCGGGCCTCGCCAAGAAGTCGGGGCTCGATCCAACCGCGTTCAACCCGTCGAAGCGGCACGGCGGCGACGGGCGGCCGCGCTGGCCGTCGACGGAATCGATCGCCAAGGTGCTCGCCGCCACGGGCGAATCGCTTGAGGGCTTTGTCGGCCTCGCTCGGCGGCGGACGGCGCCGCCCGCCCTCGAAAGCAACGCGGAAAGCCCGCTCCGCGGCAGCCTCCGGCCGGTGCCGCTTCTCGGCTTCGCGCAGGCCGGCGCAGGCGGTTTCTTCGACGACGGCGGCTTTCCCGCCGGTCAGGGCTGGGAGGAGATAACCTTTCCGGGTTTGGCCGACGACTCGGCTTACGCGCTCGAAGTGTCGGGCGATTCGATGCTGCCGCTCTACCGCGACGGCGACATCATCGTGGTCTCGCCCGCGGCGCAGATCCGCCGCGGCGACCGCATCGTGGTGCGGACGTCCGACGGCGAGGTGATGGCCAAGGTGCTGAAGCGCCAGAGCCCGAGCGAGATGCAGCTCGGCTCGCTCAATCCCGACCACGAGGACCGCACCGTTCCGATGCGCGACGTCGTCTGGGTGGCGCGCATCCTGTGGGCCAGCCAATAGCTTGGACATTCACCCGGCTTGACGCATCATCGCGGCCGATGATTCGCGCGCTGCTTCTCGCGATTCTCGGGACCGCGTCGTTCGCCGCGGTCTATGTCGGCATGGCGCCGCCGGGACAGCCGCCGCCGCTCCGTTCGACCGATGGCGAGATGTCCGGGGCGGCGCCGGTCGCCTTCGAACTTCGCGCCCGCGCGGATGAGCCGGAAATCCGGCCGGTGCGGGACGTGACGCCCGACACCATGACCGCCGGGCCGCCGGTCACCGGCGCGCTCACCCGCATCGCGGCGGCCCGGAACGAGGCGCCGGAGCCGCAGGGCGCGCGCCTGGAGCGGCTCTTCAACCCGATCGTGGTGTCGGCCGGCGTCATCAAGGCGGGGGACCGGAGGATCCGGCTGGCCGGGATCGCCGCGCCGGATTTTGACGCGCGCTGCGGCGAGGGCGCCGCGGCCTGGCCCTGCGGCCGCGTGGCGCGGGCGGCGCTCCGCCGCTTCATCCGCGGCCGCGCGATCGAATGCGAGGCGCCGACCGACGCGGAAGCCGCGCCGGCCGCGCCGGCCGCGGCGCGCTGCGCCGTCGGCGGCGAGGACATTTCCCGCTGGCTGGTGGCGCAGGGCTGGGCGCGGAGCGAAGGCGAGCCTCTCGCCGAGGCCGAAAGGACGGCGCGCAAGAAAAAGCTCGGGCTCTGGGGCGGGAACCCGTCCGAATCTCAGGCGGGGGCGGGCACGTCGAGCGGCTGAGCGAGCGCGCCGGAGAGCGCCCTGCCGATCAGCGCGCGCGTCTCGGGAATTCCGTAGACCGCCACGAAAGAGCCGAAGCGGGGACCGCGTTCCTGCCCGAGCAGGAGCTCGTAAAGCGTGGCGAACCAGGAAAGCGCGACGCCGGGCCGGCCGTCCTGCGCCGGCTTCTCCTTGTCCTGAAAACGCTCGAAGGAGCGCCCGACATCGTAGACGGCGATCTGGATTTTCTCGGCGTCGGCGTCCGCCGGCATCGCCGCGAGCGCCGCGTCGAGCGCCTGCAGCGCCTCGCGCTCCAGCGGGTCCGGCGCGCGGAAGCGCTTCTTCGGCTTCACGAAATCATGGTAGTAGCGCACCGCATAATGGACGAGCCGGTCAAGCGCCGGCTCGGTCTCCGCCGTGACGCCGGGCCGGTGCCGGGTGATGAAGCCCCAAAGAATATTCGCGTCCTCGGTGTTCGATGCGCTGGCGAGATTGAGGAGCATCGAGAAGGGCACGGGCAGGCGCTCGTCCGGCGGATGGCCGGAATGGATGTGCCACACCGGATTTGCGAGCCGCGCCGCCGTATCCTGCCGCGGATAGGCCTCGAGGAACTGGTGATACTCGTCGACGGCGCGCGGGATCACGTCGAAATAGAGCCGCTTCGCCGCCTTCGGCTTCTGGTACATGAAGAGCGACAGGCTCTCGGGCGACGCATAGGCGAGCCACTCCTCGATGGTCAGCCCGTTCCCCTTTGACTTGGATATCTTCTGCCCCGTCTCGTCGAGGAAAAGCTCGTAGTTGAAGCCGTCCGGCGGCGTGCCGCCGAGCGCCCGGCAAATCTTCGAGGAAAGCGTGACGGAATCGATCAAATCCTTGCCGGACATTTCGTAGTCGACGCCGAGCGCCACCCAGCGGAGCGCCCAGTCCGCTTTCCACTGGCATTTGACGCGCCCGCCGGTGACCGCGGTCGTCATCGCCTCGCCGGTGTCGGGGTCGATGTAGGTGATCGTGCCGGCGGCGGCGTCGCGCGCGATCGTCGGCACCTGCAGGACGATGCCGGTGCGCGGTGAAACCGGCAGGAAGGGCGAATAGGTCGCCCGCCGCTCCGGCCCGAGCGTCGGCAGGATGATCGCCTTCACCGCGTCATAGGCGGCGAGCATTTTCAGGAGCGTCGCGTCGAAGCGGCCGGAGCGGTAGGTCTCCGTCGCGCTCATGAACTCGTATTCGAACCCGAACTTGTCGAGAAAGGCGCGCAGCCGCGCATTGTTGCCGGCGCCGAAGGATGGATATTCGTCGGTGAACGGATCCGGCACCTCCGTCAGCGGCTTGCCGAGATAGGGCTTTAGCTTTTCGGGGTTCGGGATGTTGTCGGGGATTTTTCGCAGGCCGTCCATGTCGTCGGAGAAGCAGACGAGGCGGGTCGCGATCCTGTCGCCGGTCAGGACGCGGAAGGCGTGCCGCACCATGGCGGTGCGGGCGACCTCGCCGAACGTGCCGATATGCGGCAGGCCGGAAGGGCCGTAGCCGGTCTCAAACAAAATCTCGCCGTCGAAGCCGCGCTTCTCGGCGCGGGTCAGAAGCTTTTTTGCCTCCTCGAAGGGCCAAGCCCGCGACACCCGCGCGGTCTCGACCCACTCAGCCGGAAAATCGGTCATCTGTCGCTTTCGCTATGCGGAGCGGCGGCGGAAGCCGGCGTCGCGGCGAGGCTTAGTCGCGGGGTTCCGAGGAATCAACACCGGCCCAGCGGCACGGCGAGGCTGCAGGCCGGCGGGGTCCCTGGCACTGCCCGTCGCGCCACCCACCGGCCGCCGGCGATTGCAGCCAAGCCGGCGGCCAACTGGAGAGATGCAGGGGATTTACCCGAGGCTTGCACAATCCGCGCCCTCCCCTAGCATCTTCCTCACTGCGAAAAAGACGAGGTCTCCGCATGCGCTTCCGCCTTTCCGCCCTCCCTGCTTTGACGCTTGCCTTCGGGCTCGCGGCAGGCCCGGCGCTTGCCGCCTGCGGCAATGACGGCTCCGGCTTCAAGCCGTGGCTTGAGAATTTCCGGCGCGACGCGCTCGCGCAGGGCATCTCGCAGGCGACCGTGGCGGCGGCGCTCGGCAACGCGCGCTACAGCGACGCCACGATAAGGCTCGACCGCAACCAGAAAGTCTTCAAGCAGAGCTTTGAAACATTCTCCGGCCGCATGATCCCGCCACGCGTGGGCCGGGCACGGAGCATGCTCTCAAAGTACGCCGATACCTTCGCCCGCATAGAAAGCCAGTTCGGCGTGCCGAAGGAGGTGGTGGTCGCCATCTGGGGGCTGGAGACGGATTTCGGCGCTGTCCGCGGCAACGCTTCGACCATCAGCGCCCTCGCCACCCTCGCCTACGACTGCCGCCGTGCCGATTTCTTCACCGGGCAGCTCATCGACGCGCTCCGCGTCATCGAGCGCGGCGACCTCTCGGCGAAGCAGATGATCGGCGGTCTGCATGGCGAGATCGGACAGACGCAGTTCCTCCCCTCCTCCTATGTCGCCTTCGCCGTAGATTTCGACGGCAACGGCCGGCGCGACCTGATCGGCAGCGCCACCGACGTGCTCGCTTCGACCGCGAACTATTTGAAGGGCCACGGCTGGCGGACCGACCAGCCGTGGATGGAGGGGTCGCACAATTTCCAGGTCATCAAGGCGTGGAACAAGAGCCAGGTCTATTCGCTGACGGTGGCGGAGTTCGCGCGGCGACTGGCGGAGGGGTAGGTCGTTGTCCGCCGCTCAGAACAGGCTCACCGGAAAATAGCGGAGATAGAGCTCCTCGTAGGCGCCGGAGCGGTAGACCTCGCGGAGCGCATAGTCGAGCGCCGATTTGAGCGTCCGGTCCTCCGCCTTCATGACGATTGCGAGCCCGGCGCCGAAATAGCGGTCGTCGATATAGGCGCCGCCGGCGAAGCGGCAGCAATCGTCGGAGTCCGGGCCGTGCAGCCAGAAGGCGAGGCCGAGCGCGTCGCCGAAGACCGCCTTGAGCCGCCCGGCCTTCAGCTCGGCGAGCGCCTCTGCCGGACCGGAATAGCAGGCGACCCGCATCGCTTCGAAGAAGCGGTCGAGATAGGCCTGGTGCGCCGAGCCGCAGACGGCGCCGACGAAGCCTTCGGGCGGCGGCGGGCCCGGCTCGAAGCCGGAATCCTTGGCGGCGACGAAGCGGCCCGGAATCTTCAGATAGGACTGGGTCGCGATCAGCCCCTCGGCGCCCGCCCGCTCAAGGTCGAAGCCGGCGATGACGGCGTTGCCGGTGCCGTCCTTCAGGCCGGCGATCAGCGTCTCGAAGGGCCGCGTCTGGATGGCGCACTGCACCTTCAGCACCTCGCAGATCGCCCGCGCGAGATCGATGTCGAAGCCGATCAGGACGCCGCGCCGGTCGCGGAAGGCGAAGGGCGGAAAATCGTCGGTGGTGAGAAAGCGGATCGCCCCGATCTCGGCGGCGGACGGGCGCTCGAGGCGCGCCCGCGGGTCCCAGAAATTGGGGACGGTCACGCTTTCGGCCGGGAGCGGACCGGCGGCGTCGCCCGACGCCTGGCCGAAGGCGGGGGCGGCGAGCGCGCACAACAATGCGAGGACGAGAAGGAAACGCAAGGCCGGTCCGGAGATTCGCGCCGAAAGTCGCATTGTCGCCCGATCTCCCCTAAACCGGAAGCGGCGTAACGACACGGGAGAAGCCTTCTTGCTCGACGGCGCGGCGCAGCGGCTCGTCCGCCCTTCCCTCGACCGGCTCGGCGCGCGGCTCGCGGCGGGCGGCGTCTCGGCCGACCGGATCACGCGGCTCGGCTTCGCCATCGGCGTCGCGGCGGCGCTCGCCATCGTGTCGGAATTCTACCTGCTCGGCCTCTTCCTCATTCTTGCGAGCCGGCTCTGCGACGGGCTCGACGGAGCGGTGGCGCGGCATACGGCGCTGACCGACCGCGGCGGGTTCCTCGACATCGTCTCCGACTTCGCCTTCTACGGGCTGATCCCGCTCGCTTTCGTGCTGGCGCGGCCGGAGGCGAACGCGGTCGCCGGCGCCGTGCTTCTCTTCAGCTTCTACGTCAACGGCGCGAGCTTCCTCGCCTACGCGGCGATGGCGGCGAAGCGCGGCCTGACGACGGAGGCGCGCGGCGCGAAGTCGCTCTACTTCACCACGGGCCTCGCGGAAGCGACGGAGACGATCGCCGTCTTCTGCCTCTTCTGCCTCTTCCCGGGCTGGTTCGCGCCGATCGCCTATGTCTTTGCGGCGATGACGCTCGTCACGGCGGCGGCGCGCGTTCTTCTGGCGACGCGGGTGTTCCTGTAAGGGTCTCCCCCGCCCGCACCTATCCAGAGACCGCTCGGACCTTTGGCCGCGAGGCGCGGTCGAGCGCCTGCACCAGATCCTCGGCGAGATCCTCCGCATCCTCGAGCCCGACGGAAAGCCGGATCAGGCCGTCGCCGATGCCGAGCGCCGCCCGCTCCTCCGGCTTCAGCCGCTGATGCGTGGTGGTGGCGGGGTGCGTCACGAGGCTTTTGGCGTCGCCGAGATTGTTGGAGATTTTCACTACCTCGAGCGCCCGCAGCATGTCGAAGGCGGCGGGCTTGCCGCCCGCCACGTCGAACGAGATCATGTTGCCGCCGGAGGTCATCTGGCGCGCGGCGAGATCGTGCTGCGGATGGCTCCGATGGCCCGGATAGTAGATGCGGGCGATGGCCGGATGCCCGGCCAGCACCTCGGCGAGGCGGACGGCGTTCTCCGCCTGCCGCGTCACCCTGATCTCCAGCGTCTCGAGCGCCTTCAGGAGCACCCAGGCGTTGAACGGACTGAGCGAGGGTCCGGTGTGCTTCAGATACGGAAAGAGCTTGTTCTCCACCCATTCCTCGTCGGAGAGGACGATGCCGCCGAGGCAGCGCCCCTGCCCGTCGATATGCTTGGTGGCCGAATAGACGACGGTGTGGGCGCCGAGTTGGAGCGGCCTCTGGAAGATCGGCGTGGAGAAGACGTTGTCGACGATCAGGCGGGCGCCGGCGGCGCGCGCGATCTCGGCGACCGCGGCGATGTCGATCAGCTCGAGCGTCGGGTTGGAGGGGCTTTCCAAGAAGAACGCCTTCGTCTCCGGCCTGACCGCCTTCCGCCATTGGTCGAGATCGCGGCCGTCGACCAGCGTCGAAGCCACGCCGAAGCGGGGCAGAAAATCTGCGATGACGTATTGGCAGGAGCCGAACAGCGCGCGCGAGGAGACGACGTGGTCGCCGGCGTTGAGGTCTGAGAGGAGCGCGGCGGTGACGGCGGCCATGCCGCTTGCCACGGCGCGGCTCGCCTCGGCGCCTTCCAGCAGGCACATGCGCTCCTCGAACATGGCGACGGTCGGGTTGGCGTAGCGCGAATAGACGAAGCCCGGATCCTCGCCCTTGAAGCGCGCCTCGGCGGCTTCGGCGTCGGCATAGACGAAGCCCTGGGTGAGGAAGATCGCCTCGCACGTCTCGGCGAACTGCGAGCGGAGCGTGCCGCCGTGCACGAGCTCGGTCGCAAGTCGGAAGCGCTTGTCACGCTGAGCCATGGAAACCTCCAAACAAAAACCCGGCCGCGCTCTTCAAAGCACAAGACCGGGGGTTTCCACCTCCGGCCTTTTAGCGACTTGTTTTACGTGGCTGCAAGCCGGCCGGCCCAAAACACCACGGAACATCTTGTGATTAGCCGTTCGCGCCCTTGGCGTCAATCGCCGCCTCCGATAGACGAGACGATCAGGAGCGGCTCGGCGGGCGAACCCTCTCCCCCTTGTGGGGAGAGGGTAGCCGGGCCGAAGCGGAGCGAAGGACCGGCTGGGAGAGGGGTCGTTGAACGTGGTGCGCGGCGGTGGTGACCCCTCCCCCAGCCCGCCTTCGCAAGGGCTTCGGCGGGCTTCCCCCTCCCCACAAGGGGGAGGGGGATCGGCCCGTGCCGTCAAAGGGCAAGGAATCCTCCCCGACCGGGACATCCGCCGGCTCATCGCTGCGGGCGCGATTCGTCTTGCCGAGCCGGCGGCGAAGAATCAGGTGCAGCCGGCGAGCCTCGACCTCAGACTCGGGCGGAAGGCGGTGCGCGTCCGGGCAAGCTTCCTGCCGGGGCCCGGCGTGCTCGTCGCCGACAAGCTGAGCCAGCTCGGGCTGCACGAATTCAATCTCTCGCAGGGCGCGGTCCTGGAGACGGGCTGCGTCTATATCGTGGAGCTTCTGGAGAGCCTTCGCCTGCCGCCCGACATCGCGGCGAGCGCCAACCCGAAAAGCTCCACCGGGCGGCTCGACATTTTCACGCGCCTCATCACCGACAGGGCGCGCGGCTTCGACCAGATGCCGGAAGGCTATGCGGGGCCGCTCTATCTCGAGATCAGCCCGCGCACCTTCCCGATCCTCGTCCGCACCGGCTCGCGGCTGTCGCAGATCCGCTTCCGGCGCGGCGGCGCCGTGCTGGGCGATGCAGCGCTCGCGGAGCTGCACGAGCGGGAGACGCTGTCGAGCGGCGCGCCGCGCTTCATCAACGGGCTGGCGCTCTCGATCGACCTGAATGGCGACGAGCGCGGGCTCGTCGGCTACCGGGCGAAGCGCTACACCGGGCTGATCGATGTCGACCGCGTCGGCGCCTATGGCGTGGCGGAGTTCTGGGAGCCGATCCGCCGCGGCGAGCGGCCGGAGATCGTGCTCGACCCGGACCAGTTCTACATTCTCGTCTCGGGCGAGGCGGTGCACGTGCCGCCGGACTACGCGGCGGAGATGGTGCCGTTCGATCCGCTCGTCGGAGAATTCCGCGTCCACTATGCCGGCTTCTTCGATCCGGGCTTCGGCCACGCCGCCGCGGGCGGCCACGGCAGCCGCGCCGTGCTCGAAGTGCGGAGCCACGAAGTGCCCTTCATCCTGGAGCACGGGCAGACGATCGGGCGGCTCGTCTACGAGCCGATGGCGGCCCCGCCGGAGACTCTCTACGGCGCGGCGCTCGGTTCGAACTACCAGGCGCAGGGCCTGAAGCTTTCCAAGCATTTTCGCAGCGCGTAGCGCCGCCCTGACGATGCGGGGCGCGCGCTAACCTTGAGGGAAGAAAGTGCGGGCTCCCGACGGATTGATCGGGGAGTGTCTGGAAACCCGGAGCAAACACCGTATATTGGCCGAGGCTCGCGGGCGTAGTTCAGTGGCAGAACGTCAGCTTCCCAAGCTGAATGTCGTCGGTTCGATCCCGATCGCCCGCTCCAACCTCGGTTCGGTGTCCGGCCATGCGCTGCCGATCGGCGGTGGCAGAAAGCGCTCGGGCGGGGCGGGGCGCCCTCGACTCCGCCATTGGATCGTGAGTTGCCGGGCGGTTGCCGCCGGGGCCGATCCGACCTATCTCATGGGTGTAGCGACCGCAGGCGCAAGGGCCCTATGACTGAAATCGTTACACCGAACAGCTCCGCCTCGCGCGTGGTGCTGGCCGTTGCCGGGCTATTTGGCGCAATGCTGGCGGGCGCCCTGATCCTGTGGGCCTATTATGGGACGGCGGTCTTCACCGAAATGATCATCGCCGGGCTGAACGCCTGCTTCTAGCGCACCCTTCGCCAGCGTCGGCACCGTCATGACCGCAAGCA
>DASWJZ010000079.1:0-25300 GCA_036396875.1 Propylenella sp.
TCTCACCGGTATAGGCGGAAATCTCCAGCGCCACGAGATCGCCAGCGGGATTGAGGGCGCGGAGTTTGTAGTGCGCCCCGCGATGGGCCATGGGGCCGAGTTCCCGGTAGCCGGCGTTCTCAAGTTCCCCCAGCACAGCGCCAGGGTCGCGGATCTGCAGCACCGGAGGCGGAGGCGCCGCCACGACAGGCGGCGGGCCGTAGTACAGGGGCGGTGGAACTGCCTCATAGATCACCGGCGGCGGGCCATAATATATGGGAGGGGGACCGTAATAGGCTGGCGGCGGGAAACCGACACCGACTCCGAAACTCCAGGAGCCGGCAACCGCCGGCGACGCAGCCGCAAGCGTTAACGCAAATAGGGCGGCCGAAAACGCTTTTTCGAGCATTGGTCCATCCTCGCATCGCAATCGCGATCGGACGCCCGTCGCCCCCGAATCGGTAGCTGCGACGCCCTCGCTTCCTCGCCTCCAGTTGGCGGTCCGAAAGCGACGGATTTTGGGCGATCCGGGGGACTTGACGCCATTTCCGGTCGCCACCATCTCAGAGCCGCGGGTGCCGCAAGGGCCCGCGAACCGGCCGGGTTCCGCCCTTGATGGGAGACTGATCGGCCGATCCACGCAAATGTCGCTTCAAGGAGGACAACCATGCGTACGTTTGATCTCAGCCCCCTCTATCGTTCGACCGTCGGCTTTGACCGGCTCTTCAGCTTGCTCGATTCGGTCGGTGGCGGCGATGCCGCGCAGCCCTACCCGCCCTACAACATCGAGCGGACCGGCGAGAATGCCTACCGCATCACGATGGCGGTCGCCGGATTCGGCGAGGGCGAGCTCGACATCCAGGCCAAGGAGAACGTTCTGACCGTGACGGGCGAGAAGAGCGAGGACAAGCAGAACGGCGGCAACGAAGTGCTCTATCGCGGCATTGCCGCGCGCGCTTTTGAGCGCCGCTTCCAGCTCGCCGACCACGTCGAGGTGACGGGCGCCAGCCTGGAGAACGGTCTCCTGCATATCGACCTCGTGCGTGAAATCCCCGAGACGATGAAGCCGCGCAAGATCGCGATCGGTTCGTCCAAGGCCAGGCAGATCGATGCGAAGGCCGCGAAGGCGGCCTAACCCGCAGCCCCGCTTTGCTTGGAGCTGATGACAGCGCCCCGGTTCGTCCGGGGCGTTTTCGTTCCGGCGCCAAGCTGCTGGACGAACAGGTCGACCTCGTCCGGCCGGGTCGAGAACGCCGTCACCAGTCGGACGAGACATTCGTCCGGAGCGAGGTCGAGCGCGGCGCCATGCGGCTCCGGCCAATCGTGAAAGCTTGCGCCGGCTTTGCGCAGCCGGGCCGCCGCGGCGCGTCCGATCACGGCGAAGACTTCGTTCCCATGCGTGGGCCACGCCACCCGCGCATCGGGTGCCGACGCAATTCCAGCCCTTAGCCGGTCCGCCATGGCGTTGGCGTGCGCCGCGAGCCTCAGCCAGAGGCCGTTTGCGAAATAGGCCATGAACTGCGCCGACATGAAGCGCGACTTGGAGAAGAGCTGCCCCGCCCGCTTGCGGAGATAGGGCGCTTCCCGCGCCGCTTCCCGGTCGAAGAAGACCAGCGCTTCGGCCCCGACGCAGCCGTTCTTGGTTGCTCCGAACGAAAGGATGTCGACGCCGGTCTTCCAGGTCATCTCGGCGGGTGAGACCCCGAGGTGCACGAGCGCATTGGCGAAACGCGACCCGTCCATGTGCAGCGGCAGCCGACGCTCGCGCGTCACGGACGCGATTTCGGCGATTTCGGCGACCCGGTAGATGCCCCCCGCCTCGTTCTGCTGCGTGATGCTGACCGCCATCGGCTGGCCGGCGTGGACCATCCCGGGCTCAAAGCGGCTGACGGCCCGGCGGAGACCATCGGGATCCAGCTTGCCGACAGGGCCGTCCAGGCCGATCAGGCGTGCGCCGCCGGTCAGATACTCGACGCCGCCGCATTCGTCCTCCATCAAGTGGCTCTCGCGATGGCAGAATATGACGCCGCCGGGCCGATTGACGGCAGCCATGGCGAGGCCGTTCGCCACCGAGCCTGTTCCAACCAGAAAGATTGCCACGTCGCGCTCAAAAATTTCGCTGAAGCAGGCTTCGGTCGCCGCGTCGATCGCGCTCTCGCCATAGGCGGCGCCGGCAAGCGCGGCCTCGCGCGTCACCGCTTCGACGATTTCGGGAGCGGCGCCCGCCCAATTGTCGCTGGCAAACTGCATGGCGCCCTTGTGGCGGCTTGGCGCTCGCGGGGCAAGCCCGCGATCGCACCCCTAGCGGCGCGTCGCGAGAGCGATCAGCCGGTCGAGCGAGAGCGGGCCGGGCCCGAGCGCTATCAAGGCGAGCGCCATCGCCGCCCAGGGAAGGTGATAAGTCAGCCAGCCGTCCGGCACGACGAGCTGGATCACGGCCGTCATCGCCAGAATCCCGAGCGCCGCGAAGCGCGTGCCCAGTCCAAGCACCAGGAGAACCGGCAGGACGATCTCGCCGGTCGCCGACAGGAAGGCAGCAAGAGCGGGCAGCGGAAACGCGTAGACGGCGCCGAAGAGGTGCAGCTTGAACTCGTTCTCGAACAGATAGACCGCGCTCGACGACAGCGAGAAGCCGTCCCATTTGGTCATGCCCGATCGGAAGAAGGGGATGGCGAGTGCAATGCGGAGCACCGGCGGGGCAAGCGCCGCCCCGATCGCTGCAAACCAGGCGAGCAAGGCGTGGACGGCGCGGGCAGGCGCGGAGGCGGAGGGCCCGAGCGCGCCATCGAAGCTCATGGCGCGTCGCCGGCCTTCGGATTGCCGAAGTCGACGTCGGTGAAGGCTCCGGCGGACAGCAGAAGGGCAAGGGTGGCGGAAAGGTCGAAGCGTTCGTCGTCGGCGAGCGCCGCCTCCGCCGCTGCGCCGAGTGCAGCTCCGGCGGCAAGGCGTAAGACGAAAGCGGCGCCCCCGGGCGGCAGAGCATGCACGGCGACCTCAGCCGCGGGCCTCATTACGAGGCAATCCTCGCCGCCCGATTGAAGATCGACGGGCGCCGGGATCCCGTCCTTTGCGTTCATCCGCCAGATGGTGAGCGCCGGAAAGCGCGACCGGGCGACGCGGAGCGACGGGTGCAGGCGAAGGCGCGCCTCCGCCAGCCTGCCGGGGTCGATGGCGGCAAGAGCCGCAGGCGGCAGCGGCGTCGCTTCCGCCGCGTTGTAGGCTTCGGTCCAGGCGCGCTCGATGCGCGCGACATCGGCAAGATACGGGAGCGAGGAGGCGGGCTCGAAGCTTTCGACGAACTCGGGAAAGCCGTCGCCATAGCTGTGGAGAAGCGGCGTGCGCGGCGGCTGCGCGACGACGAATATGCGCGCCATTCCGAGGAAGAATTCGTCGCCGACGATGCGGCACACTGCCGGGTAAGCCGCCTTCAGCGCCTCCGACAGGCCGACCACGACGTTGTTGCGATAGACCGCAAAGCGCCGCGCACTCGGAACCCCGTCTGGCCCGACGAGCCCGGGCGGAACCGGCGCATCGGCATTAAGAACGGCCGCGGAGAAGCCGCGCTGCCGCTCAGCCAGCGGCTGCACGCTGCATTCTCCCCTCGCCTGCGTCCAGCAGCACGGCATCGGCGCGCCGGGCTTCCGCCTCCAGAACCGGCCAGGCGGGCACCGCGCTGTCCCATTCGATAAGGGTCGGAACAGGCCCGGTCCGAGCAACCGTGTGGCGGAACAGACCCCATACGATGCCGTCGACCTCCCGATCGTGGGTATCGATGAGCAGCGGCCGGCCCTTGTCGTCAGCCTCTTCGGCGTGGCCGCCGAGATGGATTTCCTGCACGTGCTGAAGCGGGTAGGCGTCGATGTAGGCGATCGGGTCCCATTGCTGGTTGGTCGCCGAGACCTGGACGTTGTTGACATCGAAGAGAAGGCCGCAGCCGGTCCGCCGCACGATCTCTGCGATGAAGTCGATCTCGGAATAGGTGCTCTCCTCGAAAGCGAGGTAGGTCGACGGGTTTTCGAGCAGCATCTGGCGGCCGACCGTCGCCTGCACCTCGTCGATGTGGTCGGCGACGCGGGTCAGCGCCTCCTCCGTGTAGGGGACCGGCAGGAGATCGTTGAGGAAGGTGGTCTCGTGCGTCGACCAGGCGAGGTGCTCGGAGAAGAGTCCCGGCGCATAGCGCTCGTTCAGTTCCTTGAGCCGCAGCAGGTGGTCGCGGTCGAGCGGCCGCTCGGCGCCGATCGAAAGTCCGACCCCGTGCAGCGACAAAGGATAGATCTCGCGGATGGCGCTCAGGTAGCGGTGGGGCGGACCGCCGGCGCCCATGTAGTTCTCGGCGTGGATTTCGAAGAAGCCGATGTTCGGCCTATCGTTCACGATGGTCCGGTAGTGCTGCGCCTTCAGGCCGACGCCGGCTCGCGCCGGTATGGCGCCGGAGACGCGATGTCCGCCGGAGACCGCCGTCGATACGATCATTTCTATACCTCCATGGCTGCGGATGCTGGCTCACCCGGCCGGTCGGTCGCGATCGACCTCGGTCAGCGAGCCCATCCGCTCGCCAGGCAATTCTATCGTCTCACAGGTTCCGGCGGGAACAAGCTTCCAGGCATTGCCTTGATAGTCGACGGTGGAGGTTCCGGCGCAAGTGGTGCCCGGTCCGGCGGCGCAGTCGTTCTCTCCGGCCATAGCCACGCCGTAACATTTCTCCATCTCCTCGGCGGCTGCCGGAGTGGCGACTGCGGCAAGCGCAGCGCCAATCGCTGCCGCAATGATGGCGGACGATGCGATCCTGTTCATCGCTTCTCTCCTGTCTGAATGGTCAGCGGCCGGCAGGCCGGCCGCTGAAGCTGCCGGAACGGCCGGTCAGCTGCTCATCGGCTCGAGGCTTCCCTCCTTGCCGTCGGGCGTCATCATCGTCGCGCAGGTGCCTTTCGGCACCAGCTTGAAGGACTGGCCGTCGTAGTCGACCGTCGAGTGTCCCTTGCAGTCATGCGCCCCTGCCTTGCAGTCGTTCTGGCCGGCCAGCGCGATGCCGTAGCACTGTTCCGTTTCCTGGGCGAATGCCGGCGCATTCACGGCGAGGCTGCTCAAAGCGGTGGCGACCGCGCCGGCAACGGCCATTGCGGTGAATTCTCGTCTCCTCATGGAAATCCTCCTTGCGGCAGTTCTGCGGACGGGTATCCGAGCGCGACTGGATTCGTGCATCATCCGAGCGAACAACAAAACTGAAGTGTGCGCGACTGCCGCTCCCCGGCGGCTCAAGCGGCCGTGACCCGCGAGTTAGCTCAATCTTGGGGTGGGCGGCGCCGCGGCCGGATGCGAAACCTCCGCCAACATCCCTGACAAATGCCTGCCATCATGTACATGTGGAGCCTTGCCGCCATGCTTGAAATTTGTCATGGTGGCAAATGGACAGCTATGCTGTCCTTTTCCGGCGCCCGGCGCTGACGGCGCCGCCGGCCTGCACTAGAATGCTGGGCGGAGGCGACCCCGGCGCACCGCCGAAGGCGGCAGGATAGCTGCCATCCGATAGTTCGAGGCTGGGCTGTTGCTCGAGCCGCACCATCGTGGTGCGACGCGCGGGGGGCGGGGTCCCCTCGGAAGAGAGCGGGTGATCCCGCAAATGGCGAGGGAGCCATGGGCGAGTGCATGACGGCGATCGAGGCTCGGCGCAGGAATGCAAGCGAAGCGCGTGCGGCCCGCAAACGCGCCATCGCCGGCGCCGTCCGCAACGAGACCCTGGTCGCCGCGAAGGGGCTCTACGACCCGCGCATGGAGCGCGATTCCTGCGGCGTCGGCTTCATCGCCGACCTGAGCGGCCGCAGGTCGCACAACATCATCGTCAATGGCCTGCAGATCCTGGAGAACCTGACGCATCGCGGGGCGGTCGGCGCGGACCCGCTGGTCGGCGACGGCGCGGGCATGCTCGTGCAGATTCCGCACGCCTTCTTCAGCGGTGAATGCCACCGGCTGGGTTTCGAGCTGCCCGAGACCGGCGAGTATGGCGTCGGCTACTTCTTCATGCCGCGGGACACGGCGCGGTGCGCGCATTTTGAGGCCGTCGTCGAACGCGTCGTGGCGGCGGAAGGTCAACGGCTCCTTGGGTGGCGCACCGTTCCGGTCGACAATGCCTCGCTGTCGCAGGATCCGAAGATCCGGGCGAGCGAGCCCCACCACCGCCAGGTCTTTATCGGCCGCGGCGAAGGCACCTCGCCTGGCGACGACTTCGAGCGCCGGCTCTTCATCCTCCGGAAGGTCATCTCCAACGTCATCTTTGAGGAAACGAACGGCGTCGACCGTGGCTTCTATATCGTGTCGATGTCCTCGCGCACGATTGTCTACAAGGGAATGTTCCTCGCTTATCAGCTTGGGAAGTACTACCCGGATCTATCCGATCCGCGCTTTGCGTCGCAGATGGCGCTCGTCCATCAGCGCTTTTCGACCAATACATTCCCGTCCTGGAAGCTCGCGCACCCCTATCGGATGGTCGCCCACAACGGCGAGATCAACACGCTCCGCGGCAACGTGAACTGGATGGCGGCGCGGCAGGCCTCGGTCTCCTCGCCATTCTTCGGCGACGAGATCGGAAAGCTCTGGCCGATCTCCTACGAGGGACAGTCGGATACCGCCTGCTTCGACAATGCGCTCGAATTCCTGACGATGGGCGGCTACGAACTGTCGCATGCCGCGATGATGCTCATCCCCGAGGCGTGGGCGGGCAACCCGCTGATGGATGAGGAGCGGCGCGCTTTCTACCAGTACCACGCCGCCCTCATGGAGCCGTGGGACGGTCCGGCCGCGATCGCCTTCACCGATGGCCGCCAGATCGGCGCGACGCTCGACCGGAACGGCCTGCGTCCGGCCCGTTACATCGTGACCGACGAGGGCTTGGTGGTGATGGCGTCGGAAGTCGGCGTACTGCCGGTGCCCGAGCACAAGATCGTGACCAAGTGGCGCCTGCAGCCGGGCAAGATGCTGCTCATCGACCTCGAAAAAGGCCGCATCATCGCCGACGACGAACTGAAGCATCGTCTCGCAACCGCCAACCCGTACGACAAGTGGCTCGCGCGCACGCAGATCGTGCTGGAGGATTTGCCCGGCGTCGGCTCGCGCGCCCCCGGCACCAACGCGCTGCTGCTCGATCGCCAGCAGGCGTTCGGCTACACCCAGGAGGACTTGAAGCTCCTGATGGCGCCGATGGCGACCACGGGCCAGGAGGCTGTCGGCTCCATGGGCACCGACACGCCGGTCGCCGTCCTCTCGCGCAAGCCGAAGCTCCTCTACAATTACTTCAAGCAGAACTTCGCGCAGGTGACGAACCCTGCGATTGACCCGATCCGCGAGGAGGCGGTCATGAGCCTCGTCTCGTTCATCGGGCCGCGGCCAAACCTCTTCGACCTGAAGGGCCTGTCGGAGCGGAAGCGCCTCGAGGTGCGGCAGCCGATCCTCACCAACGACGATTTGGAGAAGATTCGCGCCATCGGCGACATCGCGGACAACCATTTCCAGACGCAGACGCTCGACATCACCTTCGCGGCAGAACGAGGCGCGGACGGGATGGAGATGGCGGTCGATCGTCTCTGCGAGCGCGCCGAGCGCGCCGTGCTCGAAGGCTACAACATCATTATCCTTTCCGACCGGCTGGTCGGCGCCGGCCGCGTGGCGATTCCCGCCCTTCTCGCGACCGCCGCCGTCCACCACCATCTGATCCGCAAGGGCCTCAGAACCTCCGTCGGCCTCGTCGTCGAAACTGGGGAGGCGCGCGAGGTGCATCATTTCTGCGTGCTGGCCGGCTACGGCGCGGAAGCGATCAACCCTTACCTCGCCTTCGAGACGCTGCTGGAGATGCACGCCGAGGGCGCCTTCCCGGACGTCGTGGACACCCGGGAAATCGTCTACCGCTACATCAAGTCGATCGGCAAAGGCATCCTTAAAGTGATGTCCAAGATGGGCATCTCGACTTATCAGTCCTATTGCGGGGCGCAGATTTTCGACGCCATCGGACTGTCGTCCGATTTTGTCCACCGCTTCTTCTTCGGCACGTCGAGCACGATTGAAGGAATTGGTCTCGCCGAAATCGCCGAGGAAACAACGCGCCGCCATGCCGCAGCGTTCGGCGACGACCCGGTGCTGCGGCTCTCGCTCGACGTCGGCGGGGAATACGCCTTTCGCTTGCGCGGCGAGGACCATATCTGGACGCCGGAGGCGGTGGCCCTTCTCCAGCACGCGGCGCGCGGCAAGGGAGTCGACACGTACCGGCAGTTCGCGGCGCACATGAACGGTGAGGTGCAGCGGAACTTCGCCATCCGCGGCCTCTTCCGCCTGAAGGGCGCCGAGGAGAACGGACGCACGCCCGTCCCGCTCGACGAGGTTGAACCGGTTGCCGAGATCGTCAGGCGGTTTTCCACGGGCGCCATGAGCTTCGGCTCGATCTCGCGCGAGGCGCACGAGACACTGGCCATCGCCATGAACCGCATCGGCGGCAAGTCCAACACCGGCGAAGGCGGCGAGGAGGCCGAGCGCTTCCGGCCGCTGCCGAACGGCGATTCCAAGCGGTCCGCCATCAAGCAGGTGGCGTCGGGGCGATTCGGGGTGACGACGGAATATCTCGTCAATTCCGACATGATGCAGATCAAGATCGCCCAAGGCGCCAAGCCCGGCGAAGGCGGGCAATTGCCCGGCCACAAGGTCGACGCGGTGATCGCCAAGGTGCGCCATTCGACTCCGGGCGTCGGCCTCATATCGCCGCCGCCGCACCACGACATCTATTCGATCGAAGACATCGCGCAGCTCATCTTCGATCTGAAGAACGCCAACCCCGACGGATTGGTGTCGGTCAAGCTCGTGTCGGAAGTCGGCGTCGGCACCGTCGCGGCCGGCGTCGCAAAGGCGCGCTCCGACCATATCACCATCGCCGGCTATGACGGCGGCACCGGGGCGAGCCCGCTCACCTCGATCAAGCACGCCGGCACGCCTTGGGAGTTGGGACTCGCCGAGACGCAGCAGATCCTGGTGGAGCAGGGATTGCGCTCGCGCGTCTCGCTGCAAGTGGACGGAGGGCTGAAGACCGGCCGCGACGTCGTCATCGGTGCGCTGCTCGGCGCCGACGAATTCGGCTTCGCGACGGCGCCGCTCGTCGCCATCGGCTGCATCATGATGCGCAAGTGCCATCTGAACACCTGCCCGGTCGGCATCGCCACGCAGGACCCGGTGCTCAGGAAGCGCTTTGTCGGAACGCCGGAGCACGCCATCAACTACCTCTTCCTGGTGGCAGAGGAGGTGCGCGAGATCATGGCTTCGATGGGATTCACGCGGCTCGAGGAATTGATCGGCCAGACCGACCTGCTCGATACGCAGCCTCTGATCGACCATTGGAAGGCGCGCGGCCTCGATTTCTCCCGCGTCTTCTACAAGCCGGATGCCCCGGCAGAGGAGATGCGCCGGACGCGTGCGCAAAAGCATCCGATCGAGGACATTCTCGACCGCCGACTTATCGCGGACGCGATGCCCGCGCTGGAGCGCGCGGAGCCGGTCGTGATCGAGGCTCCGATCCGCAACGTCGACCGCGCAACCGGCACGATGCTGTCGGGCGAGGTCGCGCGGCGCTACGGGCACGAGGGGCTCCCGGACGACACGATCATGGTGAAACTCACGGGGACAGCGGGCCAGTCCTTCGGCGCGTTTCTTTCACGCGGCGTCACGCTCGACCTCGTCGGCGACGCCAACGACTATGTCGGCAAGGGCCTCTCCGGCGGCCGCATTGTGGTTCGCCCTCCCGCAGACGGCGGCTTCCCGGCGGGCGACAGCATCGTCGTCGGCAACACCGTCCTCTACGGCGCAATCGAGGGCGAGTCCTACTTCTGCGGAATTGCCGGCGAGCGCTTTGCAGTGCGGAACTCAGGTGCCATCGCGGTTGTAGAGGGCGTCGGCGACCACGGCTGCGAATACATGACCGGGGGAATCGCCGTCGTCATCGGCAAAACGGGGCGCAACTTCGCGGCCGGCATGTCGGGCGGCGTCGCCTATGTGCTTGACGAGGATGGCAGCTTCGCAAGCCGGTGCAATCTCGCGATGGTCGAGCTTGAGCCGGTGCCCGAGGAGGATGAGCTGATGGAGCTGCTCCACCACGGCGGCGGCGACATCGAGTTTCACGGCCGCGTCGACGTCTCATCGGACATGAGCCACCACGACGAGGAGCGGCTCCTCACCCTGATCCGCAACCACCTGCGCTACACCGGCTCGGCGCGGGCGCGCCAGATCATCGAGAACTGGGCCGACTTCAGGCCAAAATTCGTGAAGGTGATGCCGGTCGAATATCTTCGCGCGCTGCGGGAAATGGAACAGGCGCGGATGGGCGTGGCGATGGCAGCGGAATAGGAAGATTTCTTCGGCCTACGCCCACGCGCTCGCACTTCGGGCACCGCTGGTGACTGAGTACATTCGCGAATTCTCACGTGTATCGGGGCTGAAGATCGAGAATTGGCTGAGGCAGTGAACTGCCGCCAGTCCAGTGGAAGGACGATGGGCAAGGTAACAGGATTCCTGGAGATCGACAGAAGCGACCGGCGCTACGAGCCGGCGGGCGACCGCGTGCGCCATTTTCGCGAGTTCATGATCCCGCTCGGGGAGGAGCGGCCGGACGCTAGCGACGGAGCTACGTTCCATTTGACGACACCAGCATTTGCGCCGCAGGTGTCATGCCTTAGATTCGTGCTTGCGACGAAGGAGACGAGAATGGATCACCCGCGTATTTCGCAGGATCCCAAGGTGATGGTGGGAAAGCCGGTCATTCGCGGGACGCGCGTCACCGTCGAATTGATATTGCGCGCCCTCGGTGACGGTTGGTCTGTTGAGATGATCTTGGATCAGTACCCACACTTAACGCGCGAGGACATCCTCGCCGCACAGGCATTCGCGGCGGACTACTTGTCGAGCCTGCGGACCGTGGCTGCCGAGTAGCGTGCGGTTTCTTGCCGATGAGTGTATCAGCCGGCGAGTTGTCGACAGGCTGCTTGCGGAACGCCACGAAGTCGTTTGGGTCACCGATGCTCAGCCCGGCCACGCGGATGCCGGAATTTTGGAGTGGTCGCAGAAAGAGTCCCGAATTCTGCTGACCGACGATTGGGATTTTGGGGAGCTGGCGATCAGGTTCGAAGAACCGGCATACGGCATCGTCATAGTCGCCATCTCTCAGTTCAAGGGAAATCCGGAGGGAGTTGCTGCCGCGATCGTCGGTCGGCTGACCGAACTCAACGAGGGTCTTATTGGAAACTTGACGATTCTGGAGGCGGGGCGTGTGCGCCAGCGCGGCTTGGTTCGTACAGGCCAGCGCTGAGCGAAACGGGTAAGAGCAGGCGATGGGCAAGGTAACAGGATTCCTGGAGATCGACAGAAGCGACCGGCGCTACGAGCCGGCCGGCGACCGCGTGCGCCATTTCCGCGAGTTCATGATCCCGCTCGGCGACGACGGGACGAGGAAGCAGGCCGCCCGCTGCATGGATTGCGGTATCCCCTTCTGTCACACCGGCTGCCCCGTCAATAACCAGATCCCCGATTGGAACGACCTCGTCTACAGCGGCGAGTGGCAGGCAGCGCTGACGAATCTCCACTCGACCAACAACTTCCCGGAAGTGACCGGGCGCGTCTGCCCGGCGCCCTGCGAGGCGGCCTGCACGCTGAACCTCATCGAGCAGCCGGTGACGATCAAGACCATTGAAGCGGCGATCGCCGATCGCGGCTTTCAGGAGGGCTGGGTCGCGCCGGAGCTGCCGCCGATGAAGACCGGGAAGCGCGTCGCCGTGGTCGGCTCCGGGCCGGCCGGCATGGCCTGCGCGCAGCAGCTCGCCCGCGCCGGCCACGATGTCCACCTCTATGAGAAGTACGCGAAGGCCGGCGGCCTGCTGCGCTACGGCATCCCCGACTTCAAGATGGAGAAGATGATCATCGACCGGCGGGTCGCGCAGATGGAGGCCGAGGGCGTCACCTTCCACTACAATGCCCATGTCGGCGGGAGCGTCTCGCCGGAATCTTTGGTCGACCGGCACGAGGCCGTCGTGCTGACAGGCGGCGCCGAGAAAGGTCGCGACTTGCCGATCGAGGGCCGCGACCTGCGCGGCATCCACTTCGCCATGGATTACCTGCCGCAGCAAAACCGGCGCATCTCGGGGGAGCCGCAGGACGGTTCCGAACCCATTCTCGCCGATGGCAAATATGTCGTGGTGATCGGGGGCGGCGATACCGGCTCCGACTGCATCGGCACCGCGTTCCGACAGGGCGCCGTCACCGTGACGCAACTCGAGATCATGCCCATTCCGCCGGTCCAGGAAGACAAGCTCCTGACTTGGCCGAACTGGCCCCTGAAGCTGCGAACGTCGGCAAGCCAGGAGGAAGGCGCCGAGCGCGAGTTCTCAATGCTGACGACCCGCTTCTCGGGGCGCGATGGCCGCGTGAAGCGGCTCCATTGCGTGCGCGTCGACGCCTCCTTCAAGCCCATTCCGGGGACGGAGTTCGAGCTGAAGGCCGATCTGGTGCTGCTCGCCATGGGCTTCGTCTCGCCGGTGCATGAAGGCATGATCAAGGAACTCGGGCTTGCCCTCGACCAGCGCGGCAACATCCAGGCGAACACCAACGACTACCAGACCTCCAATCCGAAGATTTTTGCCGCCGGCGACATGCGCCGCGGCCAGTCGCTCGTTGTGTGGGCGATCCGCGAAGGCCGCCAGGCGGCGCATGCCGTGGACAAGTATCTGATGGGTGAGACGACGCTGCCGCGCTGAGGCTGTGTGCTCTATGAACCCTAGCCAAAATGGCTCATGGCATCATCCAGTGCCATGCTACCGCACTAGGTAGAGAGAGCATCGACACAAGCTGACACCATGAACGAAAGATATGTACGATAATGGAGGTGGCCGACTCCTCTACTTTCCCGCCGCCTTCCTGAGCGCCTCGTTGATGCGGCTTTGCCAGCCGCGGCCGCCGGAGCGGAAGTGCTCGATCACGTCCTGGTCGAGGCGCAGCGTCACCTGCTTCTTCGGATTCTCCGACGGAGGCCGCCCGCGCTTGCGCATCCACTTCGCGACGAACTCGGGATGGACCTGATATGCCGGTCGCATCCGTGCGAGCTGCTCATCTGTAAGCGGTAGCGCATCGGGGTCCGATTCGGCCGCTGCCGTTATCGCTGCCTCTTCTTCATCGGTCATTTGCGGTATATGGCGGGCCTCCTCCCTCCCTTCCGCCATGCGCCGTTCGAGGTATTCAAGCTCCTCCGGCGCAAAGACCTGCTTATAGTCTTTTCTCTTTTTCATAGTGTCGACGTTCCTGCGGAGTGACGGGGCGGAGGCTGATTGCGTGCATCTCATCTCCACGCTCGGTATAGACCAAATAGCACAGGCGATTGTCGATCCAGCCGATCGCTCGAAATCGCTGCTCACCCCTTGCGTCGCGATCCTCCTCGACCAAGGCGCTCTCGAAGTCGAACCGCCCTGCGAGCGCGAGGTCCACGCCGTGCCTGGCGAGGTTGCTCTTGCGTTTCCCTTCGTCCCAGGTCGTCATATTTAGTGTAGCTGCATAAATTCGTCCAGCCCCGAGTGTTCACCCAGCCGGGGCACATAGAGACACGGTCTGACACAACTTCGGAATGTTGCAGAGCTTGGCGCCGGCTCGCGCAGCGAAGCTTTCGTCGCTAGTTTCCCGCTCCCGTGGCAGCCGTGGGAACCGCGCCCTGCGCTGCGGGCGAAGCGACCGGTTGCGCCTGAGGCTCGGGCGGTGGCCACAGATAATTGTCGGCGCGGCCCTGCGGCGGCGACGCTTCCGCGTCCCCGAGCAGCCGCTCCGAAATGGCGGTGGCCATGTCGCCGCTTTCCGCAGACGCACCGGCGCCGCCTGAAAGCACGTCGCCACCGGCCGCGCTCAGCGCTTCGATCGGAACCATCGGGCCGATCTTCGGCGCCTCTTCGCCCGCCCCCGTGGATGCAGCCGCCGGATCAATGCCGGCGAGGAGCGGCGAGGCGCCGCCGAAGAGCTCATTCAGTTCGTTCTCGACGAAATAAGCGAGCTTCCGTTGCCCGGCGCGCGTGAAGTTGATGCCGTCGCTGGCGCGCAGCTGAACCGATTGTCCGCGCACGTCGGGACCGGCCGCAACAAACTTTCCTGCCTCGTCGGCAAAACCGTTCCAGGTTTCGACATAGCGGATGCCTTTGACCTCGAGCTGCTCGCGGACGATGCCGTTGAAGGCACTGTAGTCTCGCGACATGGTACCCGACCGAACCGGAGCAAGGCCGACCCAGAGCACCGGTTTGCCGGTCGCCATAAGCGCATCGGCGAGAGCCGCGACACGAGCTGCATAGGCCGCCCGCCAGGCGTCGCTGCCCAGCGCGTGCGAGCCGGACTCGGTATCGATCGTCTGGCGATCGTTGCCGCCGATCAGCACGAGAATGGCGTCCGGCTTCTGCTCCTCGGCGATCTCCGGGAGCTTCGCCGGCCAGTCGAAATAATCGTCGCGAACCAGGCCGGACGAACCGCTGTTGGCGTCGACAACGACAACATTCGGATTCTCCCGATAGGCCTCCGCCAGGCCCTTGGCGAGGGCACCGCCCATGAAGTCGCCTGTCACCAGCGCCCGCTTCGCGTCCGCCGCCTTCTCGACGGCGGCGACCTCGCGGGGTTCAGGGGCGGGTGAGCGACTGCGCCGCTGCTTGCGCGAGCGCGCGGGCTCGCGTTCGACGCGGGGAAAAATCTGCATCGGAGCGGGCTGCTGGGGAGCGAACTCCTGACGCCGGTTCTTGAACAGGAACCGGAAGATGCTCGGAACCCGGTTTCCGTCGTTCTGCGCCAAAACGATTCCCGGCTCCGCCGAAGGCTGCGCATTCGCCTTGAATGGCTCGGCGCCCAGGGCAACGAGCGCGCCGAGAGCAAGACTGAGATACGCGGCGGCTCGCTTCATCGTCACCTCGGCTGCACTCAGCCGCTCCTCAGCGTCTCGAGGAGCTGCAATCCCGCCCAGCCGTCAGCTATCATGCCGCGGCGGTTCTGGTAAGCCCGGATCGCCTCGCGGGATTGCGGGCCTATCTTTCCGTCGATCGCGCCGCCGTAAAGGCCGGCGCGCGCCAGGTGCTCCTGCAGTTCCGCGGATTCTGCGGCGCTGAGGGGTCGGTCGCCGACCGGCCAGGCCTGCACGAAGTCGCCGCCGCCCCGCAGCCGGTCGGCCAGATGGCCCACGGCCAGCGAGTAGGCGGTGGCGTTGTTGTAACGCTTGATCACGAAGTGGTTGCGCAGCAGCAGGAACGCGGGCCCGCCGGCGCCCGCCGGCGCCAGAAGCTCCGCTTCGTCGCCCGGCCGCGGGAAACCCTCCCCCCGCGCGCGCCGCGCGCCGAGGCGGTTCCATTCTGCAATCGTATGGGTGGTATCGCCGTCGGCCAGCCGATAGTCGAAATCGCGCGGGAGAATAACTTCGTAGCCCCAGGTCTTGCTCGAAACCCAGCCGGCCTTGGCAAGGTAGTTGCCCGCCGAAGCGAGCGCATCGGCGGGCGAGTTCCAGAGGTCCCGCCGCCGGTCCCCGTCGAAATCGACCGCGTAGGCCTCGAAGGTCGTGGGGATGAACTGCGTATGGCCCATGGCGCCGGCCCACGATCCCGTCATGCCGGCAACCGAGATGTCGCCGCGTTCCAGAATCTTCAGCGCCGCGACAAGCTGCTGGCGGCCAAACCGCTGTCGCCTCGGATCGACATAGGCCAGCGTCGCTAGCGAGCGAATGACGTTCTTCACGATCTTCGGGTTGCCGAGCACTTCGCCGTAGTGGGACTCCATCCCCCAGATGGCGACCAGGATGTGGCGATCCACGCCGTATGTCGCCTCGATCCGGTCGAGCAGCAAGCGGTACCGCGCGAGCATCTCGCGACCGGTCTCGATCCGCCTCTCCGAGACGCGCGTGGAGACGTATTCCCAAAGGGGCGTGACGAATTCCGGCTGATGCCTTGCCTTCTCGAGCACCTCCGGATCGGGAGAGAGGCCGCGGAAGGCGGCGTCGTAGGTCGCGCGCGATACGCCCTCCGCCTGCGCGGTCGGCCAGAAACTCACGACCCAGCGGTCGAAGCCGGGATCGGCCCGCCCGGCGGTCGCCAGCGACAACCCGAAAAGAACCCCCATCACGACTCGAAATACAGGCCGCATTTCGTCCCCTTTCCGCAGCGGCGTTACGACCCCTGCCATGAACCCCGTCAATTTGGCGAGGTTATGATCCGAAGAAAGAGGAAAGCGTTCGTTAACCGTTCTGCATAGCTCAGGCGGCGAGGCGGCGGATGAGCGTTTTCTCCCAGGCGAGGGCGTGCTCGACGATCACGTCGATATCGTCGTGGCGCGGCGCCCAAGAGAATCTGGCGCGGATGCGATCCGCCGCGGCGACCATGACCGGGATGTCGCCGGGTCGCCTGGCGCGGGCGCGAATGTCGAGCGTCTGGCCGGAAACGCGCTGCACGGCGTCCAGCACTTCGAGCACCGAATAGCCGCGTCCGTAGCCGCAGTTTAGAGTCAGGTTTTCGCCGCCTCGCCTGAGATGCGCCAGCGCCGCGATGTGGCCGCGGACGAGGTCGGTGACGTGAATGAAGTCGCGCACGCCGGTTCCGTCCGGCGTATCGTAGTCGGTGCCGAAGACCGCTACGTACTCGCGTTGTGCGGTTGCCGCCTCGATCGCCGCCTTGATGAGATGGGTGGCCCCGCGCGTCGACTGCCCCGTCCGCTGCTGGGGGTCGGCGCCGGCAACGTTGAAATAGCGCAGCGTAACGGAACGAAGGCCGTATGCGGCGGCGGCGTCCGCGAGCATCCGCTCCGTCATGGCCTTCGAGGCGCCATACGGCGACAGCGGATCGAGCGGCTGATCCTCGGTGACCGGCATTCGGCTGGGCGAGCCGTAGACCGCGGCGGTCGAAGAGAAGATGAAATTCTCGACACCGTTCGCCACCGCGGCGGCAATCAATTCGCGGGACTTGACGGTGTTGTTCAGGTAGTAGCCGAGCGGGTCGGCGACGGAATTCGGCACGACGACCGAGCCGGCGAAGTGCATGACGGTCTCCACCCGGCGGGTCTTCATCAGGCGATCGAGAAGCACCCGGTCGCCGACATCCCCGATCACCAGTTCCGCCGCGGCCGGCACCGCCCATTCGAAACCGGTCGACAGATCGTCGAGGACCGCGACCCTCTCGCCGCAGCTCACCAGTTCGAACACCATATGGCTGCCGATAAAGCCGCCGCCGCCCGTCACCAGAATGCTCATACGCGAACCCCGCATCCCGGTCTCTGGACGGACCGCTCCCTTCAAAGTAAGGGATGGCCGGGGATGAGCAATCGAAAGCGCGGTGCGTGGTAAATCCGGTTCGCAAGGCAGTATTCCCGGTGGCGGGGCTTGGCACCCGCTTTCTCCCCGCCACCAAGGCGACTCCCAAGGAGATGCTTACCATCGTCGATCGGCCCGTCCTGCAATACGTGGTGGACGAAGCCCGGGAGGCGGGCATCGAGCACTTTGTCTTCATCACCGGCCGCAACAAGGCGATCATCGAGGACCATTTCGACATCTCCTACGAGCTTGAAGCGACTCTGCGCGAACGCGGGAGGACGGAGGAGGTTGAGGAGCTGCAGCGTGCCCTGCCCAAGGCCGGCACGATCAGCTTCACCCGCCAGCAAGCGCCGCTCGGTCTTGGTCATGCGGTGTGGTGCGCCCGCGATATCGTCGGGCACGAGCCTTTCGCGGTCCTTCTTCCGGACATGCTGATGAGCCCGGGCTGTCTCCCGCAGATGCTCGCCGCGTATGAGAAGCACGGCGGCAATGTCGTCGCGGTGGAGGAAGTGCCCTGGGATCAGGTCAGCCGCTACGGAGTGGTCGGCGTTGGCGAAGAAGACGATTCCGGCTTCCGCATCACCTCAATGATTGAGAAGCCGAGGCGCGAAGATGCGCCTTCGAACCAGATCATATCCGGGCGCTATATCCTGCAGCCGGAGATCTTCGACCTGCTGGACAATCAGGAGCCGGGCGCCGGGGGCGAAATCCAGATCACGGACGCCATGAAGCGTCTGTCGGCCACGCAACGGTTCACCGGCTTCCGATATCGCGGCCGCACCTACGATACGGGCACGAAGACGGGCTTTCTGCTCGCCAACATGGCCTATGCTTTGGCGCGCCCTGATGTCGGGCCGGAGTTCCGCGGCGAGCTGACCGCGCTGCTGGGCGACGAGGGCTCCTGAGGAGCGCGCCTTCCGTTCCCGTTCAACGCTGCAGACGGAGCCGCACGCTCACGATGTGCGCTTCCGAATCGTCACCCGGCTGATTGCTTTCCGTTCTTTCGTAGATGTAGCGCCCCTCGAGCGACGCCGTGCGGTTGAAGGCATAGGACGCGCCGGCAAATCCGATGAAGGTCACGTCACGGTCGTCATCGCCCACCGATCGCTCAAATTCGAGGCCGGCGCCAGTCTCGGCGCGGATTCGCGGCGTGAGCGACCGCGCCAGCGTCAGCCTTCCGGCGTAGAGAACGGTAGCCGACACGCCCGGCTCGCTGGTCGACATCGTGTCAGTCGAGAAATCAAACCGCACCTCCGTCAGCCGCCGGGGGGACCAGAGGATCGACGCGTCGGCGAGAAGGATATCAAGGTCTTCGAGGCGGCTGTCCTCGATGTCCTCGCGGCGGTATCCAAGCGACACCTCGCCGCTGACCTTGGCGCCGCGGTCTATGATCAGGCCACCGCGAAGCTCGCCCCAGATGCTCTCCCGCTCGAACCCGCTGTCATCGACGTTCCGGTCGTAGTCGCGGCGGCCGCCCGCAACTTCGACGAAAGGCGAAAGGCTGCGACCGCTCGCATAGGCCGTCCGCAGCCGTCCCCCATACTCCGTGTTGTCGAGCTCCTCGCGGGAGGCGAGGCCACCGCCGGAGAGCAGCACTTCCTCATGCACGGCCCGCTCGGCAAATCCTGAAAGCTCCGCTTTAACCCGGCCGAACCGCTGCTCGATGCCGAGGCTCGCATCGAATGTATCGACGGCAGGGCGCTCCGCTGCCCCGCCCGGGGTGTCGGGGTCGGTGAAGTCGTCGAGAGTGCGGGAATAGCCGGCTTCGCCGATCAGGGCCGTCCGGCTCGTCACCTCGTAGCGAGCGCGCGCACGCGCATCGGCGGTCTGCGCGTTGAACTCCTCGCGGTCGTAGGAAATCGCCTCGCCGCGCAGGTCCATCTCGATCTCGTAGCGGTCGGTGGCGCCCCGGACGTTGATTTCGGGGGCCACCGCAAGCCCTACGGCCCCGACCTTGTCCTCCGTCCCGGCGACATTGTCCGTCGCCTCCACGCCGATCTCGATTGCCGGTCGAATCACGAATGCACCGAGACGCATGCCAATCGCTGCGAACGGATCCGTCTCTTCCCCCCGCACTCTCCTCTCGGCGCGCTGCGGTTCGGAGGGAAGGGGTCCGGCGGGCGGGGGGCCGATCGGGTCCTCCGTCGTCGGACCGGCGAGCGGTGGCCCGAGCTCGTCTTCCGGAATGGAGTCTTCCTGGGCGCTGTCCCAGGCCCAGATGTCGTCGTCAACGCGGCTATCCGGGTCATCCGTCGGCCGCAAAACGAAGTCGACGACCGCCGAATCGCTCTCCTGCGCCGCCGCGCCGTGCGCTGCGGCCATAACGGCAAGGGCAAGGAGGATGGATCGCGGCATAGATCCCTTGACCGGGCAATGCCGGCGGTCACGCCGGCAGGTCGCTTTAACGAGAGGTAAAGGGGCATGGTTAATAACGCGTTTCGCGCCTGCCCCGAGGGTCTCGCCCTGGCGGTAAGGGCGTGCTAAGCCACGTCAAAAGGAGCGCGCATGGCACCCGCCTCAGCCCGCAAACCGAGTTTCGTCTCCACCATTTCTCCCGCCATCCGGACCCTGCGCGTCGAGAGCGCAGGTCTTCACGCCCTCGAGAACGCGCTTGCCGGCGAGATGGGGCAGCATTTCGAGCGCGCCTGCGCGCTGATTTCCGGGGCGAAGGGGCGCGTCATCGTCACCGGCATGGGCAAGAGCGGGCATATCGGGGCCAAGGTCGCCGCGACGCTCGCCTCGACCGGCACGCCCGCCTTTTTCGTGCACCCGGCCGAAGCGAGCCACGGCGACCTCGGCATGATCACCCCGGAGGACGTCATTCTTGCCCTGTCATGGTCGGGAGAGACGGCCGAGCTCCGGAATATCGTCTTCTACTCGCGGCGTTTCCGCGTTCCACTCATCGCCGTCACCTCGCGCGATACGTCGACTTTGGCGCGCTCCGCCGATGTGGCGATCGTCCCGCCACGCGTCGAGGAGGCCTGCCCGCACGGCCTCGCCCCGACCACATCGACCCTGATCCAGCTTGCGATCGGCGACGCACTCGCCATCTCGCTGCTGGAGGCGCGCGGCTTTACCGCCGACGACTTCCTCAAGTTCCATCCCGGCGGCTCGCTCGGTGCAAACCTTGCACATGTCCGTGACGTCATGCACTCGGGCGACCGGCTGCCGCTGGCCCCGTTGGGGACGAGAATGCGCGAGGCGCTGCTTCTGATCAGCCAAAAGGGGTTCGGCTGCCTGGGCATCACCGACGGCACCGGCGATCTCGTCGGGATCATCACCGACGGCGATCTCCGCCGTCACCTCACCGGCGACATCTTCGACCGGAGCGTCGACGATGTGATGACGGCCGAGCCGAAAACGGTCGGCCCGGACGCACTGGTGGCCTCAGCGCTGGAGATTCTGAATTCCGCCACGATCACTGCGCTGCTGGTCGTGGAAAGGCGCAAGCCGGTCGGCATCGTGCACCTGCACGACCTGCTCAAGATCGGCGCCGCCTGAACGCGTCAGGCGGTCTCGACGTTCAGAATCGCTCCGTCGGCTCCGGTGACCTTGACCCTCGCACCGGCCGGCGCGTCCGGCCCGCGCACCTGCCATACCGTGTCGTCGACCCGGACTCGGCCGCGGCCTTCAACGATCGGCTCCGAAAGGACGAAGGTGTGACCCTCCAGTCGGCTTGCGCGGAGGTTGAGATGCGGATCGGCGGTGTCGCCGTCAGGCTGCCCGGCGAAGCGCCGCCCGATCAGCGCCGTAATGGCCGAAAGCACGACGAAGCCGAGCACCTGCAGCTGCCACGGCCAGTCGAAGAGTAGCGCGCCGACGCCGATCAGGATTGCGGCAATCCCGAACCACAGGAAGAAGAACCCCGGCGCCAGCACTTCGATGCCGAGCAGGATGAGACCGAGAACCCACCAGGACCATCCGCCGAGGCTTTCTATGAAATCGAGGATCATGACGAGGCGTCGCCCTGCACCGGGGTCGAGCCGGTCTGAGGGATGCGGGCGGCTGGACGCCGCGGCGGTTCGGGCGGCCGCTCGTCCGAGAAGGTCTGCCGCGCGATCTCGCCTATCCCGGCTAGGGCGCCGATGATGCCGGATACCTCGACCGGCATCAGAAACGTCTTCTGGTTCGGCGAATGGGCAAAGGCGGTAAGCGCCTCGACATATTTCTGCGCGACGAAATAGTTGATCGCCTGGATATCGCCCGCGGCGATTGCGTGGCTGACCATCTCCGTCGCCTTCGCCTCCGCCTCCGCCTCGCGCTCGCGCGCTTCAGCGTCGCGGAAGGCGGCCTCGCGGCGGCCCTCGGCCTCGAGGATCTGCGCCTGCTTCTGCCCTTCGGCCTTCAGGATCTCGGCCTGCCGCTTGCCTTCCGCCTCGAGGATGGCGGCGCGCTTCTCGCGTTCCGCCATCATCTGCCGCGCCATCGATTCCACCAGGTTCTTCGGCGGGTCGATGTCCTTGATCTCGATGCGGGTAATCTTGATGCCCCAGGGCGCCGCGGCCGCATCCACGACGCGCAGCAGACGCTCGTTGATCTCGTCCCGGTTGGAGAGCAGTTCGTCGAGGTCCATGGAGCCCATGACGGAGCGTATATTCGTCATGGTGAGGTTGAGGATGGCGTTCTCGAGCTGGTTCACCTCGTAGGCGGCGCGCGCCGCATCCATGATCTGGAAGAAGGTAATACCGTTGGCGGTGACCGTAGCGTTGTCGCGGGTAATGACCTCCTGGCTCGGCACATCGAGCACCGTCTCCATCATGTTCATCTTGGAGCCGACGCGGTCGACGAAGGGCACGATCATGTTGAGGCCGGGTCGCAGGGTCTTGGTATAGCGGCCGAAGCGCTCGACCGTGTAATTGTGACCCTGCGGCACCGTCTTGACGGCCGAGAAGATCGCGATGACGGCGAAGACAACCAGGACGATGACGACGATGTCGAAGCCGCTCATGGCGCGAATCTCCCCATTGCCCCCGAACTCGGATGTATGGCGGGGGCCGGCCCGATTCGCAACTTTGTCGGAATCGGACTCCGCGGCGCGTCAGCGGAAGTTGCGATAACTGTCATAGACACGCGCGAAACCCGGGTCATCGCGCGACATCTGGCCCAGCACCTGCTCGCTCGCCTGGCGCAGGCGCTGCAGAAGCGCCGGCGGAAAAGCGCCGATTTCGACGCCAGCGGCGCGTATGCGATCGAGTCCTTCCATCTCCTGCACCGGGATGCGCGCCAGACTCTTGGCGATGGCGTTGCGGCACGCCGTCTCGAACACCTGGCGCTCGCCAGCCGACAGGCCATTCCAGAACGTCTCGCTGACTACGAAATCGACAATGCTCGCCGGATCGTGCCAGGACGGGAAGTAGTAGTACTTGGCGACGTCCTGCGCGCCGAACGCCAAGTCGCTCAGCGGCCAGGCAAACTCGAACGCGTCTGTCACGCCTCTTTGCATGGCAGGATAGATCTCGCCGCCCGGAAGTTGCACGACGCTCGCGCCGGCGGCCTGAGCCACATCTGCCGAAAGGCCAGTGAAGCGCATCCTCAGCCCGTTGTACGAGCTGCCGTCGGTCAGCCTTCTGGTGTGCCAGCCGCCGCCCTGCGAGCCCGTGACCGCGCAAGGCATCATCTTGAGGCCGTGCTCGGCATACACATCGTCGGCGAGCGCCTGCCCTTCGGCCTCGTACCATGCGAGCAGCCGCTCGGGCGACAGGCCAAACGGCATCGAGCCGCTGAGTATCTGAAATGTCCTGTTCTTGCCATAGGCGTAAACCGGGCTCGAAAGACCCGCGTTCAGAACGCCTTGCGAAACCGCGTCGTATATCTGAAACGCATGAACCACGGCGCCCGGCTGCAAGAGCTCCACGGTGATCTTGCGGCCGGAGATTGAACTGACCTCCTCGACGAAATCGCTCAGCGCCGGCCCAATCGTCGGGTCGTTGAGGGGGACGAAGGCCTGCACCTTCAGATCAAGACTGCGCGTGAGCGCTGGCGGCGGCGTTCGCGGCTCCGGTTCGGTCCGCGGCGGCTCGGGGAAAACCCCGACCGCGACATCGGTCTCCGCCGCGCCCTCTTCAAGCTGATCAAGCCGCTGTTCCGCGAGAACCGCAAAGTCGCAATCGCCGAAACGACGGATATGGTCCTCCAGCGCCCCCCTCGTGCCGATATCGACCGCCTCACGGTAGTGGAGCTCGGCGATCGCGCAATGCGAAGAGGGCGTCGTGTTTCTGTCATCCGGGCCCTGGTCCGATGGGGACGCGGATGAGGCGTCGGCGGCGGCGTCCGCCGGCTTGAAATAGAACTCGCCAAGCAGCGACACGGAGAGCTCCGGCAATTGCTGCCGGTCGGTCCGCTCGTGGACCTCCGAAGCGACGCGACGAAAGAGCGGACCGACCTCCAGTCCCGGCGTTTCGATGTAGGAGAGCAGCGCGGATGTGAACGGGCTGTTGCGCTCGTCACCATCGGAGGCGACCTCGCCGGGCTGGGTGGCAAATGCGACAAGCAGGCCCTGCGTCCGGTCGATCCGGGCCAGACCGCGGGTCAACTCCACACCGCGGGTGCGGGCCAGCGTGCTCTTGAGCCTTTGCTCCAGCGGATTGTTGCGGCACGAATCGAGAACCACGATGCGAACGCCGTCGACGCGTGAGAGCTCCGCCAATATATCGTCGAGTCGGGCCATCTCATACGGGACATCGGCCTCATACTCGAGCTTGGCGTCGATCGGCATCAGATAGTTAGAGCCGTTCAGCTGCATGCCATGTCCCGCATAGTAGACCATCGCCGCATCCGCGCCCGCGAGACTCCTCGCAAAGCGCCGAAAGGCATCATCCATTCCCGTCTTCGTGAGATCGATTCCGCGCGTAACGTCGAAATCCAGGCGCTCGAGCGAGGCTGCCACGTCTGCTGCGTCGTTGGCGGGATTGGCCAGCGGCGCGGTGTGCTCATACGCCGAGTTGCCGATCACAAGCGCCACCCGCCTGGCGTTCGCCGCCGCGGCGGCGGTCAATGCAATCGCAAGGCAAAGGAGCGCGACAAGGGCGTTGACAGCGTTGCGCATTGCTACCTCCCAAGCTGGCCCTGGCTTACGGCATACTTTGCCGCGACGGGCCGGCGCTGCCAAGCCCGCCGCCGATGAATCCTGCAAAGACCTCGGCGTCGGCCTTGGGACGGAATCGTGCGGGGGAAGGGTCCGACCGGCCCATGAAATGTCGACAGCGCGCCGATTTCCATACTACTACGTGGGCTGCTCGCCGTCGGAAATCCGCGATGCGGCGGAGCTTGCCAAGGGAGGGAAGGCACATGCGAGGCAAGACAATTCTGATGCTGACGGGCGATTACAGCGAGGAATACGAAATCTTCGTATTCGAGCAAGCGATGCACGCGGTCGGCCACTCGGTCGACGTCGTCTGCCCCGACAAGAGTGCCGGAGACATCCTGAAAACCTCCCTGCACGACTTTGAGGGAGACCAGACCTACACCGAGAAGCTCGGGCACAACTACATCCTCAACAAGACCTTTTCGGAGGTGAACCCCGCCGATTACGACGCGGTCTACGTCGCTGGTGGTCGCGGCCCCGAATATATCCGCATCGACAAGCGCGTGCAGGCGATCATCCGACACTTCCACGAGACGGGTAAGCCGATCTTCACGATCTGCCACGGCGTGCAGGTGCTGATGGCGGTGCCGGAGACGATCCGCGGCAAGGAAGTCGCGGCGCTGCAATATTGCGAGCCGGAAGTGACCGCGGTGGGCGGGAAATACGTCGACGTGCCGCCCACCGGCGCCCATGTCGACGGCAACCTGGTTTCTGCCAAGGGTTGGCCGGGCCTCGCCGCCTTCATGCGCGAATGTCTCAAGGCGCTCGGCACCGAAATCCGCCATGCGGAGCCTGCTCGAAAGGCGCGTGCCGCATAGCCCCGGCCCCGACCATCGTCCGATTGAGGAGCGACGTCGCCCGCGGCCCGGCTTGCGCTTCGCCGGGCTGGCAGCTCATTGTCGGAGGCAATGCGA
>DASWJZ010000080.1:0-11155 GCA_036396875.1 Propylenella sp.
GCGTCCCGCGACGCTATCTCGGCGCCCTCGTCCGGCACGGCTGCAGGCTCATCGGCCAGCGCCTGGGCGGCGGTCTCCGCGGGGGTGGGAACGGCTGCGCCGGCATCCGGCTCCGCCTCGGCTTCCGGGGCCACCTCCGCGTCGGGCGCCTCCGGCGGCGGCGCGGCTTCCTCGCCGTCGGTAGGCGCGTCCCGCGACGCTATCTCCGCGCCCTCGTCCGGCGCGGCTGCAGGCTCATCGGCCGGCGCCTGGGCGGCGGTCTCCGCGGCGGTGGGAACGGCAGCGCCGGCATCCGGCCCCGCCTCGGCTTCCGCGGCCACCTCGGCGTCGGGCACCTCCGGCGGCGGCGCGGCTTCCTCGCCACCGGCGGGAGCCTCACGCGACGCCAGCTCCGCCGCCTCGCTGGGCGCCGGGGTCAGCTCATCGTCCGGCATACCATCGGTCGCCGTCGCATCGGGTGTCTCCGCAGCGGCGGCCGGCTCCTCGGCGGCGGCGCTCTCGGTCGGGTCCTCATCCGAGGCCCGTTCCGGCGCCACGGCGGAGGCCGCCTGTTCCTCGTCCGCGCCCTCGGCCGGCGGGGCTGCACCGCCGTCAGGCGCCCGGTTAGCAACCGCTTCGCCTCCCGCGGCGAGGCCGTCCGCTGCGTCGGCCGCCTCGGCGGGGCTGGTTTCGGCTTCGGGGGCCGCGGCGACCGCCTCGGGGGCCTCGCCGGCATCATCCGCCTGATCGCCCGCAGTGTCGGATTCCGTCGCGGCGGGCGATTCCGCGATCACGTCGGGCGGAGCCGAATCGGCTGTTGCGGCCGGACTGCTCGCCGGTGCGGTGGCCACGTCCTCCGACGCGCCTTCGGCCGTTTCCGTGGCGCCCTCGCCGCCGGCCGGCTGCGCCGTCTCCGCCGTGACCGCCGGCTGCCCCGGGCCCTCCTCGGACGTGCGGCGGTTCGCATTGAAAAGCATGATCGCCGCAACGCCGATCACGACGGCGAAGAGAACGGCAAGGGCTGCAATCGGTCGCGACATGATGCGTGTCCAGCGCCCCCTGCGGTGGGATCTTGAGCAGGAGCCTCAAAAGCTTGTATTCGCCCTCGCCCCGGCGCTCAAGGCTCGCGGGAACCGATGTGCTTCTGCTTGATTGCCCGTCGGCTTGGTGCGATTGGCGACGGCATGGGACGGCTGACAAGCATATGCGTTTATTGCGGCTCCAGCGAGGGAGGGAGCCCGGCCTATGTCGAGGCGGCCCGGATTTTAGGCGCTGCCATGGCGGAGGCGGGCATCGGGCTCGTATACGGGGGCGGATCGATCGGCCTGATGGGTACGCTGGCGCGGACGGTTCTCGAACGGGGCGGTGCGGTGACCGGCATCATCCCGCGCTTTCTGCTCAGCCGCGAAGGTCTGATCGAAGGGCTCACCGAGACGATCATCACCGCGGACATGCACGAGCGGAAAATGCTGATGTTCGAGCGCGCCGACGCCTTCGTGGCGCTGCCGGGCGGCATCGGCACGCTGGAGGAGTTGGTGGAGCAGATGACCTGGGCCCAGCTCGGCCGGCACGAGAAGCCGGTGCTGCTCGCTAATGTCGAAGGGTTTTGGCAGGCCTTTATCCGTCTGCTCGAGCATATGCGCCAGGAGGGCTTCATCCGCTCGGACCGCGAAGTCTCGTGCCTGATCGCCGATCGCGCAGAGGAAATCGTGCCGAAGCTGATGGAAGCCGCCGGCGAGCGCCCGCAGGCGGAACTCGACAAGACTGCCGCCGCCGCTCCGCTCAGCCGTATGTAATTACTCGGCGGCGGAGCGCATCGGCCGGGTCAATGCCTTCAGAAGCTTGTAGTTCACCGCGTCGAGCAGCGCTTCGAAGGAAGCATCGATGATGTTGGAGGACACCCCGACGGTCATCCAGCGGTTCCCCTCCCCGTCGCGGCTCTCGATCAGCACGCGCGTCACCGCCTCGGTGCCGCCGTTCAGGATGCGCACCTTGTAGTCGACAAGCTCCAGATCGTCGATCGACGGATTGAGCTCGCCGAGGTCCTTTCGCAGCGCCAGGTCGAGAGCGTTGACCGGGCCGTTTCCCTCCGCCACCGACATCCGCTTGTCGCCGTTCACGTCGACCTTCACGACGGCCTCGGCCACGGTTTTCAGCTTGCCGTTGGCGTCGAAGCGGCGCTCGACATTCACCCGAAAACGCTCGACCAGGAAAAATGCAGGAAGCGAGCCCAGCCGGCGGCGGGCGAGGAGCTCCAGCGATGCGTCGGCGCCCTCATAGGCATAGCCTTGGGATTCGCGCTCCTTGATCTCGGCGAGGAGCCCGTCGAGGCGCGGATCCTTGCGGTCGAAGGAAACACCGAAACGCTCAAGTTCGGCGATGAGGTTGGACCGGCCCGCCTGATCGGAGACGAGAACGCGCCGGCGGTTGCCGACGGCCTCGGGGCGGATGTGCTCGTAGGTCTCCGGCGCCTTCAGAATCGCCGAGGCGTGGATGCCCGCCTTGGTGGCGAAGGCCGACGAGCCGACATAGGGCGCCTGGCGGTTCGGCGCGCGATTCAGGATCTCGTCGAAGGCATGCGACATCTGCGTCAGGCTCTTGAGGCTTTCCGCCGAAATGCCGGTCACGAAGCGATCGGCATAAGCGGGCTTCAGCATCAGGGTCGGGATGATCGTGACGAGGTCGGCATTGCCGCAGCGCTCGCCTATCCCGTTGAGACTCCCCTGGATATGGCGCGCTCCGGCCCTGACCGCGGCAAGGGAATTGGCGACCGCCTGCCCCGTGTCGTTGTGAGCGTGGATGCCAAGCCTTCCACCGTCGAACCTCGCCGCCACCTGACCGGCGATGGCTTCCGCCTCGTCAGGCAGCGTGCCGCCGTTCGTATCGCAAAGCACCGCCCAGCGGGCGCCGGATTCCAGCGCCGCCTCGACGCAGGCGAGCGCATAGCCGGGATTGGCCTTGTAGCCGTCGAAGAAGTGCTCGCAGTCGAGCATCGCCTCACGTCCGGCGGCGACGGCGGCCGCAACGGATTGCTTGATGCAATCGAGATTCTCCTCGTTGGTGCAGCCGAGCGCCAGACGCACATGGAAATCCCAGGCTTTCGCCACAAAACAGATGGCGTCCGCCTCGGCACGAAGCAGGTCCTGGACGCCCGGGTCGTTCGAAACCGACCGGCCTGCCCGCTTGACCATGCCAAAGGCGGTGAAGGCGGCTTTCCTCGTCCGCTTCCGCGAGAAGAAAGCCGTGTCGGCCGGGTTGGCGCCGGGATAGCCGCCCTCCACATAGTCGAGGCCGAACTCGTCGAGCATGGAGGCGACAAGGATCTTGTCCTCCACCGAAAAGTCGAGGCCCGGCGTCTGTTGGCCATCGCGGAGGGTCGTATCGAACAGATAGAGGCGTTCTCTGGTCATGCGGAAATCACCTTGCCGATCGGCGGCGCGCAGGCTGGCTCCGGCATGAGTCGCATGAGCCGCGCCAGCGACGGGACATGAATGCAGAGCCAGGCGATCGGTCGAAGCGCCAGCCACATCGGAAATGGATGACGGTACGGGTGGACGACGCGACTACGTCCCCCGGCGATCTCCGCCAGCACGGTGTCGAGGGAAACGCATTCGCCGATCGCGTTCAAAATGCGCTGCTGCGCCGGCGCTTCGCGGGTCGACGGTTCGGTCGGCCACCACGGCCGGAACGGATGCTGCATGCACAAGGGAATGCCGAAGAGACGCGCCATGGTCGGGAGCTTGTACTCCAGAAAGCCCTCTTCCGGCGGACCGGAGGCGACATAGAGATCGAGGAAGCGGCGCGGCAGGCACGCGACTATGAACTGGCAGCACCACAGTTCCTGACGATAGCCGTATTGCTTGCGCAACCTTGCCCGAAATGCCTGGGCGTCAGCACGAAAGTTCACTCTCTTTCGCATCATCCAAGGCCACCATTGTTCCACCTCCGACTCCGGCCGGAGACCTGAAAACAGTGCTTCCCCGGGTTTCAGCGTCCGGAAGAGGCTCCGCACTGGCCGCAAGAAAAGGGCATCCCACTGCGCGACGATGATCGTGTCCCAAGACAGGCTGCGGCCGCGTTCCCCGTGCCAAGCGGCGATCAGCCGGTCGCCATTGCGCCATCGCCACGCGGCATCCTCCGCACCCTGATATGCGTAGAAATCGTCTAGATGCTTCCCGAGACGCCGTTCCGCCTCGGCAGCACCGTCGCTTGGTCCGCCGTAGAGTCCGAAAATGTCCAAGCGCGGGTTCAGGAGCCGCAGCAGGACGAGGCGGCTCTCGCAGAGATCAAGCTCCTTGTAGAACCAGAACAGGATCGCGAGTTTCATTGGCCTGCTCCTTGCGGCGGCCAGATTGCGGTGTCGTGGTCCGGATGCTGGTGATTGGAGGCCGCGATCCTGGCGGCAAGATCGGGATTGTCTTCCTCTGTGGTCTTGTCGCCAGGGAGCCCCGTGAGCTTTTCGAACCACGGCATGCGAGCTTCGATGCCGTATTGGTTGGTCGGCTCGACCTTTTCCGGCTCATCGAGGGAGCCAATCGAGACAGCAATACGTGGCGAGTCCACATCATGCAACGTGAGCGGGGTACCGCAATTCTTGCAGAAGCCGCGCTCTGTTTGATCGGAGCTTTTGAAGATCGCCAACTCGCCGCGCGTCAGCTCGAATTTTTGCAGCGACACGCCTGTCAGCGACGCGAAGAACGAGCCGAACGCTTTTTGGCACATGCGGCAGTGACAGATGTGAGGCCCGGTGGGTTCCTCGAGCAGCGCGTAGCGCACCGCGCCGCACTGACAGCCGCCGGTCAGTCGAACCCTGGCGTTCATGCATCAAAACCTTCAGTCACGCGCTGCGCTGCGGCCATGAATCTCTCCATCGAGGCCATTACGGCTTCCACCCTGCTATGGCCGACCGAGACATCATCGTAGTCAGCGACGTTTCGGTATTCTCCGGCGCGCCTCAGCGCCCGGCCATCCTCGTCGTCAAACTGGCCCTCCTGCACGAATTGCAGGGAGAAGAGCCGTTGCACCGTTGCGTGACGTTTGGCCCTTTTCGGATCCACGCCATGCGTGGCGAGACATGCCCGAGCCGCGTTGAACATTGCATAGTAAGCTCGATTGCAGGCGCCATCATAGCGCCCCGCCTCAAACAACAGCCGAGCGTCCTTGGCGGCTTCGCAGGCCTTGTCCCACAGGTCGCTCACGGGCGTGTCTTTATCTCCCGACCATCCCTGCGCATTGCGTTCACGAGTGATGGATTGCGGTGGCGTGCGGGGTCACGCCACTCTCGCTCGCGGACCGGCCAGCCCTGAATATCTGCCCCCGTCGCAACGACGACCTCGTAGGAAAGGTCGACTAGCCGCGTTTTTTCATCCCAATAGTCCCAATCGCCGTCCGCCAATACGACTGCGATGTCTGCATCGCTCTCACGTGTGTGGTCCCCCCGCGCCCGACTGCCGAACAGAAAGATCCCCTTGACCCGAGGACCGTAGGACTTGCGAATGGCGCGCGCATAATCCTCGACCGCGCGGTTGACCGTCGCATCGTCTGGCGGAACGAGAAGATCGTCGCCAGCGAGAATTTCGCTCACCGCCTCACCTCCCAGGTCGTGACCAGTTCTCCGCTCTCCGGGTCTTTCGAGTCCTTGACCTGGATTCCCATCGCCTCAAGCTCGGCCCGGATCCGGTCCGCCTCGGCGAAATTCTTCGCCTTTCGGGCGGCGGCGCGGCCGCCGATCAGCTCCCCGACATAGGATTCATCTATCTCTAGTCCTGCCGGCCGCCAAGCACGCCATTCGACATCGGTGACCTGCAGCAGGCCGAGAAGATCGAGCGCCGAGCGGAACATCGCGCGGTCGTCGCCCTCGTTGTCGTTGGCGACTTCTTCCTCCATCTCGTGGATGGCCGTTATCGCAAGCGGCGTGTTGAGGTCGTCGCAGAGCGGCTTGAGGATTTTTTCCGCCAGGGGATTTTCACCGGCCCAGCGGCTCCGCGCATCGCCTCCCGCCGCGTGCCAGCGATCGAGCAGCCGGCGGCTTTCCTCCAGCCCGCGCACGGTCCAGTCGATCGGCTGGCGGTAGTGCGTCCGCAGCATGTTGAGGCGCAGCACCTCGCCGGGCCAGTCGGCGAGCAAATCCCGGATGGTGATGAAGTTTCCCTCCGACTTCGCCATCTTGCGGCCTTCCACCTGGAGAAAACCGTTGTGCATCCAGATCTGCGCCATGCGCGCGGTGCCGTGCGCGCAGCGCGTTTGCGCCAGCTCGTTCTCGTGATGCGGGAAGACGAGGTCGATGCCGCCGCCGTGGATGTCGAACTCGTGCGGATGGGCGAGGCCGGCCGGCGAAAGGTTCGCACGCGCTTCGGCCCAGAGCCATTTCTCCGCCATGGCCGAGCACTCGATGTGCCAGCCGGGGCGGCCGGGGACGGCGATGCCCGCCGGCGACGGCCAGGCCGGCTCCCCCGGCTGCGACGGCTTCCACAGCACGAAATCCATCGGGTCGCGCTTGTAGGGCGCGACCTCCACGCGGGCGCCGGCGATCATGTCGTCGAGCGAGCGGCGCGACAGCGTCCCGTAATCCGCCATCGCCGCAACGTGGAAGAGCGCGTGGTCCTCCGCGACATAGGCGCAGCCCTTCTCCACCAGCGCCTCGATCATCGCCCGCATTTCGGCGATATGTTCCGTCGCACGCGGCTCGTGCGTCGGGCGGAGGCAGCCGAGCGCATCCGCATCCGCATGGAACTGCCGCTCGGTCGGCTCGGTGACCCGGCGGATCGCCTCGTTCAGCGGCAGGTCGGGATATTCCTCCGCGGCGCGCGCATTGATCTTGTCGTCGACGTCGGTGATGTTGCGGACATAGGTGACGTGCGTCTCGCCGTAGAGATGGCGGAGCAGGCGGAAGAGCACGTCGAAGACGATGACCGGCCGGGCGTTGCCGATATGGGCGAAGTCGTAGACCGTCGAGCCGCAGATGTAGACACGAACGTTCTGCGGATCGAGGGGCGAAAAGTCCTCCTTCCGTCCGGTCAGGGTATTGTAAAGTCTCAGTTCCATCGCCTGATCCATGACACGATGTGACCGCTCCCGCCGGCCGGGCGATCGTCTCGTCTTGAATGGGCAAAGAGAGGACGGCCTCAGCCAGCGCGGTTGCTAGCCGGTAATGATGCTCCCGCAAATGCAAATCGCGCGTGAACGCATGGCTGCCGTCATGCGGGCGTCATCGGGCATTTTGCGAGGAGCGTCAAGGGCGGAAGACCCGATACCTGTCACGCGTGAGGCTATCTCGCACGCCGAGGAAAGGCCTCCGGCTATTGCCGAAGGCCTAGATTAATTCCGCACTGGGGCCGGCGACCCTAGTCGTTGTTGAGAATGAAGTTCCTGATGCTGTTGTTCGATACACGGGTGTAGACGCCGAAGAAGTTCGGCTGGGCGCAGCCAAAACCCCAGCTCACAACGCCCGTCAGCACCTTGTTGCCCGTGCCACGGGTCAATGGGCCGCCGGAATCGCCCTGGCAGGAATCCTTTCCGCCTGCATCGAGGCCGGCGCAGAGCATGCGGCCGGTGATGGCCCCGTTATAGGAATTCGCGTCATTGCAATTGGAACGTGAAGCGAGCGGCACCTTCACCTTCTTCAAGTTGATCGGGAAGTCGTTTGTAGTAGTGCTTGTATTTCCCCAACCTGTGACAAGCAGGTTCTTGCCAACTTGTCCGTCCTTCGTGGCCAAGCTGGCCAGCGGAATGTTGTTCGCGTTGCTCGAAAGCTTCCAGACTGCGACGTCGTAGTCGAACGTCGTCGAGTTATATTTCGGGTGCACTTTAATTTTTGAGACATTGCGGCGTGTTCCACTACCGTCGAGCTTGCGCGTGCCGGTGAGAACCTGCAGCAGGCTCGGGTCAAACGGATTATCGGAACCATCGACGCTGCAGTGCGCTGCAGTGACGACGATATTCTTCTTGATGAGCGTGCCGCCGCAAAATTGGGCCTGGAAGTTGTCTGCGACATTCTTGGCCAGAAGGCCAACCTGAAACGGATTGTCGGCTGCTCTCGCGTTGGTACCGCCGATGATCTTGGCGGTGTTCGCGCGCGACTGCAACTCAGCCGCCGCCTCGGCTCCGATTGCACGCTCAAGCACGGCGTATTCATGGGCGCGTACGATTTCGCGTATCCAGTTGCGCGTCCCGTCCTGCGCCGAAGCCGGTGCGGGAAACGCAAAACCAACGGCCAGAAAGGCCAAGGCCGCGGTAAACTTGTGTGAAGTTCTCATGGTAACCCCTCAATGTCGCACGGCGGACGTGAGCCGACTTTCGCGGCCTCGCCTGCCGTCGATTCTCTCTCACCTCCTCATGCCGAAGGCGGCGCAATATGCCCTCGCGTATTCAGCGCCGCAACGGAATTGCCGAAGTTGGTTAGTTGAAAGAGATAGCGGACGGCTATCCCGGCTTGCGCGCCACCGCAAAAATCCCGTCGAACCGCGGAGAGGGGCGAAGTTGAGCTGCTTCACAAATCTCGCGCCGGTGGGCCCGCGAGGCTTGCGTTCATGTCGCTCCGGCCTGTTTAAAGGCCCTTCAACTCCGCCTTGCGTGTCATGGACATGACTGATTCGCCGCCCGGCCTCGACGAACACGCCCTCCATTACCACCGCCACCCGCGGCCCGGAAAACTGGAGATCCAGCCGACCAAGCCGCTCGGCAACCAGCGCGACCTGGCGCTCGCCTATTCGCCGGGCGTCGCCGAGCCGTGCCGCGCCATCGCCGCCGACCCGGCGACGGCGATGGACTACACGATACGCGGCAACCTGGTGGCCGTGGTGACGAACGGCACCGCGGTGCTCGGGCTCGGCGCGATCGGGCCGCTCGCCTCCAAGCCGGTCATGGAGGGCAAAGCCGTCCTCTTCAAGAAATTCGCCGGCATCGATGTCTTCGACATCGAGGTGGACGCCACCGAAATCGACCGTTTCGTCGATGTCGTGGCGGCGCTCGAACCGACCTTCGGCGGCATCAACCTGGAAGACATCAAGGCGCCGGAATGCTTCGAGATCGAGGCGCGGCTGAAGGAGCGCATGGCGATCCCCGTGCTGCACGACGACCAGCACGGAACCGCGATCATCGTGGCGGCCGCGGTGCTGAACGGACTGGAGCTTGCCGGCAAGCGGATCGAGGACGCGAAGATCGTCACCTCCGGCGCCGGCGCTGCCGCGCTCGCGTGCCTGAACCTGCTCGTTGCGCTCGGCGCGCGGCGCGACAACATCTGGGTCACCGACATCGAAGGCGTCGTCTATGCCGGCCGCCCCGTGCTGATGGACCGCTGGAAAGAGGTTTATGCCCGCGAGACGAAGGCGCGGACGCTTGCGGAGGTGATCGGCGGCGCCGACGTCTTCCTCGGCCTTTCCGCCGGCGGCATCCTGAAGCGGGAGATGGTGGCGCAGATGGCGGAGCGGCCGCTCATCCTGGCGCTCGCCAACCCGATCCCCGAAATCATGCCGGAGGAGGCGCGCGCCGCGCGGCCCGACGCGATGATCTGCACCGGCCGGTCCGACTATCCGAACCAGGTCAACAACGTCATCTGCTTCCCCTACCTCTTCCGCGGCGCGCTCGATGTCGGTGCGCGCCAGATCAACGAAGAGATGAAGCTCGCCGCGGTCCGCGCGATCGCCGCGCTCGCCCGCGAGGAACCCTCCGACGTTGCGGCGCGCGCCTATGGCGGTGAGACGGCGACCTTCGGGCCGGACTATCTGATCCCGACTCCGTTCGACCAGCGGCTGATTTTGAGGATCGCGCCGGCAGTCGCCCGCGCCGCGATGGATACCGGCGTCGCCACGCGGCCGATCGCCGATTTCGACGCCTACCTCGACCGGCTGAACAGTTTTGTGCTGCGCTCCGGCCTGATCATGAAGCCGGTTATCGCCGCGGCAAAAGCGGACAGCAAACGCGTCATCTACGCCGAGGGCGAGGACGAGCGGGTGCTGCGCGCCGCCCAGATCATCCTCGAAGAGGGGCTGGCGATTCCGATCCTCATCGGTCGGCCGCAGGTGGTGGCAAGCCGGGCGGAGCGCTTCGGCCTGAAGATCAGGCCGGGACGCGATTTTGAGATCGTCAACCCGGAGGACGACCCGCGCTACCGCGACTATGTCGACGACTATTTCGCGCTTGTCGGCCGCCAGGGCGTGACGCCGGAGGCGGCGCGCACGGCGGTGCGCACCAACACCACCGTGATCGGCGCCCTCGCCGTCCGGCGCGGCGAGGCCGACGCCCTCATCTGCGGGCTGGACGGCCGCTTCGACCGCCACTTCCGCGACATCCGCCAGATCATCGGCAAGGCGGAGCGCGTGCAGGATTTTTCCACGCTGAGCCTGCTGATCGCGAGCCGCGGCGCCGTCTTCCTCACCGACACCTATGTCAGCGCCGATCCGAGCGCCGAGGCGATCGCCGAGATGACACGGCTCGCCGCGCATCATATCCAGCGTTTCGGCATCGCCCCGAAGGCGGCGCTCCTCTCCCACTCGAATTTCGGGTCGCGCGATTCCGATAGCGCCAGGAAGATGCGGGCGGCGCTCGACATCCTCGCCCGCACCGCGCCGGACCTCGAAGTGGAGGGCGAAATGCACGGTGACGCCGCCTTGTCGGAAGAGCTGCGACAGCGCCTGATGCCGGCAAGCCGGCTAACGGGGGTGGCGAACCTCCTCGTCTTCCCCACGCTCGACGCCGCCAATATCGCGCTGAACCTTCTGAAGGTAATGACCGACGCGCTTCATGTCGGCCCGATCCTGCTCGGCTCGGCCATGCCGGCGCACATTCTGACGCCGTCGGTCACCTCGCGCGGCGTCATAAACATGACCGCCCTCGCCGCCGTCGAAGCGCAGGAGAAGGCGCGGCCAATTGTCTAGCCGCATCCGTTTCGTCCAAGCATAAGGCGCCCCAACCTTCTCCCAAAACTGGGAGAAAGGTTTGGCGGGTACTTTTCTGATGGACGTTTGGCCTGCAGCCACGTCATTCGACAGCACTCATCGCATCTTTTTTCCGCGTGCCGGCTGACCTATTCCTCCATCCAGTCGGCGCACTTCGCCGGCGCCGCCTCGGGCCCCCATGGCATGATCGGCACCGCGGAGGTGGCGTTCTTCGGCGAGCCCTCGATCAGGTAGTCGGAATAGGCCATGTAGACGAGGACGTTGCGTCCGGTGTCGCAGCC
>DASWJZ010000081.1:0-19215 GCA_036396875.1 Propylenella sp.
GGCGCTGGTCGATTTCCTCGAGGAGGCGACGAGGTAGTTCTGCGGCTCACTTAAATGCGTGCGGGCGGCTGGAGCTAGGCGGTCTCCGCCTTCTGATGCGTGCCCTGAACCAGTTCGCGATGTCGTCAAAAGACAGCCGGCCCATGACTGTGTCCAAGATCATCTGCTCGGCGGCGTCGTCTATTCGCTCGCGTTGGTTCGCAGGCAGGAGGTCGTATCCGCTTCTTGTTAGTAGCGTTTGCACAAGAATCAGCGTTGTGCGCTTGTTACCGTCGGCGAACCCGTGATTTCCGGCCATTGACTGCACGAGTGCTGCTGATTTTTGCTCAATGGATCTATAGTAACCATTATATGGTCGAGCGAGAGCGGCTTCCACCAAATCCTGGCTCAGGACCCCTGGCAGACCGCCAAAGCGAAGCGCTCTCTCGTGAGCGCCAATGGCGTCCGCCACGGTAAGCCTGTAATGCCGCTTAGCGATCTGCGAGCCGCTTTAGAGCGCGCCGATATTTGATCACAGCGTCATCCATGGCGCGCGCGGAGGATCGGCTAGGCTTGACACGGATAAAGCGCCCGCTGGACGCGTCGCGCCAGATTGTGTGCTTCCCTGCCTTATCGCTCCTCTGGGGCGGTGCTGACTGGTAGGTTGTCTTGCCGTCGCCGCCCGACTTTCTCTCTGCCACCGCCTTTGCTCTCCACGCACTCGCTCTACTGCATCCAAGGTTAAATCTAGGCGAAGGACGCCGATAGTTCAAACATAGTGACTTTGCGCAGCCAGTCACCTACCGCTTCTCCTCCCGCTCGCGAAGATAATCGTCGGTCGTTCGCACCGGCGGACGCGGGCGGGAGGTGGTCGTGTGCGGATCGAAACTCTCTTCCGCGGTGACGATCACGCGGCAATCGTCGCACATCTTGATGAGCTCGAGCCGCCTGGCATTGCCGCCGGCATACATCCAGTGTTTTTCCTCAAGCTTGGCGGCGATGCGCTCGATCGTGCTCTTCACGCCGAAGGTCTTGCCGCAGCGGACGCAGTCGAACGGCTCCTCCTCCTTCAGCACGCGCGGGTGCGAGGCTTCGGGGCGGAAGTCGATCTGTGGACGAAGCGCGATCACCTTCTCCGGACAGGTTCCCTGGCAGAGCCCGCATTGCACGCAGAGATCCTCCACGAAGCGGAGCCGCGGATGATCAGGATCATCGCGCAGCGCCCCGGTCGGGCAGGCGGAGACGCAGGCGAGACAGAGCGTGCACCCCTCCACGTTCAGTTCCACCGCGCCGAAAGGCGCGCCGGCGGGAAGGGCGATAATTTCGACGGGAGCGGGCGCGGCCCGATGCAGTTCGCGCACCGCCGACAGCATCACCTCGCGCTTGCTCCCCGCCGGGAGAAAACCCGCCGGGCGCGGCGCCGGCTCGCGGGCGTCGAGCGCCTTCAGCGCCGCTGCGAGCGCATCCGGGTCGTCGGTCTCGATCGTGGCGACGCGTTCGGGCCCGAAGCCGAGGCCCTGCAGGATCGGCCCGGCGAGCGAAAGCGTGCGGATCAGGCCGGTCACGTCATGGCGCGGTCTTGCGCGCAAGAGGAAGCGCATGGCGGAAGCGCCATAGGCGAAGGTGGCGGCGACCGCCTCGATTCCGACCTGCGTCACCTCGTTCACGGCAAGCGGAAGGACATTGGCGGGAAGGCCGTCGCCATGGCGCGCCAGCGCGTCGATGAGCGGCGTTCCGTGCGCCCCGTCATGCATCAGCACGACCGGGCGCGCACCGCCGGCAGCGCGATAGGCGCTCAGCATCGCGCGGAGCTTGCGGATCAGCGCGTCCGCCGGCGGCAGCGCGTAGGAGGCGGCGCCGGTCGGGCAGACGGCGGCGCACTGCCCGCAGCCGGCGCAGACATGCGCGTCGATCGCGACATGGTCACCGGCCGGCGCGATGGCCCCGGCCGGACAGAGGTCGAGGCAGCGCGTGCAGCCGGTGATGCGGGAGCGCGAGTGCGCGCAGATATTTGGATCGAACGTGATGTAACGGGGCTTGTCGAAAGTCCCGACGAGATCGCGGGCCGTGAGCACCGCGCGGAGGATAGCCGCCGGGTCGCCCGGATCGGCGCGCAGATAGCCCTCCCTCAGATCGGGCGCCGGGAAGAGAGGCGCATCGCCGGAGAGGTCGAGGATGAGATCGCAGCGCGACCTGGCCCCGTTGCGGCCCGGCCCGAAAGCGAACGCCGCGCGCGAGGAGGGGACCGGCTGTGCATAGTCGTCGACGACCACCTCGAAGCTGCCGAGATGCCCATGCGCCGACCGGACGATTCCGCGGATAATGGGGAAATCGGTCTGCCGCGGCGGCGTCGCCTCTTCCGGCCGCGTCAGCAGCACCGTCACGTCGAGATGCTCCTTCAACAGCAGCGCCGCATCGACCGCCTGCTGGTCACGGCCATAGACGAGAACGACGCCCTCGCTGGTCAGGCCGATCAGCGGCACCGGCGGCTCCTCCTCCATGGCCGTCGCGATCAGCGCCGCCATTTTCGGTCCCGCCCGCGTAGCCTGCGACGACCAGCCTGCTGTCTCGCGGATATTTGCGAAGGCCACGTCCGTCTTGCCGAATTCTTCGGCCAGTTCGGCAAAGAGCGGCGCTTCCTGCGTGCAGGCGACGAGGAGCGGATGCTCCGCCGCCTCCGCCATCGAGGCCTTGTAGCGGTCGACCTCCGCCCGGCAGAGCTGGCGTGCCGTCGTGACATCGGCGCCGCGGCAGCCGCGCCGCACCGCCTCCGCGTCGAGCGGCATCGTATCTTCGCAGGAGCAGATCAGGACTTTGCGCGGTGTTTCCGCCATGATGTCTTCCAGCCGCCGTCGCTCGTTCGCGCCGTTCCGCCCCCGCCCGGTCGGCCTGACTGCCGACGCCCCTTAGGGTATACCTGTCCGCGCGACAAACTGCGAGTGCAGGGAACAACATGGCTGTCGGGGCGAAGAGACGAAAGCGCGGACAGCCGGAGCGGGTGCTGGACCTGCCGCCGCCCTACCGGCTTGTCCCGCTGCGCGAAGTCGGCGACGCCTTCGAGCATGCGCGGAAAATCGCCCCCACACAGGGCGCCGGCACGCTCGTCTATGTCGGCCGGTTCGACCTCGCGGAGTTCGCCGTCGTGCTGGAGCCGGAGGAGCCCTTGCGCGCCGCGCGGCGAGCCTTCTACGCAGGCATGGTGGCGCTTGCGGAGGCGCTTGCGTCGCACGCGCCGCCGGAGCGGCCGATCGCCTTCGATTGGCCCGACGCCATCCGCGTCGACGGCGGCGTCGTCGGCGGCGGACGGCTCGGCTGGCCGGCCGGCGCGAAAGAGGAGGAACCGCCGGATTGGCTGGTTTTCGCAGCGATGATCCGCACCGTTGCGATGGGAGAATATTCCGCCGGCCTCCTGCCGCTCGGGACGGCGCTCGAGACGGAGGGCTTCGACGGGGTCGACTCGGCCCGGCTTGTGGAGAGCTTCGCCCGCCACCTGATGCTGGTGACCGACGGCTGGCGCGATCTCGGCTTCGGCGCCGTCGCCAATGCCTACCTTTCGCGGCTGCCGCGCGACGCCGGAGAGGTGCTTCAGCTCGACGGCGAGGGCAGCCTGCTGGTCCGCCGCAAGGGCGAGGCGTCGGCGGAGCGGAGGGGGCTCGCCGATGCGCTCGCCGCGCCGGCCTGGCTCGATGCGGCGACGGGGACGGTGGTGCGATGATTCGGCAAACATCCGCCGCGCCGGCGCGCGCCGATCGACGCGATTTCTGGCTCTCGTGCGGCCATCACCTGCTCGACCGCGGGGCGGGCGGCGGCCTCGTGGTCACCGACGCGTTCCTGAAGGCCTATCTCGCCAGGCCCGAACTTCTTCCCCCCGACGACGCCTGTCCGGTGGAACGCACGCTCCATGCGGCACTCCTCGCCGACCCCCGCCAACCCGTTGACCCGGCCATCGTCGCCGAAATCGCCGACGCCGATGCACAGGACAACTGGCGGCGGATGCTCGCCTTTCGCGACCGGCTTCTTGAGCATCCGACGCTCGAGGCAAGTTATCTCGACCTCATCCGCCGCGGGGCCGGCAGCACGCCCCCGCTCTTTATCGCCCAGCTGGTGCACGTCGTTCTCCGCAATGTGCTTGACGGCGAGGCCGATCCCTTTCGCTTGCGCGCCGCGGAGCTCTTTTTCCGGCCGCAGAAGCTTACGATGCACGGCGGCGCGCTGCTCGCCGCCGACCAGGAGCTCGTGACCGGCGCGACCCCGCAGCCGACCTCGCCGCTCGTTGCAATGCTGGGCCAGGAGCCGGCCGACATCGACGTGCTCTCCGAGGAAAACGCCGAGACCTACTGGCAGCGGAGCGACGCCTACGACATGGCGCTCGACCTGACCGGCGGCCGGCGCGGGCTCGCCGCGCTGGGCGACGTCATCGCGCGCTGGCTGGCGCATCTGCTGAGCATAGAGGTGACGGTCGAGCCGGTCACAGAAGTGAAGAATGCGCGCTTTACCTGGTATGTCGGCCTCGACCAGTACGGCACCGCGCTCGGCGATGCGCTTTGGCGGGGCGAAGAGCCCGAATCGGAGGAAGAAGGCCGAGTGAGCGGACTGTTCCGGCTCGATTTTTCGGACGAGAGCGCCGTCGTCGAAGCGGCGCGCGGCGGCCCGGTCTATCTTCTCATGGCGATGGCGCCCGACATGACGCTGCGCCTGAAGCCGCAGAATCTCATCACCGGACTGCCGCTCCGTCAACCGGAGGCCGTGACGTGATCGCGCCCCCTCTCGTCAGCATTCCGGTCGGCGTCCTTGTCGAGCGGCGAGAATCGACGAATCGTTGGATCGACCACACGTGGCGGGCGATGGGGGTGCTGCCCGGCCGGCCGGAAGCCACTCCGTGGACGGTGCTCTCGCAGGAGGGCGACGCCACGCTCTTCTATGCCGGCCATGCCGCGATCGGGCTCTATCGCGGGGACGCCCCGAACTATGCCTCCAATCTCGCTTCCGGCGATCCGCGCATCTGGGTCAGGCTGCGCCCGACGGGTGGCGAGCCGCCCTACGAGGTGGCCGCGGCGACGGCGGACCCGACCGAAGGGGAATCCTTCACCGAGGCGGGAAACGATCTGGTCGAGTCGGTGGTGATGCCGGCGCCGGTGCGCGCGGCGCTCGAAGCGTTCGTCGCGGAACATCATGTCGAGCGGCCTTTCTACAAGCGGGCGCGCAACCGCGCCGACCCGGAGGCGCTGTCGCGTCGCCCGCCCGGCGGGGGCCGGGGCGATGGGTGACCGCGAAAGCTTCATCACCCGCTGGTCGCGGCGAAAGCGCGAGGCGGAGTCCGACGAAAGTCCTGTGTCGACGAACCCGGCCGATGCGGAAACGGGCGGAGGCGAAGCCGGCGCAGCGGAAGCCGCGGCCGCGGCTCCGGCGGATGCCGAACCCATCGATATCGAAAGCCTGCCGCCGATCGAATCGATCACTGCGGAAACGGATATTCGCGCCTTCCTCCGGGCCGGCGTTCCCGCGGCGCTGAAGCAGGCGGCGCTGCGGCGGGCCTGGGCGGCGGACCCGGCGATTCGCGATTTCGTCGGCCTTGCCGATTACGACTGGGATTTCAATGCGCCCAATTCGATGCCGGGCTTCGGTCCGCTGCAGCCGACCGATGCGCTGCGGAAGCTGGTGAGCGACAGCATGACCGGCGCCAAGCGCATGGCGGAGGAGACGCCGCCGGCCGAAGGCGCAAAGGATCGAGCGGCGGCGGAGCGCCGCGCCGACCAGCCCGGACGGGCGGACGATGCGCAGGAAAGCGAGCCTTCGGCAGGCGCGAAAGCGGCGCAGACCGCGAAGGCGCCGGCCGACGACTTTGCGGAGGCGCCGCAAGTGAAAGATGGCGAAGAAAACATGAATGACAAAGTTGATATTAAGAAGAGGGCTGACCGCCGCGGTCATGGCGGCGCGCTTCCTCAATAGTCTGTGCCCATAGCCCGAAACTATTTGACCCGGTGTACCTCGGGTCGTAGCCTGCCTAAATCTTGATCAGGGCAGGCGAGGATGCGGGACCCGGGCCTCAATGAAGCCATCAAGAACGCTGGCGGCATTGGAGCGCTCGCGCGCCGGATCGGGATTTCCCAGCCGTCCGTTTCCAACTGGTCCCGGGTGCCCGCCGACAGGGTACTGGCGGTTGAAGCCGTCACGGGCGTAAACCGAACGATGCTGCGCCCCGACCTCTATCGCGAGGAGAAGGACGGCAACCGCGACGTCGATCCTGTCGATGTGGCGCGTGCGCGGGAGTACGCGCTTCTTGCCAAGCTGCTGGCACAGGCGCCCGACGCCGATTTTCTCGCCCGGCTGGCCCGCCTGCGCGGAGACGAGACGACGCTCGGCGCAGCCCACGCCGCGCTGGCGGAGGCGGCGGATCGCGCCGATGCACGGCGGATCGAGCGCGAGTATTTCGACCTCTTCATCGGCGTCGCCCGCGGCGAGCTGCTCCCCTACGGCTCCTACTACTTGACCGGCTTTCTGCACGAGCGGCCGCTCGCGCGGCTGCGCCAGCATCTTGCCAGGCTCGGCATCGAGCGGGCGACGGGGCGGAAGGAGCCGGAGGACCACGCCGCCACGCTTTGCGAAGTGATGGCGGGCCTGGCAGGCGGCGAATTCGACGCGCCGCCGGGGTCCGACCGGCACTTTTTCGAATCGCATGTAGCGCCGTGGATCGGGCGCTTCTTTGCGGACCTGGAGCGCGCCGAGGCGGCCGATTTCTATCGCCGCGTCGGAGCGCTCGGACGGCTCTTTATCGACATCGAGACGGAGGCCTTTGCGCTGAGTTCGTGAAGGTCCAAGGCAAAACGAGAAGAAGGGAAACGCCCATGAAGCAGGAATCGAAGCAGGCCATCGGCCGTCGCGAGTTCCTTCGCACGGTCGGCGCCGGGGCGACGGTCGCGGTCGCCGTTCCGCTCGCCGGTGCGGCGCATGCCGACACCGAGACGAACGAGGAGAAGCGGAAGGCCCGCTATCAGGAAACCGATCACGTCCAGACCTACTACCGGGTCAACCGGTATCCGGCGAGCTGAGGGAGGGGCCCGTGCTGATCAAGAGGACGGAACGCGAAGCGCGCCGCGGCAAGCTTGCCGCCGCGCTGGCGAATCAGGCCGGCGGCATCGACCGCCGCACATTCCTCCGCCGTTCGGGGCTCGCCGCCGGCGGCATCGCCGCGATCGGCTCGCTGCCGCTGGCCGGCGTGCAGAAAGCGACCGCCGGCCCGCCTCCGCCGGAGGGCGCGGAGGTTACGCAGACGAAGGCGATCTGTACGCATTGCTCCGTCGGCTGCACCGTCGTCGCCGAGGTTGCGAACGGCGTCTGGATCGGCCAGGAGCCGGGCTGGGAGAGCCCGCTCAACCGCGGCTCGCACTGCGCCAAGGGCGCGTCGGTCCGCGAGCTGGTGCACGGCGACCGGCGGCTGAAATACCCGCTGAAGCTGGTCGACGGGGCATGGACCCGCATCTCGTGGGACGAGGCGATCGAGGAGATCGGCGACAAGCTGATGGAGATCCGCGGCGAGTCGGGACCCGATTCGGTCTATTGGCTCGGCTCGGCGAAATTCTCCAACGAAGGCGCCTACCTCAACCGCAAACTGGCGGCCTACTGGGGCACCAACAACGTCGACCACCAGGCGCGCATCTGCCATTCGACCACCGTCGCCGGCGTAGCCAACACCTGGGGCTACGGCGCGATGACCAACAGCTACAACGACATCCGCAACGCCAAGACCCTCTTGATCATGGGCGGCAATCCGGCCGAGGCGCATCCGGTGTCGCTGCAGCATCTGCTCGAGGGCAAGGAGTTGCAGAAGGCCAACTTCATCGTCGTCGATCCGCGCATGACGCGCACCGGAGCGCACGCGACCGAGTATGTGCGCGTTCGCCCGGGCACCCACATTCCGACCATCTACGGCTTGCTCTGGCACATCTTCCAGAATGGCTGGGAGGATAAGGAATTCATCCGCCAGCGCGTCTACGGCATGGAGGAGGTGCGCAAGGAAGTCGATAAGTGGAACCCGCAAGAGGTCGAGCGAGTGACCGGCCTCCCGGAAGCGCAGGTCAGGCGGGTTGCAGAGATTTTCGCCACACAGAAGCCGTCGACATTGATCTGGGCGATGGGCCAAACGCAGTTCCATGTCGGCACGGCCAACGTGCGCGCGAGCTGCATCCTCCTGCTTGCCACCGGCAATGTGGGCGGCTTCGGCGTCGGCGCCAACATCTTCCGCGGCCATTGCAACGTGCAAGGCGCCACCGACCTCGGCCTCGATGTGGTGACGCTGCCGCTTTATTACGGCCTGGCCGAAGGGGCGTGGAAGCACTGGGCGCGAGTCTGGGAGACGGAATACGAGTGGCTTGCCGGCCGTTTCGATACACAGACCGCTCCCGACGGCAAGCCCATCAAGATGATGGAGACCTCCGGAATCACGTCGACGCGCTGGTTCGACGCGGCGATGCTGCCGAAGGAGGAGGTCGCCCAAAAGGACAACATCCGGGCGATGATGGTGTTCGGCCATGGCGGCAATACCATCACGCGCATGCCGGAGGCGGCGAAGGGAATCGAGAAGCTCGACCTGCTCGTCGTCGTCGACACCGTGCCCACCACGTGGGCGGCGCTGTCGGAGCGGAAGAACGGCACGTATCTCCTGCCCTGCGGCACGCAGTTCGAGAGCAAGGGCTCGCGCACGGCGTCCAACCGTTCGCTGCAATGGTACGAGCCCGTCGTGCCGCCGATCTTCGAGGCGAAAGACGATTACGAGATCATGTATCGCCTCGCGCAGAAGCTCGGCTTCGCCGATCGGATGTTCAAGAACATCGCGGTGGAGAACAACCTGCCGCTGGCGGAGGACATCCTGCGGGAGATCAATCGGGGCGGCTGGTCGACCGGCTATTGCGGCCAGTCGCCGGAACGCCTGAAGGCGCACAGGGAGAACCAGGCGAAGTTCGACCTGGTGACGCTGCGCGCGCCGAAGGACGATCCGGAAGTGGGCGGCGATTATTACGGCCTGCCATGGCCGTGCTGGGGAACGCCGGAGCTCAGGCATCCCGGGACTCACACGCTCTATAACCCGCACATCCACGTCATGGACGGGGGCGGCACGTTCCGTGCCCGCTTTGGCGTCGAACGCGTCATCACCGAGAAGGTGATGGAGAACGGGCAGGAGGTCGAAAAGGAGGTCGCCCGGCACAATCTTCTCGCCGAGGGCTCCTATTCGCAGGGCTCCGAAATCCAGGACGGCTATCCCGAGTTTACCATGGGCGTGCTGAAGAAGCTCGGCTGGGACGCCGATCTCACGCCGCAGGAGCTTGCCGTCATCGAGAGGGTCGGCGGCGGGGTTCCGGAGAACATCGACAAGGTCTCCTGGGCGATCGATCTCTCCGGCGGCATCCAGCGGGTGGCGATGGCGCACGGCTGCATCCACTACGGCAACGGCAAGGCGCGGGCAGTCGCCTGGAACCTGCCCGACCCCGTACCGGTGCATCGCGAGCCGATCTTCACGCCGCGTCCGGACTTGGTCGCCGATTACCCGACGCGGCCCGACGCCAGGGAGCTGCGCATGCCGAATATCGGCTTCACCTGGCAGCAGCAGAACGTCGAGAAGGGGATCGCGAGCCAGTTCCCCATCATCCTCACCTCCGGCCGCCTGGTGGAATACGAAGGCGGCGGCGAGGAGACCCGCGCCAACCGCTGGCTGGCCGAGCTGCAGCAGGACATGTTCGTCGAGCTCAATCCGGCGGACGCGGCCGAACGCGGCATCTCGGACGGCGGCTGGGTGTGGGTCACCGGCCCGATGAACGACGCCAAGGCGCGCGTGAAGGCGCAGGTGACGGAGCGCGTCGGCAAGGGAGTGGCGTGGATGCCGTTCCACTTCGCCGGCTGGTTCCAAGGGGTGGATCAGCGCAGCAAGTATCCGGAGGGCGCCGATCCCATCGTGCTCGGCGAGAGCGTCAACACGCTCACCACCTACGGCTACGACCCGGTGACGGGGATGCAGGAGCCGAAGGCCACGCTCTGCCAGATCGCAGCGGCATAAGAGGGGAGAAGAACAATGGCCAGAATGAAATTCCTCTGCGACGCCGACCGTTGCATCGAATGCAACGCCTGCGTCACCGCCTGCAAGAACGAGCACGAGGTCCCCTGGGGGATCAACCGCCGCCGCGTCGTCACCATCAATGACGGCCTGCCGGGCGAGCGCTCGGTAACCATGGCGTGCATGCACTGCACCGACGCGCCCTGCCAGGCGGTCTGTCCGGTCAACGCGTTCTACACGACGGACGACGGCGTCGTGCTGCACTCCAAGGACATCTGTATCGGCTGCGGCTATTGCTTCTACGCCTGCCCCTTCGGCGCGCCGCAATATCCGCGCGTCGGCAATTTCGGTTCGCGCGGCAAAATGGACAAATGCACCTACTGCGCCGGCGGTCCGGAGGGCGACGTCACCGAGGCGGAATTCGTCAAATACGGCGCCAACCGCCTGGCGGAGGGCAAGCTGCCGCTCTGCGCCGAAATGTGCTCCACCAAGTCGCTGCTTGCCGGCGACGGCGAGATCATCGAACAGATCTACAAGGATCGCGTCGCCCAGCGCGGATACGGCTCCGGCGCCTGGGGGTGGAGCACCGCCTATGGCGAGACGATCGCGTCATAGCGCCGGACCTGAACAGGCGGGCGGCGGGGGCCACCCGCCCCCGCCGGTACCCGCCGGAGCGGGCCCCAAGAAGAAGAGGGAGAGAAACAAATGCCGACCCTTGTTTTGCGCGGCCGTGACCTGCTCTGCGCGCTGACGCTGCTGGTGGCCGTCGCGCTCGCTCTGCCGGCCCACGCCCAGCAGCCGGATCCGGTCAATCCGACCGCAGATGCGGTCAGCGAGCAGCAGCTTCTGCAGGAGCTGCAGCAGGTGCAGGGACGCATCACCATTCCGGATGCGAAGGCCGGGGTCCTGATCCAGCCGGAGGGGCGCGACTGGCGCCAGTTCCATCAGGTGACGCTGCGCTGGATCGGCGCCATCGCCATCCTCGGCTTTCTGCTCCTGCTGGTGGTCTTCTATCTCTGGCGCGGCATGGTCCGGATCGAGGGCGGGCGCTCCGGCATCCGCATCCTGCGCTTCAACGCGTTTGAGCGGACCGTGCACTGGATGACCGCGGTCTGCTTCATCATCCTCGCGATTTCCGGGCTCAACATCACGTTCGGCAGGCCGCTCCTCTTGCCGCTGATCGGTCTGGAGGCCTTCAGCACCTGGTCAGAGTGGATGAAGTACGCCCACAACTATCTCAGTTTCCCGTTCACTATCGGGGTTGCGCTGATCTTCCTGATGTGGATCGCCGGCAACATCCCGAACCGCGCCGACGTGCAATGGCTCAAGGAAGGCGGCGGCATCATCGACCCGAGCAAGCACCCGCCAGCCTATCGCTTCAACGCCGGGCAGAAGCTCATCTACTGGATCGTCGTGCTCGGCGGCGCGGCGGTTGCCGTGACCGGCTATCTGCTGATGTTCCCGTTCTACGGTACCAACGTCGCTGACATGCAGACGGCGCAGATGGTGCACGGCATCGTTGCCCTGATCTTCACCGCCGTGATGCTTGGGCACATCTATATCGGCACGATCGGCATGGAGGGCGCCTTCGAGGCGATGGGCGAGGGCGAGGTCGATCTGAATTGGGCGAAGCAGCATCACCCGCTCTGGGTGGAGCGCCAGGGCGCCGGTGAACGGCTTGCACAGCGTCCGGGCGGCGCACCGGCGGCGACGCCGGCCGAATAACGGGGTTTGCTCGACAATGGACAAAGGGCGCGGACTCGGATCCGCGCCCTTTTCGTTTCGCTGGCCGGCCCGCTCCCCGACCCGCTCCGTTAAATCACCACGATCAGAGCCGCACGCCGGTCGTGGTATAGAGCGTCGCCGTCGGCTCCTGGTAGCGGTCGAGAACCATCGCGGCGCCGACGGCAATGACGATGGCCGCCGCGCAGCCGATAAGAAAACTCTTCACGGTCGTCCCTCCCCAGCGGACAGATGGCGGGATTATGAGGCGGCGGGGTGAAATCGCAAGCGCCGTGTTGCGGCGGCGGCAGCTCTCCACTGCCGCAGGCCTTCAGACAAGCAGCGCGGTGCCGTACATCACGATAATGCCGAGCGCCAGCCCGCCGAGACTTGGCCCGCTCGTCAGCGCCAGCGCGCCGCCACGCCGGGCGAGCAGCGCCATCACCTCGACGATGACCTGCAGGATGGCGCCGGCGCCGATGCCGAAGCAGAGTGCGACCCAGAAGGGGCCGACGGCCTGCGCGCCGAGGAAGACGCCGGGGACGGCCGGGAGGCCGGCGAGCGCCGCGAGCCCGGCAAACGTCGCAAGCCCCGGCCGGCGGTCGACCATCGGGACGGCGATGCCGATCCCTTCGCTGGCATTGTGGATGGCGAAACCGATCACCAGGAACGTCGCAAGCGCCGCGGCGCCGGTGGCGATCGCCGCGCCGACCGCCAAGCCCTCGCCGAAATTGTGGATGCCGATGCCGAGCGCGATGAAGGCCGCAAGCCGGATGCCCTCGGGCGCCACACCGCCCCTTCGTCCGACCGCGAAAAGCGCAAGCGCGGAGAGGATCGCGGCGACGAACACGGCGATCTGGCCGCGCAGGCGCCCGAGCGCCTCGCCGCCGGCCTCGATCCCCTCCATCAGCGTGTCGAGCAGCAAATAGAGGAGAAGCCCCGCCGTGAGCGCGAGCAGAAAGGTCATCCAACCGCGCCCGAGCGTCCTGAGCGCGGGGTAGGCGAGCATGCCGGTCGCCACCGGCGCGACGCCGAGAAGGAGACCGACGAGCACAATGAGGGTCAGGCTCTCGCCGCTTGCCTCAGGGCTCGGCATCGCCACCTCGATCGTGTGATCGAACGTGGCGCCGGTCGATGTGACCAGCGCGATATGGTGCGCCTCCCCCTCGACCCAATGGTAGGGAATGTCGATGCGGGCGCTTGCAAGCCTGTCGATCGGCCCCGGCGGCGACATCGAAAACACCCGGTAGGCGCCGTCGACCTGCACCTGCGCGACGGTGACGGGCGACGATCCGTCGGCGGTGACGGTGGCCGAGATCAGGTTCGGCTCAAGCCGCACGCGGGAGAAGCCGAGCTCCTCCACGGGCGGCGCCGCCGCGGTCAGCCGGTCGAGGGGGCGGAAAACCACCAGCGCCGTCACCAGCCCGACGAGAAGGGCGAGCGGCAAGAGGAGCCAGCCGAGCCCGCGCATCACACGACCTCGAAATGGCCCATCCAGCCGAGCTCCGCGAACTCCGACTGGTGGGCGTGGAACATGTAGAGGCCGGGCTCGTGCTCTGCATAGGAGAACTCGAGGATGCCGCGCTGCGCCTGGCACTGCATGATCGTATCCACCGTCCGCAGCGTCGGCGTCAGCGTCGTGCCGTGGTCGTAATAATTGAAGAAGTTGGCGTGCAGGTGAAAGGAGTTGATCGGGTCGAACTCGGTGACATTAACCAGATAGACCCGCACCGGCCGCGACCGCTCGATGCGGATCGCCTGATCGAGATAGGCGAACGGAATGGAATTGACCGCGTAGAATTCATTCTCCTCGTCGAAGTTCGTGTCGAAGCCATTCATGACCAGCACGAATTCCTGCCAGCGCCGATTCGCCGGCGAACCGAGCGCCCGGCCCTCGGCCGCCTCCCGCTCCAGCGGATGCCGCTCCGGATCGGGATCGACGATGAAGGCGCCATACATGCCTTTGTGGATGTGCCGCTTCAGCGGCACCGCGTGACAATGATAAAGGTGGCAGCCGAAGGGCTGGGCGTCGAACTCATAGGTGAACGACTCGCCGGGCTGGACCATTCCCGCGCCGGGTACGCCGTCCATCCGGGCGGAATGGATGCCGTGGAAATGGATCGTGTGCGGATGGCTCGATCCGTTCGCGAAATGGATGCGCAGCCGCTCGCCCTCGGTGCAGCGCAGTGTCGGTCCCGGCACTCTGCCGTTATAGGTCCATGCGGGGAAGAAGATCCCCGGCGCGATCTCGATCTCGACGTCGACCCCGACGATGTCCCATTCGCGCACCGTCCGGCCGTTCTCCCGGGTCACACGGCCGACGTCCCAATCAGTAAGGATCGCATGGGGATCGAACCCGTTCCTTGCGTGATCGACCGCGCCGACGACGCGGTTGCCGTGGTCCGGGTCGTACGGATCGTGCGCCGCATGCCCCGACGAATGATCCTGAGCCCGCGCGCCGCCCAGCAGTCCGGCCAAGCCCATTGCCGCGCCGGGCGCCGCAAGTAGTCTCAGAATTCCGCGTCGGGACCAGTTCGTTCGCATGCGTATGATTCGGAAGGGCAGATTCGGTTGCCCGATTATATCTGAAAGTGCAAATCATTTGCAATATTAATTAGCCAGGCACGGTTCCTCGCTTTTTGCGGCCCGGATCGTCCGGTCTGTGTCAAGCGTCAGGCGGGCCGGAAGTATCGCGTCACGCGGAAGGGAAGCGGCGAGCGGGCGTCGTTCGAGCCGTCGCGAATCTCCATCCAGTACCAACCCGCGCCAGGAAGCGTCACAGTGCCGGTTGTAACGCCGCCGAGACGCGGCGCGGTGATCCAACCCGTCATGTCGGCCCTGTCGGCATTTAGGACACGAAACGCGATGTCCAGCGCTTCGGGCACCTCGTCGATCGTCACATCGAGCGCGCCGGGTCCGGGCGCGTAGAAGACATGCCAGTCCGCCTCGCCTCTCGGCAGGATGTGCGCGGGACTTGCTCCGTCGAGCGATACGCGCGTGGCCGAGCCGAACGTGTCGTTCGGCTCGTAGCTCAGCTCTGTCGGGGTAAAGCGTGTCGAAAGGATCGCGTGCCGGATCGAGCGCGCGTCGTTGGCGCCGTCGCGGACCTCGATGAAATAGGCGCCGGGCCACGCGAGGTCGGCGTAGCCTTCCGTGAGCCCGCCCATCGAATAGGGCGCGATCCAGCCGGTCATGTCGGCCTTGTCGGCGTTCAGCACCCGGAAATGCAGGTCGAGATTCTCCGGCCCGTTGTCAATCGTGACGGCAAGCTCGCCCGGCTCATGGACCTCGACCGTGAACCAGTCCGCGTCGCCTCTGGGCAGGATGTTGAAGGCAATGCTGCCGGTTGGCGGGATGGTCGTCGCGTAGCCCGGGCTGTCGTTCGGCTCGTAAAGATCGGGCGCCGGGGTGAAGCGGGTGACGAGTTTGAACGGCTGCACGGAGCCGGCGTCGTTCGATCCGTCGCGGACTTCCAGGAAGTAGACGCCCGGGCGAGGCAGATCGGCGGCGCCGACGGTATCGCCGCCCGGCCGCGGCGCGGGAATCCAGCCGGTCAGGTCGCGCTGATCGGAATTGAGAATGCGAAACGCGACGTCGATCGCTTCGGGCACCTCGATGGCTTCGATCGCCAGCTCGCCGGGGTGATCCACCTCAAGCGAGTACCAGTCCGCGTCGCCGCGCGGAAAGATCGTTGCGACCGCTTCGCCGCTCGGCTGGATGGCGCTCGCCGCGCCGACGCTGTCGTTCGGCTCGTAGGAATCCGGGCTCGGCGTGAACCGGGTCTCGAGCGTGAAGGCCGCGCCGGAGCGGTTGTCGTTGGCGCCGTCGCGCACTTCCAGGAAGTAGAGACCGGGTTGCTTGACCGCGAAAACGGCGTCCGTATCGCCGCCCGGCCGCGGCGCGGTGATCCAGCCCGAAAGATCGTTCTGGTCGTAGTCGAGCAGCCGCAGCGCCACATCGAGTTCCGGGGGCACCGCCGTCGCGAGCACGTTGAGTTCGCCGGGAGAGGACAGCGGGAACAGGAACCAGTCCGCGTCCCCCCGTGGAAGGATGTTGAGCCGGAGGGCGCCGTCGGGCGCGGCGGTCTTCGCCTGGCTCGGCGTGTCGTTCGGTTCGTAGGCATCCTCCTGTGGCGCAAAGACGAGACTGAGCTTCATCGGCTCCGGCGCCTCCGCATCGTTGCTGCCGTCGTGCAGCTCCAGCCGATAGGCGCCGGGCCGCGCAATGTCGAACCAGCCTTCGAGCACGCCGCCGGGCCGCGGCGTCGTAACCCAGCCGGAACGATCGTTGCCGTCCCCGTCGAGCAGCCGGATGGCGAGATCGATTGCCGCCGGCTGGGGATCGGTGACGAAACTCAGAACACCGCCCGATTCAACGCCGAAATAGACCCAGTCCGCATCGCCGCGCGGCGTGATGGCGAGGCCGATCTCGGCGTTCGCCGTGACCGGCGTTGCGCTGCCAAACGTATCGTTCGGCTCGGCCGCCTCGAAATATTGCGAAGCCGGAGGGGTCCAAGGCGCGGGAGGCCGGTAAGGGAGCTTGACGAGATCGAGCCGCTCCACCAGGTCCGCATAAGGGCCCTTGGGGTCGGGCGGAAGGCCCCCCTCCGGCGTGGGGTCGCTGCCCGGCTGCTGCTCATCGTGGCCGGGCGCGGCGGACGCCCCGACGCTCGGGACCCGCTGGATCGAGACCGGCGCCGGCGGAGCGTCGGCCGCGGCTACATACGCGGCCTCGGGTTCGCTCGGCATGCCGGCGGTGACCGGCGACGGCGCTTCGGCCGGGTTCATGTAGAAGCCGCGGAGAAGACTGCTCAGGATCTCCGGCCGCTGCTCGCCGCCGGTCGTGTCGAAGACGTCCGCGGCGACGTTGCGGAACATGAGAGCGATGTCGAGATTGGGCGTCTCGATGTGTTTGATCAGAGCCGCCGTGTACGGGCTGTTGTCGCCCTCTCCGTCGCTCGCCGTCTGGCCGGCCGCCGCCGCGTAGGAGATGACGGTGCCGCTGCTCGAGGCCTTGATGACGGCGAGGCCGCGCGTCGCCGCGGCGGACCGCGTCCTCGGCATTGCGACGAGCTGTTTCAGGAAGGGGTTGTCGCGGCAGGCGTCGAGCACGACCACCGAGGTGTCGGCGCTCGCCTCCATGTCGCGCAGCACTTCGGCGATGTCGATCGAACCGCGCCGCACGGCGCGCGCGCTCGTCGCCTCGATATCGACCGGCAGCAGATAGTTGCTGCCGTCGATCTGCATCCCGTGCCCCGAATAGAAGAAGAATGCCGCCTCGGCTCCGGGCAGCGCGGCGGCGAAACGGTCGAACTCGTCGATCACGGAGTCCCGCGTCACGTCGAGGGCCAGCTGCACTTCGAAGCCGAGTCGCTCGAGCGATCCGGCGACGGCCCTGGCGTCGTTGACCGGGTTCGGAAGAGGGTCCGTGCTCACATAGGCGCCGTTTCCTACGACGAGCGCCACCCGCTTCTGCGCCGCGGCGGGACCCGCCCAGCAGGCCGCCACGGCGGCGACAAGGACGGCCGCGCTGAAAGCGCAGATTCCTCGGCCGGCCTCCAAGCCAGTCATGGTGGTGGTCGTCATGCGGCTGCCCTCCCCAAACCTGCCGCTCCACCGGGTCGAACCCGGCCTACTCGATCGTGTAACGCGCCTCGCCGCGCGCCAGCCCGAGGGCGGCTGCCGGTCTTTCCAGCGCGGCCTCGCTGCCCGTCGGGTAGTCGAGCGCATGGTTCAGCGCCCGCCCGATCTCCGCCACATAGGCTTCCGGCGAAGGAATCGGCGCGAGGTCGAGATACTTACTGGTGATAGGCGCGACCGGGGCGCGCGGATCGACGACGAGGGCGACGATGCGGCCGGACCCGGCCGAGTCGGGTACAAGCTCGAATGGATCCTCGTCGCCCGGCAGGAAGCGGGCTTCCCCCGCGCCGATGACCGTCTGCGCGCCGACGGACAGCGACGGCGTGTTCGGGAAGAGCTGCACCGTGGTGCCGTCGTCGCGCACGTCGAGCACGATCAGCTCCCCCCCGCGCTCGCTCTCCACCTTGATGCGGAGCGGCTCGCCGAGCCGCGAATAGCCATCCCCGGACAGCGCTACCGTCACCCCGCCGGAAGCGCCGTATTCGGGCAGTGCGTCGTCGGACGCAATGCTCTCGCCGTAGGTCGCCTCGTCGGCGGCGCCCGGCTTCTCCGTCAGCACCTCCGTGTCGTAGCCGGTCCACGCCTCGAGCGTCGGGGTCAGGCCGCCGGGGCCGCACCGGTAGGTCTCGCAATAGCGGTCGGACTCGTTGCGCAGATAGGCGAGAAGCTCCGAGGCGGTGACCTTGCCGTTGCCGTTGAGATCGGCGGCCTGCACCGCAAGTCCCTTGACGAAGCGGCTGGTGAAGAGCCCCTGGCTTCCGCCGACCTCCATGTCCTCCATGGCGAGTTGCGCCGAGGCGGCCGCGGTCCAGACGGCGAGTTTCGGTCCGTCACCGGCTGCCGGCTCCGGGCTTGTCCCGACCACCTGGATCAGGCGTGTCCCCACCCGGTGCGCCGCGCGGGCGCCGAGGTCGTCGAGCGGCTGCGAGACCGCGAGCGGGCCATTCGGCGTCAGCGTACGGACCCCGGAATAGCCGTCCTGCTCGGGAATGCCCTGGCCGGCGATGTCGGTCACCGCGTCCGCCCTGATGTCGAGCGCGCCGCGCGTGATCGTGCCGGAGTGGCAGGCATCCACGATTATCAGCACCTCGCGTCCGGCCAGCGCCGTCAGCAGCGAATCGACTTCGTCGTCGGCGATAAAGCCGGTCATTCCGGCCTCCGGCCCCTCCAGCTCCCCAACCGTGTCGTGCGGCACCAGCACCTCGTCGAACCGATCGTCGACCTCGTCGCCGCTCTCGTCCTCAACCTGCGCGCCGTGGCCCGCAAAATAGAAGATCGCGCGATCGCCCGGCTGCGTCCCGTCGATGAGCCAACTCCGGAACTCCGAAAGGATCGCCGAGCGCGTCGCCGCCTCGTCGGTCAGCAGCCGGATTTCGTCCGCCCCGACGTCGAAATCGGCGCTCAACGCCTCCCGCATGCTGCGCGCGTCGCTGACCGCGCCGCGCAGGTTGCGCAGGTTTCCGACCCCGCTCACCTTGATGTCGGGATATTTATCGATGCCGACGACCAGCGCCCGCGTCGCGGCTCCCGACGGCGATACCGCCGCGGCCACGCCGCCAATCAGCGCTGCGAGCGCGATTGCCGCGGCGCGCATGGGCTACTTCCGCCTCGTAAAGAATGCCTGCACGCCGATCCGGTAGACTTGGCCCGCAAGGGCGTCCTTGAGGCCGGCAAGCAGCGCGGCGGGATCGTGTCCGCCATCGAGGCGTTTAAGCTCCGCGCGGAGCGCCGAGGGCGGCGCATCGGTCGCCAGCACGACCAGGTTGTCGGCGCCGAAGGGCGGCGTCACGGCGGCGTCAAGCGTGAAGGCTTCACCCTCCGGGATCGGGT
>DASWJZ010000082.1:0-1704 GCA_036396875.1 Propylenella sp.
CATCCTGGAGCCGCCGCCACAGGATCGAAGGGTGCGGTTTTCGATCCGAATCCCGGACGACCGGGACGAGGAACACGCAGACGGGCCGCCGGGGCACCACCGCTACGGCGCTTTCCGGCGATTCGCCGGGCTTTGTCTCCACGGGGCAGTATACGATCATAGTTGACTGGCAAGCAACCATAAGCTGCGGCGTGGCGCTGGCCCGCCGCGCTCTTGCATCGCCGCCGCGGCACCGGCACACACCCCTATGAGACGGCCACGCGGCGACCTGTTACCGGCGCGAAAAATGAGCCGCGCCAGCCTGAGGGCGAAGCGAAGCCCTGTCTCATCTACCCGAAGGGAAAGTTCGCCAGGCGCCGGGCTCGCTGGTCTCGTTATATCAATCGTGGTATATCTCTGGGAGTAACACCGGGCCGCCGACGAGGGTGTTTGACGCCGTGAAGATCATCGACCGGATCGTGGGGGGCGACGCCGCGCTCCGCGCCATGATCGATGAGGAGCGCGCCGGCGCCGAAGTCGCCCAGCTCATCCATGACGCGAGGACGCGGGCCGGGCTCACGCAAAGGGAGCTCGCCGAGCTCATCGGTACCAGCCAACCGACGATTGCGCGGCTCGAGGACGCGGACTACGAAGGCCATTCCCTGGGCATGCTACGGCGCATCGCCGCGGCCCTGCACTTGCGTCTCGAGCTGCGGCTCGTTCCCGATCACGAGGCGGCGTAACAGCCCTACGCCGCCCCGAGAAACTCCTCGTACCGCCGCGCGAGCATCTCACGGTCTGGCTTCTCGTCCGCCTTGCGCGGCAGCACCGGCAGCTCGATGCGGTGCATTCCCTTGAGCCCGTGCAGCAGCATCGGGCCGTCTTCCTCCTCGAGCACGTCGGCCCTGACCTCGACGACGTAATCCGGCCGCACGCCGATGAGATGCCCGTCGAACGCCGCGTGGTGGAGCTTGCACAGCGAGAGCCCGTTCCGCACCATCGGCAGGCCGAGCGGATCCCGGTCCTTGATGATGTGCGCCGCATCGAGCAGCTCGCGGTGCCTGAGCCGGCACATGGCGCATTGCCGCCGGTAGGCATGCAGCACGCGCACCCGGAAGCGGCGCTGGTGCACGCGGCGCTGGCAGACGGCGGTCACGTAGGCGCGTCGGGCGTCGTCCTCGGCATCGGTGACCGAGTACCAGTCGACCTCTTCCGTCGACGCGCCGGCATCCCCACCAGTGCCCGCCGGTATCGCCACCGTCGCGTCATCGACCTCCACCGTGAACGTCAGCGCCTGCGGATCATCGCCCACGATGAACACCGGCCACACCGGAAAGTAGACGCCGCGATCGAGCCCGATGAAGTAGACCAGCGGCGTGCGGGTGCGCCAGGCCTTGCGCAGGCCGGCGTTCTCCGGGTGGTCCGGATCCTCGCCGCGGTAGCGGTACAGCCACATCTCGCCGCTGGCCGCCATCTGATCGTCGTACGGTCCGGAAACGCTGGTGCGGATCGAGAGCGGGATCTCGGGCAGCACCTTCGGCTTGAAGATGCCCTGCTGGCTGACCAGCGGGACGCGCTGCCCCTGCCACTCGAACCCCTGCGCGATCACCGACCAGGGCAGCTCCTCGCCGTGGATCTGCACCTGGCGGTCGAGCCACTGGAAGGCGGCGAGGCGGATGCGGTGGTCGAGGTCGGTGGTCATCGGGGCGGAGGATGAGGGCGGGG
>DASWJZ010000083.1:0-7479 GCA_036396875.1 Propylenella sp.
CTCGACTTCAGCGTCAACGTAAACGCGAAGCCGCAGACACAATCCGAATTCGAGGTCGAGCTCAAGCTGGAAGCCAAGGCCGCGCGCGGCGAGGACACCCTGTTCATCGTCGAGGTGACCTATGCCGGACTGTTCCAGCTCCGGAACGTCCCGCAGGAGCAGGTGCATCCGCTGCTGCTGATCGAGTGCCCGCGCCTTCTCTTTCCGTTCGCCCGGCAGATCCTTGCCGACGCAACGCGTCAGGGCGGTTTCCCGCCGCTGATGATCGACCCGGTGGATTTCACCGCCCTCTACCGGCAGCGCATGGCCGAGGTCAACGTGCAGCAGATGGCGGCGAAGCAGAGCTGAGCCGGCTGAGGTGCAGCCGCCGGGTTAGGCAGCGTTCCCGCCGACGTGCTGGTGATCACGGGGGGTAGACGTCCAAAGGGATAGGCTCGAAATTGTCTTTCTCGGGCACGGCCGCACACGCCTTCGTGCTTGCAAACGCCGTCATCTGGAGCGCGCCGGACGAAGACACGACCTGGGCGGAGCTGAACGACCTTTTGCTCACGACGTGTGAGCATCCGCTGGGCGGGAACCATCCGGGTGGACGCGGCGGCCGTGGATTCCGGCGACGACGATGGACGCCTGCATTGCGTTTTGCCGTCCGCCCTTCGGCCGGCACGTTGTTGCCATCAAGGGCGTAGCGGGGAACCGACCTGCGATCGTCGCGAGCGTCACGAAGAGTAGCAAGCTTTTCATCCTCGACGTGGACGGGGCGAAGGGACAAATTGCGAGCCGACTTGATGCTAGTTGCTATGCGAGCGCGGTTCGGAACTTGGTGAGCGTGGGTTTGAATCGGCGGGAAGCGGAGCTATCGACGGGAAAGCCGCTGCCCGGAATGTCAAGCGTCATTCGTTCGACGGTTGAACAGGTAGCGCCGCGAGTTTGGCTAGATCGCAACTCCAGCGCTAGAATGCGGTGTGCGCAAGCGATTCCTAAATCCAGCTGAATTGGTGGGCCAGTTTTGGTGGCTCACGCAGGTCCGTTGGGGCCATGGCGTGGTGACAAAACTTAGCGTTGTCGCTCTTGCCGCATTCGTCGTGCTGACAATTGCCGTGGCTAGAGTGCCAAGCGAGTGGGCTATCATCACGCTTGCGTTAGTCGGGATCGGCGCCCTTTTCGTGTTTCTGTTCCTCATACTCCAATGGGCAAGCAACAATCCTGACTTAGCCGCAACAGAGGGGGCGACATACGTCCAATCGAGGCAGATAGGGTTGGCTGCAAAGGGAATGCAGTCGCCAGAAACTACGCTGAACGTTGCTGATCCGCAGAACCCCACGCTAATAGAGGCGGACAAGCTGATTGATGGCTAGATTCCTTCATATCGGCTTCACCTTCCCGGACGGACTACCGAAGGTGTCGGAGTTCGAACCAGTATTCAACACTATCGCAGAAGACTGGCTAAGATATAATGCAAACTCGTGGATCGCCTGGACTGCGAGACCCGCAAGTGATTTTCTGTATGCGCTGAAGCCCCGAATGGGGCCCCGCGACAGTGTACTTATCGTTGGACTGGATATGTCCGATCGCAATGGGTGGCAGCCGCAGTGGGTGTGGGATTGGATCGACCGAAAGCGCCAGCTCGGACCGCCACCACCCCCAAAGGCTCCGACGCCTGACCTCTCCGGTCTTCTAGGCCCCACTCCAAAGCCGTCATTCGGCGACCTCCTATTGGGATGGAAGCCGCCCGAGAAGGAAGACTGACTATTGCGCGCTACTCCTTTTCTTAAGCTCGTCAATTAGTGCACCAGCTGCCTTCGCCACGGAGTCGAGCGGATTCGACTGGCAGTAGGTGTCTACCCAAGCAACAAGCCCCACGGCATCGATGCCAGGTCCCCAGTTTCTCTCTTCGGCCCACCTCACCCCATTCACGAATCCAATGATCCAGTTCGCATGGATGTTTGCTATCGCCGTGCCCGGCGCTCGCTGTTGAGTCCACGTCCCGCACGAGACAATGCCAGTTCCGTCGATTCTGATGGGTTCGGCAACGGCTTGCGTAAGGAAGAGCTGGACAGTCATCGCAATAGCAAGGCGGCAGCTCGTCATTGCCTCTAAGCCCTCAAAGCCACTCTAGGCGTCGGGGGCTACTTTCACGACTGCCACCGAAAAAGGAAAGCCCCGCGATCCGCTAACGCGAACGGCTGGGCTCCTTTCCTGAGGCGGGGGCGACCAAGCGCGAAAGCACACACGCCGGGGTGCTAATCCGCTCGAAGCTTCCTTGACTCAGCTCGCGCGAGCGCTTGCGTTGCGAGCGCGTTAGCCCGTCGGCTTCATCCCGTATTGCTTCACATAGTCGTTGTATCGGCGCTGCCGTCCCGCCCGCTGTTCGGGCGTGAGCGGCGTCCACCGCTCGTCAGGCGGCGGCTATCGGCCGATAGCGTTCCCAGAGCGGCGTGGCGCCGAGTTCCGCCAAGAAGACGGAATGGGCGCGCTCGTCGTCTTCGCTCAGCCGGCCGGGGAGCGGCGTCGGCCGCAACGCGATTCGGCGGGCGGCCGCGGCTGCCGAGACTATCGGCGCGAGCGAGCCGAGCGCCAGCGTCGCCTGCCGGCCGCCGAGCAGCTCAAGATATACTTCGGCGAGAATCTCGGCGTCGAGCAGCGCGCCGTGCCGCATTCGATGGCTGTTGTCGATGCCGAAGCGGGTGCAGAGCGCGTCGAGGCTGTTCGGGCCGTTCGGATAGCGGCGCCGCGCGAGGAGCAGCGTGTCGACGAAGCGATGCTCCTCAAGGATCGTGCGGCTGCACAGTCCAAGCTCGAAATTGATGAAGCTGCGATCGAAGCCGGCATTGTGTGCGATGAGCATGCTGTCGGCGACGAACTCGGAAAACACGTCCGCCACATCCTCGAAGCACGGCTGCCCGCGCAGGAATTCGTCGGTCAGCCCGTGCACGGCGGTCGCTCCGACGGAAACCGGCCGGCGCGGATTGACGTAGGCGTGAAACGTCCGCCCGGTGGCGATGTGATTGATCAGCTCGACGCAGCCGACCTCGATGATCCGGTCGCCGTTCAGGCAATCGAGCCCGGTCGTCTCAGTGTCGAGGACGATCTCCCGCATGATTCGTTTTTCCGTCGAAACGGCCGGACATGCAAGCCGGCGCGGCGCTGCTTCTGGGGACAGTCACAAGGTGTGCGCAAGAGCCCGCAGGATCGAGTCCACCCGGCGTCCTGCGAAGGGGAACCCCCGTCCCGAATCGACGACGAAATGGGCGCGCCGCCGCTTCTCCGCATCGCTGATCTGGCGGGCGAGAAGCGTTTCGAGCATTGCCCGGGTCATGCCCGGCCGCGCCAGGATCCGCTCGCGCTGGATGTCCGGATCGGCGCTGACGACGACCACGACATCGACGCGAAGCAGCGCATCGGTCTCGAAAAGCAGCGGTATGTCGAGCACGACGAGGCGATGCCCCGCCGCCCTCACCCGACCCAGAAAGGCCTCCTCGCAGGCGCGCACCAACGGATGCACGATCGCCTCGAGCCGCTGCAGCGCCTCTGCGTCTCCCGCCAGGGCTTGCGCCAGCCGGGCCCGGTCGACCACGCCCGAATCCACGACATCGGGAAACGCCTCCGACACCGGCGCGACCGCCGCGCCCCGGTAGAGCCGATGCACGGCGGCGTCGGCATCGTGGACCGGAACGCCGCGCGCGCGGAACATGCCGGCCGTCGTGCTCTTGCCCATGGCGATCGACCCGGTGAGCCCGACGACGCGCACGCCCCTCACCTCTCAATATCGGCGACGACGATGTCTCTCAGCTCCGCGTCGACCGTCGGGCGGATCCCGAACCAGCGCTCGAAGCCCGGCACTGCCTGGTGGAGCAGCATGCCGAGCCCGTCCACCGTCCGCAAACCGCGCTCCGCCGCCGCCTTCAGAAACGGCGTCACGAGCGGAACATAAACGAGGTCGGTGGCGATCGCATCGCGGCGGGCGGCCCGCCAGTCGACGTCGACCCCCGCCTCGCCAGTCATTCCGCCGGATGTCGCATTGACGATCAGATCGGCCCGCGGCAGAAAGTTCGGCATCTCGTCGAGCCCTCCCGCCGTGACGCGGCCGCCGTATCGGCGCGCGAGATCGGCGGCGCGCGTCTTCGTCCGGTTCAGCACGACAACCGACAGCAGGCCTGCCTCCACGAGCGCGTCTGCGACGGCGCGGGACGCGCCGCCGGCGCCGATCACCAGCGCGAGAGAGGCGCTTCGCCAGTCCGGTGCGCCCTGATCGAGATTGGCGGCAAAGCCGAAGGCGTCGGTGTTGTCGCCGCGGAGCACGTCGCCGTCCAGCCACACCGTGTTCACGGCTTTCAGCCGCCGGGCGATCGGCGTCATCTCACGACAGGCGGCGAAGGCCGCCTCCTTGTGCGGCAGCGTGATGTTGCCGCCGACATAGCCGCGCCGGCGGATGTCCCTCAGAAAATCGCCGATCAACAGAGGCGGGACCGCTTCGGACAGATAATCCCCCTCGATCCCGTAGCGCTCGAGCCAGAAGCGGTGGATGAGCGGCGAGCGCGAGTGGCTGACCGGCCAGCCCGCGACAAAGGCCTTGCGCGCGGTCATTCGATGACGCCTTCGGCGCGGAGATATTTGAGCAGCGGGAGGAGCGGAAGGCCGAGGATAGCAAAATAGTCGCCGTCGATCCTGTCGAACAGCTGGATGCCCCTCCCCTCGATCTGATAAGCGCCGACGCTTTCGAGCGCGGCGTCCCCGGCGGCCGCGAGGTAGCGGCCGACATCGCCCGGGCCGAGCGGCCGCATCGTCAGCCGCGCGGTCTCGACGTGCTGCCAGACGACATCGCCGTCGCGCGCGCAGGCGACCGCCGAATGAAGTTCGTGCGTGCGGCCGGAAAGGTGGAGGAGCTGCCGGCGCGCGTCCTCCATATCCTTCGGCTTGCTGAACGGCCGGCCTTCAAACGCAAGCACCTGATCGGCGCCGATCACAAGCGCCCCCGGCCTCGTCTCGCTCACGGAAGCCGCTTTCGCCATGGCAAGCGCCAGCCCGACGTCCTCAGGCGGCGCCCCGGTCTTCACGAGCGGTTCTTCCGCCGCCCGCTCGTCGATCCGCGCGGGAACCGCCTCGAACGACAGTCCGGCGTTCTGAAGAATCGCATGACGGGCCGGGCTGGCCGAGGCGAGCACCAGGATCATGCCGGCTTCCGCGCTGCAATCAGGGTGATCACCGCGGCAGCGGTCTCTTCGATCGACCGTCGCGTCACGTCGATGACCGGCCAGCCCTGGCGGGCACAGAGCTTCCGGCTCCATGCGACCTCCTCCGTCACCATGTCGCGATCGACGTAGGAATCGGTCAGATCGTCGGATTTCATGACCAGGACGCGATGCTGGCGCACCTGCACGATGCGATCGGGGCTGGCGACGAGACCGACGATGAGCGGCTGGCGCGCCTGCATGAGCTCGGCGGGAAGCGGCGCATCGCGGACGAGCGGAAAGTTCGCCGCCTTGATCCCGCGGTTGGCGAGATAGATCGAGGTCGGTGTCTTCGACGTCCGGCTGATGCCGACCAGGACGACATCGGCCTCCTCGATATCCTGAAAGTGCTGACCGTCATCGTGCGCGAGCGAAAAATTCAGTGCGTCGATACGGCGAAAATAGTCGGCGTCCAACGCATGCTGGGCGCCGACCCTGCCGGTCGAGCGCGTGCCGAGATAGGACTGGAACGCCACCAGCACCGGTCCGAGCACCGACACGCACGGCACGCCGAGATTACGGCACCCCGCCTCCAGCATCGCGGCAAGGCTTGCGTCCACGAGCGTATAGAGCACGATGCCGGGCGTCGCCTCGATCTCACCAAGGGCGCGCTCGACCATCGCCTGGGTCCGCACGATCGAATGGATGTGCTCGATCGCGTGCGTATGCTTGTACTGCGCCGAAACCGCTCGCCCCACCGCGATCAAGGTCTCGCCGGTCGCGTCCGATATCAGGTGCAGGTGAAAATAGCGCTGCGTCGGCACGAAAGATCCTGTGGATGAGGGTCGGTGGTTCGCGGGCCCGGACCGGCCGCAGCCTCTGGCATACCGGTTTCGCGAAAAGCTTCAACAACCTCGCCTGCGGTGGAGGAGCAGGAGCGATCATCCCCGGCCTGTGCGGAGAGGGAATCATCCCCGCTCCGCAGGCACGGTTCGCAACAATCTCAACAGGCATAACTCTTTGTAATTTCTTTGTCTTCTAGCTCATGCCCCGTGCTCATCCACCGGTCTCTATCGTTTCCTGGCCCTGAGACGCCGATGCCTCGGTGGGATGCTCCATTGTGGAGGAACAATAATCCTTCTAATCCCCTCCCCATCAGCAGAAGCAATTCCATTAAGACTCTGTTAGGAAAGATAGACAGCCGGTGAACGAGCGCGCCAAACTGCTGAGCGTTCTGGCCGGCGAAGTGATCGAGCCGCCACCAATCTGGCTGATGCGGCAGGCAGGGCGCTACCTGCCCGAATATCGCGAAACGCGAAAGCAGGCGGGCTCGTTTCTCGATCTCTGTTTCACGCCGCGTCTTGCAGCAAAGGTGACGTTGCAGCCGATCCGCCGGTTTGATTTTGATGCCGCGATTCTTTTTTCCGATATTCTCGTGGTGCCGTATGCGCTCGGACAGGAGGTCGATTTTGCCGAAGGGCAGGGGCCGCTCCTGAAGCCGCTTCGGGGCGGCGGGGAATGTCTTGATACGACCGTGGTGGCGGAGCGGCTGGCGCCGATTTTCGAGACGGTCGCCCTGGTCAGGCATGAGCTGGCGCCCGAGAAGGCGCTGATCGGGTTCTGCGGCGCGCCTTGGACGGTTGCGACCTACATGGTGGCCGGCCGGGGAACGGCGGATCAGCTTCCGGCACGGCGATTCGCGCTCGAGCGGCCGGAAGAATTCGAGCGGTTGATCGAGACTCTGGTCAGCGTCTCGGCCGATTATCTCCTCGGGCAGATCGAGGCCGGCGCCGATGTCGTAAAGATATTCGACAGCTGGTCGGGCGTCCTCGACGAGGAGGGGTTCGAGCGCTGGTCGGTTGCGCCGGTGAGGGCGATTGTCGAGCGGGTGAGGGCGGTTCGGCCGGGAGCGCCGATCATCGCGTTTCCGAAAGGCGCCGGCGCCCGTCTGCGAACTTATGCCGAGCGCACCGGCGTCGATGCGGTGGCGGTCGATTGGGGCACGTCGATGCGCTTGGCGCGGGAACTCGTGCCGGCGCCGGTCGCGCTACAGGGAAACCTGGATCCGCTGAGGCTGGTCGTCGGGGGGAGGGCGCTCGACGAGGCGCTCGACGGAATTCTTTCGGCGATGCGGGGGAGGGCGCATATCTTCAATCTTGGCCACGGGATCATGCCGGATACGCCGATTGCCCACGTCGTGCGGCTGGTGGAGCGCGTGCGCGGGGGTCGCGCCGCGTGATGCTTTGGGTCAAGGCGGCGCACGTGATCGCGGTGATCGCCTGGATGGCGGCGCTCCTCTATCTGCCGCGGC
>DASWJZ010000084.1:0-4627 GCA_036396875.1 Propylenella sp.
GGTGGCTTCCATCTCGACCCTTCCTTGCCTAATCGGGCTTCGCTTGCGGCCCCGGCGACTGTTCGGGTTCGAGGGAAAGACGGACGGGGACCTGAGCTCGGGTACGGGCTTTGCTGCCCCTGGGCCCATCGGCCTCCCGTCCGCCACCGCAACCCGCACCCTACGCGAGTCGCGGCAATCCGAGTTACAAGGGCCCAGCGATCGGAAGCGGGGGGAAGCCTGCTGGGTCCCCGGGTCTCGCTTCGCTCGCCCGAGGATGACAGTTGAGAGGGAGGCGCTCGCCCGAGGATGACAGTTGCGAGTGATGAGGCCATATAGGCCGGCGGGAGAACGCCTTGCCGGCCATCGCGACCATCACCGACGAGGCGAGGATTGCCTTCGACAATGCGCTCGGCGCAGTGCTCGGCGGCGGGACGCCGACAATCCGCCTCGGCGTGACCGGCCTCTCCCGCGCCGGCAAGACCGTCTTCATCACCGCGCTCGTCCACAATCTGGTGCATGGCGGCCGACTGCCGCTCTTCGACGCCTATTCGGCCGGCCGGCTGGCGGCGGCGCGGCTCATGCCGCAGCCGGACGACGATGTGCCCCGTTTCGACTACGAGGCGCATGTCGAGGATCTGGTCGAGCGGCGCGTCTGGCCGGAATCCACCCGGCGGATCAGCGAACTGCGGATCGTCATCGAATACGAATCGGCGCGGGCGCTGAAACGCACCTTCGGCCGCGGGCGGCTCAACCTCGACATCGTCGATTATCCCGGCGAATGGCTGCTCGACCTCGCGCTCCTGAAGAAGAGCTACGCCGAATGGTCGACGGAATCGCTGCTGTTGTCGCGCGAGCCGCACCGGGCGGCCGTCGCCGCCGAATGGCATGCCGCGCGCGCGAGCGCCGATCCGGGCGGCCCGGAAAGCGAAGACGAAGCGCGCCGCCTGGCGGAAATCTTCACCCGATATTTGCGCGCCGCCCGCGCCGACGAGCATGCGCTGTCCATGCTGCCGCCCGGGCGCTTTCTCATGCCCGGCGACCTCGAAGGTTCGCCGGCGTTGACCTTCGCGCCGCTCGACATCGCGCCGGACCACGCGGCGGCGGGCGGCACGCTCGCGGCGATGATGGCGCGCCGTTACGAGGCCTATCGGACGCACGTGGTGAAGCCGTTCTTCCGCGATCACTTCGCGCGCCTCGATCGGCAGATCGTGCTGGTCGACATGCTCGCCGCGCTGAACGCCGGTCAGGCGGCGCTCCGCGATCTCGAAACGGCGCTCGCCGACGTCCTTTCGGCCTTCCGGCCGGGGCGGGCGAGCTGGCTCCGCTCCATCCTGTCGCGCCGCATCGACAGGATCCTGTTCGCCGCCACCAAGACCGACCACGTCCACCACGCCGATCACGACAGACTGGCGCGGCTGCTCGAGCGGCTGACCCGGCGGGCCGCCGAGCGCTCCTCGTTTGCGGGCGCGGAGGTGCGTATCGTACCGCTCTCGGCCGTCCGCGCCACGCGCGAGGTGACCGTCAACCGCCGCGGTCAGAAGTTGCCGGCGATCGCCGGCGTGCCGTTGGCGGGCGAGCGGGTCGGCGGCGAAACCTATGACGGCGAGACGGAGATCGCGCTCTTCCCGGGCGATCTGCCGGGCGATCCGGACGCGATCTTTGAGACGGCGGGCCCGGTGGACGAGCGCCGGCTGGCCGAAGAGGCGCTGGCGCTGCGCTTCCTTCGCTTCCGGCCGCCGAAACTGGAGCGCACGGCCGAGGGCGTCACCCTGTCGCTGCCGCATATCCGCCTCGACCAGACGCTGCAATATCTGATCGGGGACAAGCTCAGATGAATTCGGCCGCCACCGAAAAGCGCCAGCCCGGCGCCTACCGCCTCGACGATCCCGCCGTGCAGGCGGACGAGACGCTCCAGGCGCTCGAGCCGGAGGCGGCCGACGCGCATCTCGCCGTCGAGACGATCGCGCATCCGCTCCGCCGCGGCATGCGGTGGGGGAGGATGGCGCTTGCCGCCGGCGGCGCCATCGTCGCGCTCGCGCTCGGTCTCGCGCTCGAAGCGCTGCTGCGCGACCTTTTCACCCGCGCCGGCTGGCTCGGCTGGCTGGGGCTGGCCCTCGTCTCTCTCTTCATATTGGCGCTCTCGGCGCTGGTCGGGCGCGAAATGCTCGGGCTCTTGCGGCTGAAGCGGCTGGCGCGGCTGCGTCTGCAAAGCGACGAGGCCGCGGCGAAGAACGATCCGGAGGCGGCGCAGGCCGTGCTGCGCGCGCTTCTCGCGCTTTACCGCGACCGCCCCGAGACGGCGCGCGGACGCCGCTCCGCCGCCGGCCATCTCGGCGAGATCATGGACGGGCGCGATCTCCTGGTGCTGGCCGAGCGCGACCTCGTCGCGCCGCTCGACCGGCGTGCGCGCGTGCTCGCATCTGCCGCGGCGCGGCGCGTCTCCGTCGTCACGGCGGTCAGCCCGCGCGCCTTCTTCGACGTCGCCTTCGTCCTCTGGGAGAGCGTGCGCCTGATCCGCCGCATCGCGGCCATCTACGGCGGCCGGCCGGGAACGCTTGGGCTGTTCCGGCTCATGAAGGCGGTCGTCAGCCACCTTGCGGTGACCGGCTCGATCGCCGTCGGCGACACGCTGCTGCAGCAGTTCGTCGGCCATGGAATCGCGGGGCGGCTCTCCGCCAAGCTCGGCGAAGGGGTGGTGAACGGCCTGATGACGGCCCGCATCGGGCTTTCCGCCATGGATGTCTGCCGGCCGCTGCCGTTTCTCGCGGAAGAGCGGCCGCGGCTGAAGGACCTCGCCGGCGATCTTGTGAGCCTCGGCGAGCGGGGTGCTGACATGCCGTTGACGAAGCGTTAGGCTTAAGAATCCGTTAGCGCTGCGTTTCTACAGTCCGCCACGATCCCGAATTCGAGCACGGAGCTGCCGATGTCCCGCGTCCTGACCCTTGCGCTGTCCGCCGCGCTTGCCCTTGGCGCCGCCGCCCCGGTGGCGAATGCCGAAGACGGCGTCGCCTTCATGGAGCGGTTTTCCGGCAAATGGGTCGGCTCGGGGCAGCTTCTGGTAGGCGGCAGCATCGAATTCGCCTGCGAGCTGAAGGGCAATCCGAACGCCGGGCCATCGACATTCGGGATGACCGGTATCTGCCGGATGGGCGCAATGGGCGCATCGATCCATGCGCAGATCCGCTACAACGCCGAGACCGACAGCTATTACGGCGCTTTCCTCGGCGGCGCGGAGGGCGACGGCGTCGATCTGGTCGGCACGCGCGCCGGCGAAGGCTTTTCGCTGAAGCTCGTGCGCGGCTCGACCCAGGGCCGCCTGACGGCCGAAACTTCCTCGCCCGACCAGATGAAGGTGGTGATCTACTATCGCGACGTGCGCCGGGACCGCGAGCTGCCTGTCGTCGCCATGGCCCTGTCGCGCACCGAGAGCGCCGCGAGCCGCGCCGGATCGAATCTCGCCGGCCGCTCGACCTATCCGATGGACTGACCCGCGGCATCTCCCCATCGCACAGGCGCGAGGCCCCCAAGGCTGTCACCCTCGGGCTTGACCCGAGGGTCGAGGGGAGAGGCGCGGGCCTAGCCTCTGGGTCCCCGGGCCTTGCTGACGCTCGCCCGAGGATGACGGTCAGAAACCCGGCGCCTCGCCCGCGCCGGGTTCTGCTTTTGCCGATTGGCGTCTAGGCTGCCGCGATGATCGTTCGCGCCGCCCTCGCCGCGCTCGCCCTTCTCGTGACCTCGCCCGGCGCGCGAAGCGAGGAGGCGGTCGACCTGGAGCTGGTGCTGGCGATCGATTCCTCAAGCTCGGTCGACGAGCAGGAATGGGCGCTTCAGCGCCAGGGCTATGCCGAAGCCTTCCGCGACCGGCGCGTGCAGGCAGCGATTGTCTCCGGGCCGAACGCGCGCATCGCCGTCGCGGTGGTGGTGTGGGCCGACGCGACGCGCCCGCGCTGGGACAGCGGCTGGTTCGTGCTCGCCGGGCCTGAGGACGGGGAGCGCTTCGCCGCCTTCATGAGCGGGCTTCCGCGCGAGCCCCTCGGCGGCACCGGCATCGGCATGGGCCTCGCCGCGGCGATCCGCAAGCTCGACCGCAACGGCCTGACGGCGCCGCGGCAGGTGGTCGACGTTTCCGGCGACGGGCGCGAGACGCCGCCGCGCGAGACCGTCGTGCTGATCGGCATGGCGCAGGCGATGGCGGCGGCGCGCGGGGTCACGGTGAACGGCCTCGCCATCGTGAACGAGGATCCGGCGCTCGCCACCTGGTACCGCGACAATGTGATGTCCGGGCGCGGCGCCTTCGTCATCGCCGCCGCCGATTACGAGGATTTTGCGCGCGCGATCGTGGAGAAGCTGGTGCGGGAGATCGAGCACCAGGAGCGGTTGACGCGCCGCTGAGGATCGCTGGTCACGCCGCAATAGAGCGTGCCGCCTTTCTTGGAGGCGAGCAGGTATGTGTATCCGGGCATCCTGCCGGCAAGCGTGACGGAATGGATTGCCGGGTCAAGCCCGACAATGACGACAGGAAAGGCTGCGCTGCTCTCCGGTTATGATCATAAGCGGTATATGCCGTATCAATCGCTGATCAAGGCCTGGCTCGCCGAAAAGGTGGATGCCGTCAGCGGCGCGTCAGCCGTTCCTGGTGCTCGAT
>DASWJZ010000085.1:0-14534 GCA_036396875.1 Propylenella sp.
ACGCATTCACGGCGGCGGGGAAGGAGTTGGGGATCGTGTGACAGGCCTTGACGAAGCCTCTTGCACGCCCGATGTAGCATTGTAGCAACATTAAGATTGGGCGCTTCGCCATGAGACGCGGTTCACGTGATTTCAGCAACGGCGAAGTCTCGCGGAGGCGGCCGACCAGCCCTACAAAGCTTGCCAGCCGCGAGTTCAATCAGGATGTCGGCAAGGCGAAACGTGCCGCCGAAAGGGCACCTGTCGTGATCACCGATCGGGGGAAGCCTGCCTTTGTCCTGATGAAATACGCCGACTATGAGCGGCTGCTCGGCGAGAGGCCGAGCATAGCCGACCTGCTCAACCACGAGGAGACAAAGGACCTCGACTTCGAGCCGGCTCGAATGCGGGACGGCTGGCTGCATGCAGCTGACATCGACTGATGTACCTCATTGATACCGACGTCGTCTCCGCGCTCCGGCGACGGCACCTGGTCGAGCCTCATGTCCTTGCCTGGTTCGACGCGAGGCCCGACATCGACATGTTCATATCAAGCGTGACCCTGCTCGAGATCGAGTACGGCGCGCTCCTGAGGCGACATCGGGACGAAGCGCAGGGCAGGTTGTTCATCGATTGGATCAGGCGGCTCGTTCTCCCGTCATTCGCTGGCCGGATCATTGCATTCGATGCCGACGCCGCTCTTCGCTGCGCGGCTCTGCATGTGCCCAATCCTCGGCCCGAGCGCGATGCCATGATCGCGGCGATCGCGCTCGTACATGGGCTTACGGTCGTCACTCGAAACGTGCGCCACTTCGCCTCGATGAAGGTGCCGTTGCTGAATCCATGGGATTAGCTCATGCGCAATGACATGAGGGCGCTGGTCAAGGCACGCGCCGAGCCGGGCCTCGTGTTGCAGCATGAGCCCGTCCCCGAGATCGGCCCGGACGAGGTGCTGGTGAAGGTCGCGAAGACCGGCATCTGCGGCACCGACATCCACATCTGGAACTGGGACGAATGGGCGCAAAAGACCATCCCCGTGCCGATGATCGTCGGGCATGAATATGCGGGCGAGATCGTCGAAGTCGGGGCGGCCGTGCGGGGGCTGAGGATCGGCCAGCGCGTTTCGGGCGAGGGCCACGTGATCGGCATGAAGAGCCGCGCCTCCCGCGGCGGCCGCTACCATCTCGATCCGGAGACGCGCGGCATCGGCGTCAACATCCCGGGCGCCTTCGCCGAATATGTGAAGATCCCCGCCTTCAACGCCGTCCCGCTGCCCGACGACGTTGACGACGAGCTAGGCGCCATTCTCGATCCGCTCGGCAACGCCGTCCACACGGCGCTCTCCTTCGACCTCGTCGGCGAGGACGTGCTGGTCACCGGCGCCGGGCCGATCGGCATCATGGCGGCGGCCGTCGCCCGCCATGTCGGCGCCCGCTACGTCGTCGTCACCGACATCAACGCCTATCGGCTGGAGCTCGCCGGCCGCGTCGCCGACGTGGTGCCGGTCGATGTCGGCAGGGAGGACCTGAAGGACGTCATGGCCCGGCTCGGCATGCGCGAGGGTTTCGACGTGGGTCTCGAAATGAGCGGGGCGGAGGCGGCGCTGAACCAGATGCTCGACACGATCCTGGTTGGCGGCAAGATCGCCATGCTCGGCATTCCGGCGCGGCCCTTTCCCGTCGACTGGACCAAGATCGTCTTCCACATGCTGACCATCAAGGGCATTTACGGGCGCGAGATGTTTGAGACCTGGCATAAGATGATCGCCATGCTGCAGAGCGGCCTGAACGTGCGCGGCGTGATCACCCACCGCTTTCAGGCGAACGACTTCGCCGCGGCTTTCGAAGTGATGCGGAAAGGCGAGTCGGGCAAGGTCGTGCTGGACTGGGCGGCCGCTTGAAAGCGCGGCCCGCGGCTCGACGCGTCGCCCATGCGCGCCGGCGCGAACGATAGCAGCCGATGTCTGCCCGCGATTTCGCCCTGTTCGTGCTCGTCTGCGCCCTGTGGGGCTTCAATATGGTTGCCGCCAAGATCGTCGTGGGACAGCTTCACGTTCCGCCGCTGTTCTTCGGCGCGGTCCGCTCCGTCCTGATCGCGCTCGCCGTCTGCCCCTGGCTCTTACCCATGCCGCGGCCACCCTGGCGGACAGTCGTCGTCGGCATTCTGATGGGCGGTGGCGGCTTCGGACTGATGTTCGTCGGCCTCCAATGGGCGACCCCGTCGGCCGCCGCCATCGTCAGCCAGCTCGGCGTCCCGATGGTGACCGTGCTGTCGATCGTGATGCTCGGCGAGCGCATCCGCTGGCGCCGCGGCCTCGGCATAGCGCTGGCGGTGACCGGCGTTGCATTGGTCATGTGGGCCCCCGACGGCTTTGAGTTGTCGGGCGGTCTTCTCTTCGTGGCCGGTGGTGCCTTCTGCGGTGCGCTGGGTGCCGTGATGATGAAGCAGATGGAGGGCATAAGCCCGCTCCGCTTTCAAGCCTGGGTCGGCTTCGCCTCCGCGCTGCTTCTCGTGCCGCTCTCGGCGGGACTGGAGACGGGTCAGGTCGAAGCGGCGCGCAGCGCGGGATGGCCGTTCGCTCTGATCGTCCTCTATTCGGCCCTGCTCGTCTCCGTTTTCGCCCATACGGCGTATTACGGGCTGATCCAGCGCTACGACGCCAACCTGATAGCGCCGCTCACTCTGATGTCGCCGCTGATATCGATCGGCCTCGGCATTTGGATCACCGGCGACCGGTTTGACGGCCGGATGGCGCTCGGCGCCGCCTTGGCGCTGGTCGGAGTTCTGATTGTCGCCGTCAGGCCGAACGCCGCGCTCGGCAAGCAGATTTTTCTCAGGAACCGCGTGTGATTGGCGCATCAGCGCGCGGGCTCCGGGAGGGGTCGGGAACACCTGCATCGATCGGCCGTTGGTAACGGGGCCGGGGGATAATTCAGGAGGTCCAGATGCAAATTAGCGAGATCATGACCCGTGACGTGAAGCTCATTCATCCGGGCGATTCGATCCGCGACGCGGCGCGGCGGATGCGCGACGAGGATTTCGGCTCGCTGCCGGTTGCCGAGGGCGACCGTCTGGTCGGCTTTGTAACAGACCGAGACATCGTCATCAGGGGACTCGCCAATAGCGGCGGACCCGATTCACCGGTGCGCGACGTGATGAGCGATCACGTCCTTTACTGTTTCGAGGACGAGACGGTGGAGAGCGTGGCCACGAACATGGCGAGGAACCAGGTGCGCCGCCTGCCGGTTCTGACGCGCGAAAAGAGGCTCTGCGGCATCGTCGCTCTCGGGGACATTGCCACCCACGGGGCGGACGAACCGGCTGAGGAGGCGCTGGAGGGGATTTCGCGCCCGACCCATTAGGTTAAGGCGTCGAGCCGCCCCTGGCTGACAAATATCGGCACTCCCGGACCCGGGAACCACCGCCCGGGCCGCTCATTGTGCGGTCTGCGATCTTGATCCAACATCGCCGCGACAAGGGTGGAGGGAGTGCGCTTGAGAGATTCGCCGGTCAGGCCCGCAGACGATGTGGCGCCCGCCGGCGCCGATGCGCGGCTGCGGCACGCGGAGAAGCGCTTCCAGGACATCGCCGAGACCATCTCCGACTGGATCTGGGAAACCGATCGCGACCACCGGTTCGTCTATGTGTCGGACAGAATCCAGCGGGTGAGCGGACGCCCGGGCCGCTTCTTCATCGGCAAGACCGTCGCCGAGGTGATGAACAGCGTCGAGGATTCCGAGGCAGCCCGCCACATGGCCGACATGCGGCAGCAGCGGCCGATCGAGAACTTCGTCTACTGGATCGAGCGGCCATTCGGCCGCCGCTGCTGCTCGGTGACGGGCCATCCGATCTTCGATGATCACGGCGCTTTCGCCGGCTATCGCGGCGTCGGCAGCGACATCACCGAGCTGAAGCTCGCCCAGGAGCGGCAGTCGCTGCTCGTCGCCGAACTGCGTCACCGCCTGAAGAACATGATGGCTACCGTGCTGTCGCTGATGACGCTGACGATGCGCAGCGTCACGACGATGGAAGCGTTCGCGGAGGCGTTCCACGCCCGCCTCGGGGCGCTCGACCGGGTGCACGATCTCCTCAGCCGCGAGAGTTGGTCCGGCGTCCCGATCCGCGACCTCCTGGAGGAGGAGCTGGCACCCTACCGGCACGGCGACGTGCACAGCATCTCGACCGCCGGTCCGGACGTGCCGCTCGGCCCGAACGCCGCGCTTTCGCTGGCGCTCGTCATCCACGAGCTGACCACCAACGCGATGAAATACGGCGCCCTTTCGACGCCCTCCGGCCGGCTCGATATCGCCTGGCGCACCGGGCATGGCCGGCTCGTCATCGAGTGGCGGGAGCGGGGCGGCCCGCCGGTCGTGCCGCCGGCACATTCGGGCTTTGGAACGTCGCTCCTCGAACGCGCTCTGCGGCATGATCTGGACGGCCGGACCGCGGTCGCATACGATCGCGACGGCCTGTCCTGCACGATTGACCTGAACCTTGCCGCCGCCACTTTTCAGGGCTTCGGCGCAGCCGACGTCTCCGCCGCGAGCACGGCGCGCAGGCCTTCGCGATAGGAGGGATAGGCAAGCCGCACGCCGAGATCGCGCTTGATCTTGTCGTTCCGCACCCGCTTGCTCTCGCCGTAAAAACTCCGCGCCATCGGCGAAAGCTCGGCCCGCTCGAACGACACCTCCGGCGGCGGCGGCAGGCCGAGCAGCTCCGCCGCGAAGGCGAGCACCTCTTCGGGCGGCGCGGGCGCGTCGTCGACGCCGTTGAAAATCCCCTCGGCCCGCCGCGCAAACGCCGCCTCGACGATCGCCGCGATATCGTCCACATGGATGCGATTGAACACCTGGCCGGGCTTGACGATGCGCCGCGCCGTGCCGCGCCGGAGCTTCTCGAATGGCCCCCGAGCCGGCCCGTAGATGCCGGCGAGGCGGATGATGGCGACCGGCGCCCCGGTCTCCTCGCCGAACCGCCGCCAGCCGGCTTCCGCCTCGAGCCGCTGCCGCGACCGCGCCGAGACGGGCCGGCATTCGCTCGTCTCGTCCACCCACGCGCCGCCGTGGTCGCCATAGACGCCGACAGTCGAGAAATAGACGATTGACAGCGGCTTGTGCGCCGCGAGGTCGCCCGCGTGATGGTTGAGGACGGGATCGCCCGCCTCGCCCGGCGGTATCGAAACGAGCACGTGATCGGCGCCCGCGAGCGCCTGTGAGACCGCGGGGGAGGGAGCGTTGCCGTCGAAGATGATCGGCGTTGCGCCTAGCGCCGGTGCGAGCGGCGGCGCGGCGCTGCGTGTGGTCCCCCACACCGCGGAGAGGCGGGCGCGCATCCGATCGACGAGCGCCCGCGCCGTATAGCCGAGCCCGAAGACGAAGAGCGCGCCGCTCAACCGCCGCTGCCCCCTGGAACGCTGGGGATCAGTCGCCCTTGTTCGAGCGTAGCGGCTCGCCCTTATTCCACTTCACGATTGCCGCGTTGCGGGCGGCCAAGGGCTGGCTGTCATCACCGCTCGTGTGAATGACGTACGCGTTCACGGTCATCCGCTCGCAGCGGCCTGGGCTCTCGCTCGAGTAGATCAGGGCCTTCCCGTCGTGGGATGTCAAATCGGGATCGCAGACGACGGAGCAAGGCGCGATATTGGCGCCACTGGCATCCGGTACATTTCGGAAGCAGAAAATGGTCGTGAAAAGATGCGCGCGATTGTTCCGGATCATCTTGCACAATGGGGTGCTCTGGTTGTCTAAAATGAACTCGACGCCGTAATCGCACTGGCGACCGCTGGTGTTCGTGATCTTGATGATCGTCGCGACATTGACAGCCGAATCGACGGATCGCACGTCGGCGACGATGTACCGCCGCTCCATGCCGGCTATGCCCCGCGGCTCGGCACGAACGCCCGCGGGAGGGTCTGAAGTCGCCCGCTCCGGTGGCGAGGCCGGGGCAACGGCCACGAGAGCGAACAGAAATGGCATGAGAGTCGCAATTGTATTCCTGTGCATCATCTCCTCCCTATAGTATCGTTCATGCGCCGAATCTCTCGGGATTTTCGATTACTTTGGTTCGTCTCATTTTCTCGCGAGACAATGTTGATATTCTACCTAATTGCGAGATGCCTGCCAACCCGCGGGCGGTAGAACATATTTTGCACACGACAGGGAGTCGTGGACGCAACGTTGTGGCGGAGAACTGCGCTGGCCGCGCGCAAAACTTCCCGCTTTTTCGCACCTCATTTGCGTTCTGTCGCAGCCGTCCATTCCTCCCGCACCTCGGGATCGCGCTCATGCGGCAGGCGCGTGGTCGCCAGCGCGGGCAGGCGCTCCGGCGCCAGCTGCGTGGCCGCCCAGATCGCGGCGCCGCGGACCAGCGCCTCGGGATCGTCGAGCAGCGCGACGCACGCCTCGGCCAGTCGGGGGTCGCCTGAATTGCCGACGGCAATGAGAACGTTGCGGATGAACCGGGCGCGGCCGATCCGCTTCACCGGGGAGCCGGCGAACATGCTCCGAAAGGCCCGATCGTCGAGCTGCGCGAGTTCGATCAGCCTTGGCGCGTCAAGTTCCGGGCGCGCCTTGAGCTTCGCCTGCCTGGCTTCGGCGGCATATTTGTTCCACGGACAGACGGCGAGGCAGTCGTCGCAGCCGAAGACGCGGTTCCCTATCGCCTTGCGGAATTCGCGCGGGATCGGCCCCTTGTGCTCGATGGTGAGGTAGGAGATGCAGCGCCGCGCGTCGAGCCGGTAGGGCGCCGGAAAGGCGCCGGTCGGGCAGATGTCGAGGCAAGCCCGGCACGAGCCGCACCGGTCGGTCTCGCGCCGGTCCGGCGGAAGTTCTGCGGTCGTGAAAATCGCGCCGAGGAAGAGCCAGGACCCGAAATCGCGGCTGACGAGGTTGGTGTGCTTGCCCTGCCAGCCGATACCCGCCGCTTCGGCGAGCGGCTTCTCCATCACCGGCGCGGTGTCGACGAAGACCTTCACGTCGGCGCCGGCGCGCGCCGCGAAGCGCGTGGCGATGCGCTTCAGCGCGCCCTTGATCAGGTCGTGATAGTCGCGGTTGCGCGCATAGACGGAAATCGCCGCCGCCTGTCGGTCGGCAAGCGTGGCGAGCGGATCGCCCGCCGGACCGTAATTCATGCCGAGCATGATGACCGAACGCACCTCGGGCCATAATGCGGCCGGATTCCCGCGGCGCTCGGCGGTTTCGGCAAGCCAGCGCATTGTGCCGTGGTGGCCGGCGGCGATGGCCTGCCTGAGCCGGCCGGCGGCATCCGGGATCGCGTCGGGAGCGGCGACGCCGACCCGGTCGAAGCCTTCCTTGCCGGCGAGCTCCTCGACCAGGGTCCGCAGCGCGGCGGGCGTCAGAAGTCGAGTTCGGCGTAATGCTCCGGCGGCCGGACGCCGCGCACCTGCTCGGACCGGAGCGGCCGGAAGGCCGGCCGCGACTTCATCCGCATGTACCAGTCCTTGGCCTCGGGAGCGTCCTCCCATGGAACCTCGCTCAGATAGTCGGCGACCGACAGCGCCGCGGCGGCGGCTAGATCGGCATAGCTCATCCGGTCGCCGGCAAGCCAGTTCTTCGCTCCGATCAGATGCTCGATATAGTGAAGATGGGTGCGGATATTGGCGCGCGCAGCCCTCAGCAGCGAAGAATTCGGCGCGCCGCCGTTGCCGCCGGCCTTGGCGCGCTCGCGCTTGATCACCTTCTCCTCCACCAGATAATGCGTCACCTCCTCCTCGAACTTGAAGATGAACCACTCGGTCAGCCGTCTGACCTCGGCCCGCTGGTCGGCATTGGCCGGCAGCAGCCGCCGCTCGTTCAGCGCGAAACCCCGCGTCTCGTCGAGATATTCCGACGTCGCCCAGGCCCCGGCGATTGGCGGGCCGTCATGCTCCACGAGCACCGGCACGGTCCCCGCCGGGTTGAGCAATAGGAATTCCTTCCGGCGCTCCCAGGTCCGCTCCTCGATCAACTCCGGAACGATCTCGCATTCGGCAAGGATCAGCCGGACGAAGCGCGACGCGACCGAGAGCGGATGGTGAAAGAGCCTGATCATGCCGTGGGCTGTCCCGGTTGTGTCATCGCGATGAGCGGATTCGCCATCCCGGAGATGGTAGGAAGCCGGGCCTGTCGATTCGGCGGAGGTAATGCGGAATGAGCATGCAGTCCACAGGCGACGCCGTCCTGCTCGGGATCGTTGAAGGCATCACCGAGTTCATTCCCGTTTCCTCGACCGCGCATCTGATTCTCGTGACGGACTTCCTGGGGATCGGCGATGGCGGAAGCAAGGCGTTCTGGGACACCTTCAACGTGATGATCCAGCTTGGCGCCATTCTCGCTGTGGTCGTCGTCTATTTCGGGCGCCTATGGGGAGTCCTGCTGGCCCTGCCGAGCGATCCGGCGGCACGGCGCTTCGTCGCCTCCATCGTGCTCGCCTTTCTCCCGGCCGCAATCATCGGGGCGCTCGCTTTCGATTTCATCAAGACGGTGCTCTTCAACTCTCCGGCGCTCATCTGCGTGGTGCTGATCGTCGGCGGCGTGGCTCTGGCGCTGCTCGACCGCTACGACGTCGACCCGATCCATCGCGACGCCATGCGGATTCCGCTTGGCGTGGCGTTGACGATCGGCCTCGTCCAGTGCGTCGCGATGGTCCCGGGCGTGTCGCGCTCCGGCGCCACGATCGCCGGGGCGCTGCTGATGAAATGCGACAAACGCGCGGCGGCCGAATTCTCCTTCTTCCTGGCGATTCCGACAATGCTCGGCGCCTTCGTCCTCGACTTCTACGAAAATCGCGGCGTCCTTTCCGTGCGCGACATCGGCACCGTCGCCATCGGCTTCGTCGTTGCCTTCGTCTCGGCGCTCATCGTCGTGCGGACGCTGGTGGATTTCGTTGCCCGCCACGGCTTCATGCCCTTCGCCTGGTGGCGGATCGCCGTCGGAGTCCTCGGCCTTGCCGGCCTCTGGGTATTCGGCTGATCAGGGGGCCGCGCTCGGCGGCGTGAACTCGCCGCGCTCGCGGAAGCGGACGAGATAGGTGGGGAGCACGATCTCCAGCGCCGTTGGGTCGATGCCGAGCCCCTCGAGCGTCCGCCCGTCGCGCTTTGCTTCGTCGGAAACGATGTTGTCGAATTGCAGCATCCGCACCTGGTCGACCGTGATCGGCCGGCCCGGCATGAGCTGGCCCACGCGCCCCATCAGCCGCGCCGCGCCCCAAGGGATCGGCAGCAGCATGCGCCGCCGCCGGGTGACCTCCAGCATCCGCTCCATGCACTGCCGGAAGGTGAGGATTTCCGGCCCGCCGAGCTCGTAGATCGTGCCCGGCCGCGCCTCGCCGTCGATCGCGCGTGCGATCGCCTCGCCGACGTCGCCTGCAAAGACCGGCTGGAACCTCGTTAGGCCCCCGCCGATCAGCGGCAGAAGCGGGGAAATCCGCGCCATTGCGGCGAAGCGGTTGAAGAAATTGTCCTCCGGCCCGAAAACGATGGACGGCCGCATGATGACAGCGGTCGGCATGGCATCGCGGATTGCCGCTTCGCCATCCGCTTTGGAGCGGATGTAGCCGATGGTGGAAGGCTGGTCGGTGCCGATCGCGGAGACATGGACGACATTCAGGATTCCGGCCTCGCGCGCGGCCTCGCCGACGGCGCGCGGGCCGAAGGCCTGCACGGCGTCGAATGTCTGCCGGCCAGCCTCGAACAGGATGCCGACCAGATTGACCACCGCATCGGCCCCCGCGACCGCCCGGTCGACCGACCAGCGGTAGCGGACGTTCGCCTGGATCGGCTTGATCTGGCCCACCGCGCCGAGCGGCTGCACGTGGCCGGCGAGGTCGGGCCGGCGAACCGCGACGCGGATGCGATGTCCGCGCTTCGCCAGCGCCTGCACGACGTAACGGCCGAGAAATCCCGAGCCGCCGAAGACGGTAACCAGCTTGCCGGACGAGAGCGGCGGCTCCATCGATGCTCCTGGGTCTGCGGACCGCCGGCACCTTTATCCCGGGCCCTCCCGGGTGTGAAGTGCGGCTAGCCGAAGTCCCCCCGCAGCGCTTCGTAGATCATCAACCCCGCGGACACCGCGAGATTGAGCGAATCCGCGCGGCCCGGCATCGGAATGCGCACGAGCTGGTCGCAGGCCGCGGCGAGCGTTTCCGTCAATCCCTGCTGCTCGTTGCCCATCACGAGGACGAGGGGACGGCTGTAGTCGGCCTCGCGGAAATCCACTGGAGCGCCGAGATGCGTGCCGACAAGGCGCGCGCCGTGCCGCTTCGCCAGCGCGATCAGGCTGTTCTCCTCCGTCCGCGCGAGCGGAACATGGAAGATCGAACCCATCGTGGCACGGACGCTTTCGAGCCCGAATGGGTCGCAGCAGGCTCCCACCAGCGCGACGCCGGAGATGCCGGCGGCGTCGGCGGTGCGGATGACCGTGCCGAGATTGCCGGGGTCGCGCACCCGGTCGAGCGCCACCCAGACGCCCGCGCCGCCGATCGAAGCCTCGGGAGCGAAACGCTGCCGGAAGACGCCGATCACATTCTGCGGGTTTTCGCGCCGCGCGATCTTCTCGAGCACCGACGCGGAAACCTCGAGCACCGTGCCGCCCGCCGCCTTCGTCCGTGCGGCAAGGGCGCCGACGCTCGGTTCTTCCGCCAGCCCCGCGGCATAGGCAAGCATGTGGACCGGCCACCCCGTCTCCACCGCGTCGCGAACCAGCTTCTGGCCTTCGGCAATGAACAGGCTGGTCTGGTCGCGATGCTTCTTCTGATGCAGGGCGCGGATATTTTTGACGAGCGGATTGGCGAGGCTCGTCACCTTCTTGAAGCTTCCGGTCCGTTTCGGGTCGCCGCTCACCGTCCGCTCCAGCGGCAGAAGAGGGAGGTCGCGAGCAGGCCGCCGCCCCGTTCCCTGAGCGCGAGCTCCCCCGATTCCACGCCGGCCCCGAAAACCTCGCGGCAGATGCGATCGAGCGCGAGGAAGGAGGCGCGGATCGCATAGGCCGTCAGAATCGTGAAGCCCTCCGGCTGCAGGAGGTCGCGGGTGAGGCGAAGCATTTCGGGAAGGTTCTGGAAGAGATCCCAGATTTCGCCTTTCGGTCCGCGACCGAATTTCGGCGGATCGAGCAGGATACCGTCATAGCGCCGGCCGCGCCGCATCTCGCGCGCCGCGAATTTCAGCGCGTCGTCCACGATCCAGCGGATCGGCTTTCCCTCAAGCCCCGATAGTCCCTGGTTCTCGCGCGCCCAGGCGACCGCCTTCTTCGACGCGTCGACATGCGTCACCTCGGCGCCCGCCTTCGCCGCGATCAGCGAGGCGAGGCCGGTATAGCCGAAGAGGTTGAGAAGCGCCGGCCGCTCGCCCGCCGCCAAGAGCTTTTCGCGCATGTAGGTCCAGTGCGCCGCTTGTTCGGGAAATGCGCCGACGTGCCGGAACGACGTGAAGCGGCAGGCGAAGCGGATCGGGCCGTGCCGGCAGATCCAGGCTTCCGGCAACCCTTCCCGGCGTCGCCACCGGCCGGCGCCTTCCTCGTCCGTATCGCCGGTGAAGATCGCATCGGCGCGATCCCAGTCGCCGGCGGCGAGCCGCGGGGTCCAGATCGCCTGTTCTTCCGGGCGGTTGATCGTGAGTTCCCCAAAGCGCTCCAGCTTCCGTCCGTGACCGGAATCGAGCAGCGCGTAGTCCTCAAGCCCCTCCGTCTCCAGCATGAGCGGAGGCGGGGCTGCGGTCATGCCGCCTTGGTCAGGTTGAGCCGGTCGAGGAGCCGCGGATCGCCGGCGGCGAGGAAATGCGGGTTCTCGTAGTCCCGCATGCCGGCAACGCCGATTTTTCCGTAGGAAAGCGGCGCGCCGTCGAGCGTTACGACGCGCCCGCCGGCGGCGCGGAGCACCGCGTCGCCTGCCGCGGTGTCCCACTCCATCGTCGGCCCGAGCCGGGGATAGAAGTCGGCCTCGGCCTCGGCGATCAGGCAAAATTTCAGCGAAGAGCCGATCGAGCGCCGCTCGCCGGCGCCGGCCTTGCTCAGCGCCTTCTCGGTCGCTTCGTTGGAATGCGAGCGGCTCGCCACCGCGACCGGGCTGCGGCCGGCCGCGCGCGTGCGCACCGGCGCCCAGTCGCAGATTTTTCCGCCGGCCATCTTGCCTGCCCAGGCGCCGGCGGCGCTGCCGGCATAGGCGCGGCCGAGCGCCGGGGCGAGAACGACCCCGGCAATCGGAGCGGCGTCCTCCACAAACGCGACGTTGACCGTGAACTCGCCGTTCCGACTGACGAATTCCTTGGTGCCGTCGAGCGGGTCGACGAGCAGGAAGCGGCGACCCGTGCGCGGCGCTGATCCTGCGCCCACGGCCTCTTCGGCGACGATGGGAATGTCGGGCAACGCTTCGGACAGCCGCGCCAGGATCGCCGCCTCAGCCTGCCGGTCCGCCTCGCTCACCGGCGAGTTGTCGGCCTTCCGTTCGACGGCGAAGTCGGTGCGGTAGACCGCCATGACGGCGCGGGCGCCGGCCAGGGCGGCCTCGATCAGCGGGACGAGAAGGGGGTCTTGCTGAGGAAGCATGGCCCGCGCCTTTTAGCCGCTCGCTCTGCCGCCGCCAACCGAAAGCCGGCTCTGAATTACAGTTGTCGTGCGCGCGGCTACCGTGCAAATCTTAGCCGGGAGGCTAGCTGATGGAACTGAAGGGCGAGTACCGCATTCCGGCGCCGCGCGAGCGGGTGTGGGCAATGCTGAACGACCCCGCCGTCCTGCGGGAATGCATTCCCGGCTGCGAGTCGCTTGAAGGGACCGGCGCGGACGGGTTTTCCGCCCGCGTTACGACCAAGGTCGGCCCCGTCAAGGCGACCTTCAACGGCTCCGTAACGCTGTCGAACGTCAATCCGCCGGAGAGCTATACGATTTCCGGCGAGGGGAAGGGCGGCGTCGCAGGTTTCGCCAAAGGCGGCGCCGACGTGCATCTCGCCGACGACGGCGGCGCGACGGTCCTGACCTATGCGGTCAATGCGCAGGTCGGCGGCAAACTTGCCCAGCTCGGATCCCGCCTCATCGATTCCACCGCCAAGAAGCTTGCCGACCAGTTTTTCTCGTGCCTTGCCGCAAGAGCCGGCGCGCCGGCCGGGGCGGCCGTTCCCGTCATGGAGGACCGGCCGGCCGCATTGGAAACCGTCCGGCCGGCTGCAGCCGCGACGTCGCCCGGCCACGGCATCGAGGAGGTGGCGCACGAGGTCGAGGAAGAGGTTGAAGGGAAGGCCGCCATCGGCTTTCTTGGCGGCCCCATTGTCTGGGGCCTGCTTGTCATCCTGGCGCTGCTTTTCGTCTATGTGATCGCAACATGATGCGGCCTCGGCCGCCAAAGGAGTGGGGAGGAGGGCGTAAATGGCCAATGTCACCATCACCGTGAACGGACGCTCCGTTTCGCGGGACGTCGAGGACCGCACGCTGCTCGTACATCTCCTGCGCGACCATCTCGGCCTCACCGGCACGCATGTCGGATGCGACACCTCGCAATGCGGCGCCTGCGTCGTTCACATGAACGGGGTGGCGGTGAAGTCCTGCACGGTCCTCGCGGCGGCCGCCGACGGCTCGGAGGTTCTCACCATCGAAGGCCTCGCCCGCGGCGACGAACTGCATCCCGTGCAGGCGGCTTTCCGCGAGCATCACGGCCTGCAGTGCGGCTTCTGCACGCCGGGCATGATCATGACGGCGGTCGACATGATCCGCCGCTACGGCGGCCAGCTCGACGAGAAGACCGTCCGCCACGAGCTGGAAGGCAACATCTGCCGCTGCACCGGCTACCACAACATCGTGAAGGCCATTCTCGCCGCCGCCCAGGAGATGCAGGGCGGGCTGCGGCAGGCGGCTGAGTAACCGGGGAGGGATCGATGGGTGTTGAAGGAATCGGCGCGCGCGTCGTCCGCAAGGAGGACAAGCGCTTCATCACGGGACGCGGCCGCTTCACCGATGACATGTCGGTGCCGGGCATGGCCCATGCCGCCTTTGTCCGCTCGCCGCATGCGCACGCGAAGATCGGCAAGATCGATTCGGCGAAGGCCGCAGGCATGCCTGGCGTCATCAAGGTGCTGACGGGGGCCGAGCTTGCGGCGGATGGGATCGGGGGCATGCCCTGCGGCTTTGTGCCCAATGGCGGCCCGCAAAACTCGCCGCCTCGCCCCCCACTGGTGTCCGACAAGGTGCGCTTCGTTGGCGACCTAGTCGCGATGGTCATTGCCGAGACACGCGATCAAGCGCGTGACGCGGCTGCCGCCATCGACGTCGAATATCAACCGCTCCCCGCCAATGTCGATCCGGCCCGAGCCCAGGCAGCCGACACCCCGCTACTGCACGCGGAGGCGCCGGCAAATATGTGCGTCGACTTTCATCTTGGGGATAAGGATGCCACTGAGGCAGCCTTCAAGAATGCTGCGCGTGTCGTTGAGCTGGACCTGATCAACAATCGCAAGATCCCGAATGCGATCGAGCCGCGCTCCTCGCTTGGAATCTTCGATCCGGCGGCGGAGTCGTACGCGCTCCACACCACTACCCAGAATCCTCACATTACGAGGTTGCTGCTGGCAGCCTTCG
>DASWJZ010000086.1:0-3307 GCA_036396875.1 Propylenella sp.
CCGCACTTCGCCTGGCAGAAATTGGCGAACTCGGCCATGCCGCCGATATGGATGCTGGCGCCGGAGCGAGCTGCATCGCCTCGATCACCTCGCGCGATTGGCCAAGGCCGCTGTTGGGAAACAGTCTTACGTCGAGGGTCGGCGACTTCGAGTTGACGTAATTGGCGAAGATCCACGCATAGAGCTGGTGCTCGGTGCCGACGATGTCGTCGGCGCCGGCATGGTTGACCCGGATGACCGTCTTCTGGGCGAACGCCGCGCCGGCGCAGCCCGCTGCGATGGCGACGGCCAGAACGGCCTGCGCCAGGAGCCTGACAAATCGCATATTCTTCCTCCCTCGTTCTGCCCCCTTCACGGCCGATCGCCGGGGCGGCTTACGCGTCGGGAGGGCTCGCGGCCCCACCGGCGCTGCCCGTCAATTGTCGCACCAATAGGGTCAGAGTCAACGGCTTATGTATGATGATTGGCCCGGAGGACGGCGGTCTTCCGCACCGTCCCGGCGGCAGCGCGCTGCGCCCCCTCCCTTCACCCCAGCTTCGTCACCCGGTCGCCGAGCGTCACCCGCCCGTCCTTGACGACGCGCGCATAGATGCCGCGGAGCCGCCGCGCCTTCCCCTCGCCGGTGTTGACGAAGACGCAGGCGTCGCGGCCGTAGCGGTCGATGAATTTCTGGCAGCCGGTATGCGGCACCGCCGTGATCTCGATCGCCGCCGAGCCGAGCCGGAGCCGCGTGCCTGGCGGCAGGTTCTCCGGCGAGAGGTCGAGGTCGACAAAAAGATTGTCGCCGGCCGCCGCCCAGTTCGCCCGCTCCCCGGCGATCAGCGCGATCGCGCGCGCGTTCATGATGCAGATCTGCACGTCCGGGTGCGGCCGCCCTTCCGCCGTCTCCTTCCAGCATTTTTTCGCCCAGTGGTCGCCCTCGACCCCGCCCGCGAGGCTGATCAGCGCGCTCGCCACGTCCTCGCGCAACCCATGCCGCGGCCGGAACACGATCCCCTCGAGCAGGCCGTCATTCGCCGGCGCGGCGCGGATGTGCGGCAGCCCGGCGTGAAGCTCCTCCATCGTCAGATGCCGCGGCATCGGCGCTCCCGTTCCTCGCGATCCAGCCGATGTCTTCGATTAGCCGGATCGCGCCGCAGCGGGCAAGAGCGCGGAGCAGCGCGCGCTTGCTGCGGAGCTGGCGGCCATCGAGCCGGTGGAGCGGGCGGCGTAGTCGCCGAGCTCTGTTGCCCGCCGCGGGTGGCATTCCCCCACCCTTTCCGCCATATAGCTCCGCGTCGGAGCGTAAAAAATGCCCATGATCCCGTTCCTCAAGATGAACGGCCTCGGCAACGATTTTCTGGTCGTTGACGCGAGGGGTTTTCCGGTGCGCCCGCGCCCCGAGGTGATCCGGCGGCTGGCGGATCGAGCTTCCGGCGTCGGCTTCGACCAGTTCATCACCATCGAGCGGACAGAATCCGGCGCCGACGCCTTCATGCGCATCGACAACGCCGACGGCGGCGAGGTCGAGGCCTGCGGCAACGCCACGCGCTGCATCGGCTGGCTCTTGATGCGCGAGTCGGGCTGCGGCGAGGCCGCCATCCTGACGCAGGCAGGACTGCTGAACGCCCGCATGAAGCGTAAGGCGCCCACTGCAAACGCCGTCATTGCCGGGCTTGACCCGGCAACCCATTCCGTTGCGGCCGGCCCTGTCCGCGAGCGTTCCGGAATGGATGCCCGGATCAAGTCCGGGCATGACGACATTGGAGGCATTCAGCCTGCCGATCTCGTCGCCGTCGACATGGGCGTGCCGAAATTCGGCTGGCGCGACATTCCGCTCAGCGAGGAGTTCCGCGACACGCGCGCGATCGAGCTGCAGATCGGCCCGATCGAGGCGCCGGTGCTGCATTCCCCCTCGGTCGCCAATATCGGCAACCCGCACGCGATCTTCTGGGTCGACGACGTGTGGGCGCACGATCTCGAAAGATTCGGGCCGCTCCTGGAAAACCACCCGATCTTCCCGGAGCGCGCCAACATTTCTCTGGCGCATGTGACGGCGCCCGACGCGATCACGCTGCGCACCTGGGAGCGCGGCGTCGGGCTGACGCGCGCCTGCGGCACCGCCGCCTGCGCGGCGCTCGTCTCCGCCGCCCGCACCGGCCGCGCCGGCCGCGCCGCCACCGTCACGCTGCCCGGCGGGCCGCTCCTGATCGAGTGGGACGCGCGCGACCATGTCTGGATGAGCGGGCCGGTCGCGCTCGAATTTTCCGGCGCGTTCGACCCCGAGACCGGCGCCTTCACACGCGAGGAGGTGGCGGCGTGACGTGCGCTGCACAAGCGAGTTTCCTGCAACCTTCTCCCCTTGTGGGAGAAGGTGCCGGTCGGCTCCGCCGAACGGCGGATGAGGGGTTCGCGCCTACCGCAAGAGCGATCCCGATTTCGAGCACTCGATCGCCGAGTTCATCGAGGCCGAAGTCCGGCCGGAGCACGATCCGCCGGAGGGCAAGCTGATCGAGCCGGCCGACCCTACCCAGGGAAAGATGCGAATCGCACCCGCTCTCCGTGTCGGGTCGCTCGCTACGTCCCGACGTGCTACAGTGGGCCCGCGACGGATGGTTCAAAGAAGGATGCGGCATGGCCAAGATTTGGCCGGTCTATGAAGGCAAGGAACCGACGATGGGCGGCCCCTGGGCCGAGCTCCCCGCATCAGAAGCCATTTCGATCTTTGAATTGCGGCCAGGCGACTTTGTGTCTGACCCAGAGATGACCCCGCGGTTCGGAAATGTAGATCGTGACCTTCTGTACGCTGGCTTTAGGCACATTGTCGTGGAGATCGGGCGCAGCGAGGGCCGAAGAGTGAATTGGAAGCCTGGCTTCTACAGATCGCGCGTCAAGCCGGAAGACGCTTTCGGCAGGCTGATCCGTCAGGCATTGGCGGCGGAGTTGGGCCAGGATAACGTGGTGCGCGTGGAGTACGGGCCGGCCATCGATTCGCTCGGCCGAGACGCACTCAGGGTCACCGTCGTGGTTGCTCCCGGCGCCACCAAGAAGCTCAAGAGCGGAGCCGCGCTTGACGCGTTGGTGAGATTACGGGAACGCCTCCACGAAATGCGGGAAGAACGCACGCCGATCATCGAGTACGCGACGGAAGCGGAACTCAGAGAGGATGTCGGTCCTTAACCCCGACCACCTGCTCGACCAAGCTGATCGGCTGATAGCACCGCCCGGCGGTGGGGCGCCCAGGCAAGCCGATCTTCGACGCGCGATATCGAATGCCTACTATGCATTGTTCCACGCGATCGCGACGGAGGCAGCCGATGACTTCGCA
>DASWJZ010000087.1:0-2203 GCA_036396875.1 Propylenella sp.
GCGCGCTCCGCTACCTACCGGACGCCGCTGCCGATGACAATCGGCATGGAGGGCGGCGGCAGCGTCGCGGCGCTCGGCGAGGGCGTCGCCGGTCTCAAGGTCGGCGACCGCGTCGCTTACTGCATCGTGCGGGGCAGCTACGCGCAGTACGCCGCGGTGCCCGCATGGAAACTCGTCCGCGTTCCGGACGACGTTCCCATGCCCGTCGCGACCGCCCTCATGCTCCAGGGCAACACCGCCCACTATCTGTCGCACTCGGTGTTCGCGCTCGAGCCCGGCCACACCTGCGTGGTCCATGCCGGCGCCGGCGGAGTGGGCCAGCTGCTGATTCAGCTCGCGAAGCTGCGCGGCGCCACGGTCATCGCCACGGTGGGCAGCCGGGACAAGGCGGACATCGCCGTGAAGCGCGGAGCCGATCATGTCATCCTCTACCGCGAGGCCGATTTTCGCGAGGAAGTGATGCGGATCACCGGGGGCCGGGGCGCCGACGTCGTCTACGACGCGGTCGGCAAGGAAACCATCCACAAGAGCATCCGGAGCCTGCGGCGGCGCGGCCTGTGCGTGAACTACGGCGGAGCGTCGGGACTGGTGCAGTCGGTCGAGCCCCTGGAGCTCGCCGAGGCGGGTTCGGTATTCTTCACCCGCCCCCATCTCGCCGATTACATCGGCACGCCGCAGGAGCTGCGGTCCCGCGCGGACGATCTCTTCGCGGCCTACCGCGCCGGCAAGCTCGCCGTGACGATCGACCGCGAGTTCCCGCTCGCGGAGGCGGCGCAGGCGCATCGCCAGCTCGAGGATCGCGGCACGCGCGGCAAGCTCCTGCTGAAGGTGAGCCACTGACCCACGCGGGCGGGGCATGCCGGCTGGCCACGAACTGGCGGATCCCATTTCGAGCTTGTTCCCGGACAAGTTGACCGTGTAGCATTCACCCGTTAACCCAGGAGGAGGAACATGAAAACAATATTGAAGGCGATAGCCCTGCTGATGCTCGCCGGCGCGGGACCCGCGCTCGCGCAGCAATACCCCGCCAAGCCGATCCGCATGATCATCGGATTTCCGCCGGGCGGCGGCACCGACATCATCGGCCGCATCGTCGCCCAGCGGATGGCCGAAGGCCTGAAGCAGCAGATCCTCCCCGACAACCGCGGCGGAGCGAGCGGCCAGATCGCCGCCGACCTGGCCGCCAAGGCGCCGCCCGACGGCTACACCGTCATGATGGCGCACATCGCCGCGATGTCGATCCTGCCCTCGTTGTACCCCAAGCTGCCCTACGATCCCGTCAGGGATTTCGCGCCGATCAGCCTGGTCGCCATCAGCCCGCAGATAGTGGTCGTGCATCCGTCGCTGCCGGTGAAGAACATCAAGGAGCTGATCGCGCTCGCGAAAGCGCGGCCCGCCCAGATCAATTACGCGTCTCCCGGCATCGGCACGGTGCAGCACCTGGCGGGTGAGCTGTTCAACCTGCAGGCGAAAGTGAACATGGCCCACGTTGCGTACAAGGGGGCGGGGCCGTCGGTCATCGATCTGATCGCGGGCCATGTGCAGATCAGCTTCGACGTGATCCCGGTCGTCATCGGCCATGTCAAGGCTGGAAAACTGCGTGCGATTGCGGTCACGTCCGAGAAGCGCACGGCGCAGATGCCCAACGTGCCGACCGTCAACGAGAGCGGCCTGCGAGGGTTCGACCTCAGCACCTGGTGGGGGCTCGTCGCCCCCGCTGCGGTCAGCAAGGATGTCGTCGCGAGGCTGCACGGCGAGACCGTAAGGACCCTGGGCCTGCCCGATGTGAAGGAACGCATCGCCGCCGCCGGGGCAGATGTCGTCGGGAACTCGCCCGAAGAGTTTGCCGCCTTCATTCGCAACGAACGCGCAAAGTACGCGCGGATCGTGAAGGAAGCCAAGATCAAGATCGAATAAATACCGTTAAACCGGACGCAATACGCCGGTTTGACTCCGCGCGTCCGAACGAATCGGCGGACCGCCGCTCAATGCGAGGGCAGAAGGATGGCGACGATCAGGATGCCTTGTAGGCGACGAAGTTCGCGCCTTGCACGCCGTACTTCCGCGCCAGGGCTTCCTTGGTCGTTCCCAGGAAGCTGTCGAAGAACTGGCAGGCGCGGGCATTGCGGAATCCCGCCCGATGCATGACTTCGATCATCTCTGCAACCTGCAGAGCGCCGGCAATTCACCCCGTCCACAGGTC
>DASWJZ010000088.1:0-2912 GCA_036396875.1 Propylenella sp.
CAGATTGGAAGGAGATTTACGATGCGGAAAAACCTGATGGCGGCAACCGCGCTGGCGAGCAGTCTCGTCCTCGCGGCTGCGCTGACGGCGAGCGCGGCGCCCGCGTTCAACCTGAAGAACGCTCAAGGCACATCGACCGGCACGATCGAGCTCGTCAAAAACGGTGGCGGTGGCGGTGGTGGGGGTGGTGGCGGCGGTGGCCACGGCGGCGGAGGTGACGGCGGCGGCGGCCACATGAGCGGCGGCGGTGATGGCGGCGGAGGGGGTGGTGGACACGGACGCGGCGGAGGAGGAGATGGCGGCGGAGGCGGTGGCGGCCACGCACGCGGCGGAGATCGCGGCGGTCTTGCCCTCAAGGGAGGCGATTATGACGGTGGCGGTCCCACGGGCGCATCGAGACGCGGCGGCGACCATGACGGCAAAGGTTCTGGCCGGCACGCCGGAGGCGGCGATTGGAAGGGCGACTGGAAAGGTGGTGGGAAGCACCATCACGGCAAGAATTTCCGCCGCTTTGGTTCTGACATCTTCGTCTATGGCGGCGGTTACGGCTACAACGACTGCGGCTGGCTGCGGCGCCAAGCGGTCATCACCGGCAGCCCCTATTGGTGGCGGCGTTACCAAGACTGCCTCTACTACGACTAAGCACTTCGACTAGGCGAAAAGGGCCCTGCCTCAGGTGGGGCCCTTCTTCTCTTCTTCTCCGCGCTTAAGATCGAGACGTAATCAATCCGCCCGGTCTGGACGCACAGCCTCATCCACGAACAGCCAGCCGAACAAATAAGCGGCAGCGACCGCGCCGAGAAGCTCGGCCACAACGAACCCCGGCGCGTCGCCAGGGGAAATTCCCGCAAACGTGTCGCTGAGCGCGCGGGCGATGGTCACGGCCGGGTTGGCGAAAGAGGTGGATGACGTGAACCAATAGGCCGAGCCGATATAGAGGCCAACCGCCGCCGCCAGCGCGCCGGGCCTGAACCGGACGCAGCCAAGGATCGTCGCGATCAAGCCGAACGTAGCGATGAACTCGCCGAGCCATTGGCCGAACCCTGTCCGCGCGGTCGAGCCGAGCTGAACGGGGTCGAGGCCGAACATGAGATGCGCCGCCACTGCGCCGAGGCACCCGCCCACGATCTGCACCGCCACATAGGCGAGCGCCGCGCCGCGTTCAATGTTGCGGCTGAGCAGCATCACCAAGGTCACGGCCGGGTTGAAATGCGCGCCGGAGATAGAAACAAAAATGGCGATGATGACGACGAGGACGGCGCCGGTGGCGAGCGTATTGCAGAGAAGCGCGATCGCCTCGTTTCCGCCGGCGAGCTTCTCGGCCATGATGCCCGAGCCGACCACCGCCATTACCAGAAAGAAGGTGCCGAGCGCCTCAGCCGCCAAGCGGCGCGTCAGATCGAATTTCATCTTTCCCCCTGCCCCTCCCCTATTTCATTGTCATTGCCCGGCTCGACCGGGCAATCCGGTAACCCCGGCGCTCGTGAATAACGGAGTTCAGTGGTTACTAGATTCCCGCTTTCGCGGGAATGATAGTCGGGCTCGTGGATGTTTCAGCACTAACAACAGCCGCTGCTCGATTTTGTCGATGTCGTCGTTGTCGCGAACGGAATGGAGGTGCCGCAGCCGGGGAAGATGCCGTAATGAGTGCCGAAGTCGCCGAGAAAATCGAAATGCGGGGCGAAGCGCGTGTCGGCCAGCATGCGCCAGGTGTTGCCGCACACCGGAAAGACCTTGCCGCGTTCGATGAGATGATGTCCGTCGAGTTCGAACGCGTCAGGCTGCTCCGTCACGCTTCCTTTGTAGACGACCGCCTGGCCGTAATCCTCGCAAGCCGTCTCGAGCCCGTCGAGCTTGAACAGCCGATAGGTCGCCGAGAAGAACTTCGCCTGGCCGAGCTTCGCCCGCATCGCCTCGTTCTCGACATTGATCGGCCGGCTGGTCACCAGCCTCGGATCGAGGAACCCCGCCTGTTTCGCCATGGGGATAAAGTCGTTCCAATAGAGCGCGCCGCCGAGGCACTCGCCATACAGCAAGGGATCGGACTTGATCTCATCGGACAGACGCCGGTCGCAATAGACGTCGGCGAAATAGAGCTCGCCGCCGGGCTTCAAGAGATCGAAAGCGCCGCGCAACACCGCCGGCTTGTCGACGGAAAGGTTGATCACGCAGTTCGATACGATCACGTCGAAGCTGGCGGGGGCTAGCCCAAGCTCGCCGAGCTTCTCGATATAGCCTTTGAGGAATCGCACATTGCGGCTTCCATATCCGAACGCGCGCATATGCCAATTCGCATGCGCCTCGGCGGTCTCGAGCTGCTCGTCGGTCATGTCGACGCCGGCAACCTCCCCCTCGGGCCCCACCAGCTGAGAGATGAGATAGACGTCGCGCCCCGATCCTGAGCCGAGATCGAGCACGCGGCGGCCTTCAAGCGCGGCCGGCACGACGATGCCGCAGCCATAATATTTGGCCCTTACCTCCTCATGCACATTGGCGAGCAGCCCCTCGAGATGAGCCGGCACGCCGCCCCCGTCGCAGCAGGCGGATGTCTTCAGATCTTTCGAGCTCTTCAGGACCTTGCCGTAATAGTCCTTCACCACTTCGAGATTCATTACCTTGCTCCCTGAGTATCAGGACAGGAATTGGCCGGAAGTCTAGCAGCACTGCCCATGGCTCCGCGAGATGAGCTCGGAGCACAGTTGTGTGAACGCCTCATGTCGGGGTCTCTCTCCCGCGGAAGCCGGTGGCCAGCACATACATCTCGGCCGATTCGGCGCGCGATGCTTTCGGCTTCACGTGACGCACCTTGGCAAAGGAGCGGTTGAGGCGCGCCACCAGCTCCTTGCTCGCGCCGCCCTGCAGCGCCTTGGCCAGGAAGGTGCCGCCAGGCGTCAGAATGTCTTCGGCGAGAT
>DASWJZ010000089.1:0-6863 GCA_036396875.1 Propylenella sp.
GCCGCGCACGGCGATCATTGGCGGCGGCGCATCGCCGTGCCGGAGCCAGGGTGGGTAAGGCGGCTCGCCGAGCCCGACGAAACGCGCTCCTATCCGGCCCGCCGCGGCGATCTCGTCCTCGACCTCCTGCCGGGTCGCGACTCGGATCGACCGCGGTGCGCCGCCACGCCGGGAAAGGTCGGGCAGGGCGTCGAGCGCCGCCTGCGCCGACCCGTAATGGTTGATGAGCGCGCGGAAGGTCGCGGGCCCGACGTTCTCGCTGCGGAACAGTCGGAGCCAGGCCAGCCTCTGATCGTCGGTCAATGTGACGCCGCCCGCCTCAATCGGCACGCCGGACCCCTCCCGCCAGACCGGTCGGAACATGACGGAGCCGGGTGCGGGCGGCAAGCACGCCGCCCTCGGGCGGCGAGCCCTAACCGCCGGGCGCCCCGATCTTCGATTCCTCGCCGGCGCGCAGGCGCCTGATATTGGCGCGATGTCGGATCCAGATGAACACCGTCATCAGCGCGGCGAGGGCGGTGGTCTCATATCGGCCGAAGGCGGCGAGCACGAGCGGTGCCGCAAGGCTGGCGAGGAGCGCCGAGAGCGAGGAGTAGCGGGTCGCGGCGGCGGTGCCGAGCCAGACGAGCGCCGCAATCACCATCGTCGGCCAGTGGAGGCCGAGCAGCACGCCAAGATACGTGGCAACGCCCTTGCCTCCCTTGAACCTGAGCCAGATCGGAAAGCAATGGCCGACATAGGCGCCGAGCGCCGCCGCGAGGGCGGCGTGAAGGCCGAGGCGCCAGCCGATAAGGACCGCAGCCGTGCCTTTCAACGCATCGAGTAGAAGGGTTGCCGCGGCGAGGCCCTTTCGCCCGGTGCGCAAGACATTCGTCGCGCCGATATTGCCCGATCCGATGGCACGGATGTCGCCCAGCCCCGACAGCCGGGTGAGAATCAGCCCGAAGGGGATCGAGCCAAGAAGATAGCCGAGGAGAAGCGCCCCGATGACGGAGGGCTCGGCGAGTTGCGACAATCCCGGTTCGGGCATCGGTGCGGCCAGCCCGATCAGTGCTCGCGATAGACCGTATTGCCGCCGACCAGCGTGCGCAAAACCTTTCCGGTCAGCCGCGCCCCTTCGAAGGCGGTGTTCTTCGAACGGGAGTGCAGGTCCTCCTCGCGCACGATCCATGGGCGGTTCAGATCGACGAGGACAAGGTCGGCCGGCGCGCCCGTGGCTAGCGTCCCCGCCTCGAGACCCAGCAGTCGGGCCGGCGCGGTGCTCATCGCCTCGACGAGGCGGATGAGCGGCACGGCGCCGGAATGAAAGAGTCTCAGGCCAACGGACAGCATCGTCTCCAGTCCGATCGCGCCGTCGGCCGCTTCGGCGAAAGGCTGGCGCTTGCCCTCGACGTCCTGCGGATCGTGTGCCGAGCAGACGACGTCGATCGTGCCGTCCGCCAGCGCTTCGACGACTGCGCACCGTTCCTCTTCCGAACGAAGCGGCGGCGACATTTTGAAGAAGGTCCGGTATGCGCCGATGTCGTTCTCGTTCAGGCTGAGATGGGCGATCGCTGCGGCGGCCGTGACTCCGTTGCCCTTGAGCTTCGCGCGGCGGAGCGCGGAGACGGCGGCCGCACAGGATATCTGTGCCGCATGGTAGCGGCCGCCTGTCAGCCGGGCGAGGCGGAGGTCGCGATCGAGCACGACCGTCTCGGCTTCGCGCGGAATGCCGGGGAGGCCGAGCCTGGTCGCGGTCTCCCCCTCATTCATCACGCCGCCGCAGGCGAGGTCGGCATCCTCCGCATGATGGACAATGAGGGCGTCGAAGTCGCGCGCATAGGTGAGCGCATTGCGCATCACTCTCGCGCTCTTGAGCGAACGCCGACCTTCGGTGAAGGCAATGGCGCCTGCTTCCTTGAGCAGGCCGAACTCGGCAAGCTCGTCGCCGGCAAGCCCGCGCGTCATCGCCGCCATGGGATGGACGCGCACGATCGCCGTGTCGCGCGCCCGCCGGAGGACGAAATCCACCAGCGCCGGATCGTCGATGACCGGGTTCGTGTCCGGCATTGTGACGATCGTGGTTACGCCGCCGGCCGCGGCCGCGCGGCTCGCAGTCTCCAGCGTTTCCCGGTGCTCGCCGCCAGGTTCGCCGACAAAAACCCGCATGTCCACGAGACCGGGAAGCACCGTGGCTCCGAGGCAGTCGACGATCTCCGCCCCTTCCGGGACGCCCTGATTGGCGGCCTCCGGCCCTGCCGCTACGATGCGTCCGTCCTCGACGAGCAGGGCCCCCCGCGCGTCGAGCCCGCGCGACGGATCGACGACGCGGGCATTGGCGAAAAAGATCGGGGGGATCATGCGACGAGACCGACGACCTTCGGAAGGTGGGCGCCAAGCGCCTCCAGCACCGCCATCCGCACGGCCACGCCCATCTCCACCTGCTCGCGTATGACGCTCTGCACGCCGTCGGCGATCAGCGGGTCGATCTCGACGCCGCGGTTCATCGGTCCCGGGTGCATGACGATCGCATCCGGCTTGGCGACGGCAAGCTTCTCCGCGTCCAGCCCCCAGATGCGGAAATACTCACGTACGCTGGGCACATAGGCGGCGCTCATGCGCTCGCGCTGGAGGCGCAGCATCATGACGACGTCAGCTTCCGCCAGCGCTCGGCGCATGGAGGTGAAGACCGAAACGCCGAGCCGCTCGACACCTGCCGGTAATAGGGTGGAGGGCGCGGCCACGCGCACTTGCGCACCCATTGCCGTGAGGAGCAGGATGTTGGACCGCGCGACGCGCGAGTGGGCGATGTCGCCGCAGATCGCCACGACAAGGCCGCCGAGGCGCCCTTTGTGGCGCCGGATGGTCAGGGCATCCAGCAGCGCCTGCGTGGGATGCTCGTGCGCGCCGTCGCCGGCGTTGATGACGGCGCATTCGACCTTTTGCGCAAGGAGCGCCACCGCGCCCGCGGCATGATGGCGGACGACCAGGATATCCGGGCGCATGGCGTTCAGCGTCATTGCCGTATCGATCAGCGTCTCGCCCTTCTTCACCGACGAGGCGGCGACCGACATGTTCATGACGTCGGCGCCGAGCCGCTTTCCGGCCAGCTCGAAGGAGGATTGCGTGCGGGTGGACGCTTCAAAGAAGAGATTGATCTGGGTGCGGCCGCGCAGCGTCGCCTTCTTCTTCTCTACCTGGCGGCTGACGTCGACGGCGACTTCGGCGGAATCGAGAAGATAGGCTATATCCTGGGGGGAAAGGCCCTCGATCCCCAGAAGGTGCCTGTGTGGAAACAGAGAAGCCATTAAAATCCGCCCTATAGGACTTCGATCCTCGGGGGGCAATCGCAAGGCACCGGTCGAGAGTCCTTGCGCACAGAAAGACGATCGATGCGCGACGGGGAAGTTTATAGCGTTTTCAACCAGCCTCCGCCCTATGGCGGCGTCAATCTTTTTGAAGCCGACCCTCTCATCAACGCCGCCGCCTCCGGCTTCCCCGATACTGTCAGGCAGGAACTCGCCGAGCTCGGCGCGTTCTGGGGCACGCACGAGGCGCGCGAATTCGCGCGGCTCGCCAACCGGAATCTGCCCGAGCTCGAGCGCTATGACGCCCGCGGCGAGCGCATCGATCAGGTGCTGTTCCACCCGGCCTATCACGCGCTGATGCGGCGTTCGATGCTGGCCGGCCTTCATTGTTCGAGCTGGGACCGCGGCGAGGAGGAGGCCGGGCTCCGTCACCGCGCCCGCGCCGTGCGCCTCTACATGACGGCGCAGACCGAGCATGGTCATCTCTGCCCGATGTCGATGACCAACGCGTCGCTCGCGAGCCTCCGCAATGCGCCCGATCTCCTCGGCGAATGGGCGCCGCGTATCCTGTCGCGCACCTACGACCGGAATTTCCGCCGCGCCGACGAGAAACGCGGCGTCACGATCGGTATGGGGATGACGGAGCGGCAGGGCGGCACCGATGTTCGGTCGAATGTCACCCGCGCCGTCGCCGACAGCGACAATCTTTATTTTCTGACCGGGCACAAGTGGTTCTTCTCTGCGCCCATGTCCGACGCGTTCCTTGTGCTGGCGCAAGCCGACAACGGCCTGACCTGCTTCCTCATGCCCCGCTTTCTTCCGGACGGGACCCAGAACGGCATCTGCCTCGAGCGCCTCAAGGACAAGCTCGGCAACCGTTCGAACGCGTCCGCCGAGGTAGAATTCCGCAACGCGGGCGCCTGGCGGGTGGGTCAGGAGGGGCGCGGGCTCGCCACCATTCTCGAGATGGTGACGCTGACGCGGCTCGACTGCGCCATCGCTTCCGCCGGCCTCATGCGGGCGGGCTTCACGGAGGCCGTTCACCACGTCCGCCACCGTTCGGCTTTCGGCAAGAAGCTGGTGGACCAGCCGCTCATGCAGCGGGTTCTCTCCGACATGGCGCTGGACCTCGCCGGCGCCCTAGCGCTTTCGCTCCGGCTCGCGGAAGCCTGCGACATGGCGGAGGACCATGCCGCGGAGGCGGCGTATGTCCGGCTGATGACGCCGGCGATCAAATACTGGATCTGCAAGAGCGCGCCGCCGTTCCTCTATGAGGCGATGGAATGCATCGGTGGCAACGGCTACGTCGAGGAGAGCGCGCTGCCGCGGCTCTACCGGGAGGCCCCCGTCAACGCCATCTGGGAAGGCTCCGGCAACGTCATGGCGATCGACGTGGTGCGGGCGCTGGGGAGCGAAGGCGTGCTCGCCCATGTCCTGGAGACCGTCGGGAGCGAGTTGGGCGCCGGCTCGAAAGCTGCGGTGGACGTGCTCTCGGCCGCTGCCAACATGGCGGCTGAGGACGAAGGTTCGGCCCGCATTCTCGTGGAGCAGCTGGCGCTGACGGCCGCCGCGGCCGCGCTCCGCCGCGACTATCCGCCGGCCTTCGCCGACGCCTTCATCGAGACGCGGCTGGGGCGCCCGTGGCGCGCCACCTACGGGATGGTCGACGCGCGCTTCGACGCCCGCAATTTCGTCGACTATGTCGCGCCGCCGATGACCTGAGCGGCTGGCGAAAGCGCAGCGCATGCCTATCTGATTGTTCTGGTGGTGCTCACGGATGGAGCGGATCATGGACAGTCGGGATCGGGATGCGATCGAGCAATTGTTCGAGCGGATCGCGCGGGTGGAACAAAAATCGGGGCCGCGGGACCGCGCGGCGGAGGCCTTGATCCAGTCGCAGATCGCGGTGCAGCCGTCGGCGCCCTACTACATGGCGCAGACGATTCTGGTGCAGGAGGACGCGTTGCGGGCCGCTCAGGAGCGGATTGCCGAGCTTGAGCGGATGACGGCCGGCGAACCGGATGGCGGCGGCGTTCTCGGCGGCATCTTCGGCGGCGGGCGGCCGATGGGTCGCGGGACGGGTCAGCGCCCGCGGCTCGATCCCTGGGCGGAACCGCGCGGCATGGGCGGCGGCGGTTTTCTTGCCGGCGCCGCGCAGACCGCGCTTGGCGTGACCGGAGGCGTCCTGCTCGGCAATCTGCTTGCCGACTGGTTTGCGCCCGATCAGGCGGCTGCGGCCGAGGAAAGCAGCCTCTTCGACGATCTCGACAGCGAAGCCGAAGTTCAACCGGGCGACAGCGGGGACTTTGGCGCCGACTTCGACCTTGGCGATTTCTGAGCGGCTCGCGGCGCCCCTCAGGCGAGGAGCCAGAGAAACAGAGGCAGCGTTGCGACGGCCAGCACCGTCTGCAGCGTGACGATTTCCGCCATCAGCCGCGCATCGCCGCCCATCCGGCGCGCCAGGATGTAGGCGGCGCTCGCCGTCGGCACCGCTGCCGCGAGGATCGCCACGCCGCGCGCCGTGCCGGTCACGCCGAAGAGGGCCGAATACGCGCCGACGAAAAGCGGCATGAGCAGGAGCCGCAGTAGGGTTCCGGCGGCGAGGGCGGGTCCCGGGCGGCGGAGCGACGTGAGATCGAGGCCCGCGCCGACGGCGAGAAGCCCGCAGGCGAGCCCGGCGCGGCCCATCATGTCGAGGGTTGCGGCGACGATGGCCGGCAGCGCGACCGGGCTGAGGTTGAGCGCGACGCCGATCGCGCAGGCGAGGATGAGCGGATTGCGGGCGAGCTCGGCGCCCACCCTTCCGGGCGACGGCCGCTCCGCGGCGGCGTACCAGGAGAGGACCGAGACGCTGAGCACGTTCAGAAGCGGAATCATGGCGACGATGGCGACCGACATCAGCGCCACGCCCTCCGCGCCGTAGAGGAGGCCGGAGAGCGCCAGCGCGACCGTGGTGTTCCATCGCGTTGCACCCTGGAAAATCGAGGTGAAACGCGGCCCGTCGACCCCGAAGCTGGAGGAGAGGATGGGTCGTAGCGCCAGGCAAAGGCCTGCCATGGTGAGGATGGCGAGAATCAACGCCGCGCCGAGCGTCGTGAACGGCAGCGTGGAAAGCTCGGTTCTGGCGAGCGACACCACCAGGAGGCTCGGAAACAGCACGTAGTAGGTGATCGCATCGAGGCCGGCCCATTGATCGCGCGCCACGAGCCCGGAATGGACCGTCAGCCAGCCGGCCACGATCACGAGGAGAACGGGCAGCAAGGCCTGGACGGCGGTGCTCAATGCCCCGGCCCGATCTGCCGCAGCCGGTCGAGCGCGCCCTGGAGGATGAAAGCCGCGGCGGCGGCGTCGATTTTCGCCGCGCGCTTTCGCCGCGACATGTCGGCCTCGATCATGGCGCGCTCGGCGGCGGCGGTGGAGAGACGCTCGTCCCACAGGACGATCGGAAGATCGGTGAGCGGGGCGAGGTGGCGGAGGAAGGCGCGGGTGGCCTGGGCGCGAGGCCCCTCCGTGCCGTTCATGTTGACCGGCAGGCCGAGGATCAATCCTCCGACCCTTTCGCGACCGCAAAGGGCA
>DASWJZ010000090.1:0-7777 GCA_036396875.1 Propylenella sp.
CTCGCCCTTGAACCGGATCGAGCCGGCCGGATGGTGCGCCGGCGGATAGGGCAGGAGCTTCAGGATGGAGAGCGCCGTCACCGACTTGCCGGAGCCGGATTCGCCGACCAGCGCCACCGTCTCCTTCTCGTTGATGTCGAATGACACGCCGCGCACGGCATGCACCGTGCTCTCGCTGGTGCGGAACTCGACATGGAGGTCGCGGACGGCGAGGAGGGGGGTCATGCTAGTCCAAGCGTCAGTCGCCCCAAGCGTCTCTTTCGGCACGGATTTGCGCGTCGATTTGCTCGGCGGACCGCCGTCGGTAGGGAGCTGCTGCTGCAAGTATCTCCTCCAGCGTCATGACTCGCTCGGGCGAAGCCTCCTCCTCCACGACGGTCACGGTCACCTGCCGGTTCGGATCAATGCCCTCGCGCAGTTCCTCGGGCAGCTTCGACGCGGGATAGTGTTCGCGCGTGAACGTGTTCATGGCTCACCTTTCCAGCCTGTCAGGCCCCGCCGCCACTGCGGGAGGCGATGCCGAACGTAAGTGCCTGCCGCTTATCCATCAGGCCGCCACCTCCACGTCAGTCTTGGAGAAGTCCTCGCCCTTGAACAGCAGCGGCTCGCGTCGAGCCTTCGCCAGTGCATAGGCGAAGCAGTCCCCGAGGTTCAACCGAGCGGGATGACGGCCCTTCCCATAGTTTCGATACGCTTCCCGGGCGATCTGCCCCTGCTCGCCCGTGATGGGAGCTATCTCGATGCTCAACGCAGAGACAGCCGCATCGAGCGCTCGGCCCTTGGCGGAATGCCGAGGATCGTCTGCCTTGATCGCCGCCTCGACCAGGTTGACCGGTGAGATGGCTCGGCCCTGCGCATCGGCTATCAAGTTCAGGAACCGGTCAGCCTCCACTTCCTCGAATATAATGGCGAGCAATGCCGACGCATCGATGATCACGCTGGCAACCCATCTTCGTCGTAAAGATCGCTGTGATCGCTGGAAATCCCGGGGGCGGTCGGCCCGCTCTCGCGAACAATTCGCTTCACGCGAGCGATGACAGCCTCCTTCTCCTTTGCCCTTTCCAAGCGCTCGAGCTTTTCACGGAGAGCATCCTCAATCACCGCCGTCATATTCTTGCCGGTCGACTGAGCAAGGATGCGCGCGAGTTCGTGCACACGCTCATTCTTAATGTTCAGACCCATCTCGTGCTCCGGGCTGGGTAGATACCGTCCCAGCTTATACCCGTTGGTCAACTCAGGCAAACGTCTTCCTCGGGTCGAAGGCGTCGCGCACCGCCTCGCCGACAAAGATCAGCAGCGACAGCATCAGCGAAATGACGATGAAGCCGGTAATGCCGAGCCACGGCGCCTGCAGGTTGTTCTTGCCCTGCGCCAGGAGCTCGCCAAGCGAAGGGGAGCCGGGCGGCATGCCTAGCCCGAGGAAGTCGAGCGAGGTGAGCGTGGTGATCGAACCGTTCAGAATGAAGGGCATGAAGGTCAGCGTCGCCACCATCGCGTTCGGCAGAAGATGGCGGAACATGATCGTCAGATTGCCGACGCCGAGCGCCCGCGCCGCCTTCACATATTCGAAGTTCCGCGCCCGCAGGAATTCGGCGCGCACCACTCCGACAAGCGCCACCCACGAGAACAGGAGCAGAATGCCGAGCAGCACGAAAAAGCCCGGCACCAGGATCGACGATATGATGAGGAGGAGGTAGAGCGAGGGGATCGCCGTCCAGATCTCGATGAAGCGCTGGAAGAAGAGGTCGACGCGGCCGCCGAAATAGCCTTGCACCGCGCCCGCGGTGACGCCCACGATCGACGACAGGATGGTGAGCACAAAGCCGAACAGGACCGACAGGCGGAAGCCATAGATCAGCCGAGCCGTCACGTCGCGCGCCTGATCGTCGGTGCCGAGCCAGTTCCAGTTCCACGCCGTGCAGTTCTTGTCGTCGACGCCTTGCGCGTAGCGGCTGCAGCGCGTCTCCGTGTCGAGCATCCAGGATGGCGGCGCCGGCGCCGGAACCGGGATCTCGCTGTTGATCGTGCGGTATGAGTAGCGGATCGGCGGCCAGATCATCCAGCCGTTCGCCTCGATCTCGTCCTGCACGAAAGGCGCCCGGTAGTCGGTGACGGCAAGGAAGCCGCCGAATTTTTCCTCTGGATAGTCGACGAAGACCGGGAAGAGCAGTTCGCCCTTGTAGGAGGCGAGGATCGGCTTGTCGTTCGCCAGGAACTCCGCGAACGAAGTCAGCACGAACAGGACGAGGAAGATCCAGAGCGACCAGAATCCGCGCTTGTTCGCCCGAAAATTCGTCCACCGCCGCCGGTTGATCGGCGAGAGCGCAAAGCGAACGCGCTTCGGCGGCGGCATTTCCTGGCCCGGAAGCGGCGCGATCGTCTCGAAGGCGCCCTCCTTTTCGGGCGCGGGCGGGCGGGGCGGCGCCTTGACGTCCACGCTCAGACCTCCCGGCTCTCGAAGTCGATACGCGGGTCGATCCAGGTGTAGGTGAGGTCGGAGACGAGCTGCACTACGAGGCCCATCAGCGAGAAGATGTAGAGCGTGGCGAACACCACCGGATAGTCGCGGTTCATGACGCTCTCGAAACCAAGGAGGCCGAGCCCGTCGAGCGAGAAGATCGTCTCGATCAGCAGCGACCCGGCGAAGAAGGCGGAGACGAACGCGCCCGGAAAGCCGGAGACGATCAGCAGCATCGCGTTGCGGAAGACGTGGCCGTACAGCACCTCCCGCTCCGACAACCCCTTGGCGCGCGCCGTCACGACATATTGCTTGCGGATCTCGTCGAGGAAGGAGTTCTTCGTCAGCAGAGTGGTGGTGGCGAAAGCGGCGAGCGCCATGGCGGTGAGCGGCAGCGCCAAATGCCAGAAATAGTCGCCGATGCGCTCCGGCCAGGACAACTCACCCCAGTTGTCGGAGGTCAGGCCGCGGAGGGGAAACCAGTCGAAGAAGGTGCCGCCGGCGAAGAAGACGATGAGGAAGATGGCGAACAGGAAGCCGGGCACGGCATAGGCGACCACGATGACGCCGGAGGTCCAGACGTCGAACGTCGTCCCGTCGCGCACCGCCTTGCGGATGCCGAGCGGGATCGAGATGAGATACGAGAAGAACGTCATCCAGAGGCCGAGCGAGATCGAGACCGGCAGCTTCTCTCCAATCAGCGAGAGAACCGAAACGTCGCGGAAATAGCTCTCGCCGAAATCGAACCGCGCGTAGTTCCAGATCATCAGGAAGAAGCGTTCGTGGGTCGGCTTGTCGAATCCGAACTGCTTTTCGAGCTCGGCGATGAATTCCGGCGGCAGCCCCTGCGCGCCCCGATACTTGGAGTTGATCGCCGCGTCGCTGCCGGCGGCGCTCGTCTGACCGCCCCCGAGATCGCCGCCGGTTCCGCCGCTGATCCGGGCCGTGGCCGAGACGTCATTCCCCTGCAGCTGGGCGATGACCCGTTCGACCGGCCCGCCCGGCGCAAACTGAACGACGAAGAAGCTGATCGCCATGATCCCGAGGATGGTCGGGATCATCAGCAGGACGCGGCGGAGGATGTAAGCGGCCATGGAGCGACGTCAGCCCGCCTTGCCGATCCGCGCGGCTTTTTCCGAGTCGTACCACCAGGTGTCCACAATGCCGGTGTCGTAGAGCGGCTTGACCGCCGGCCGGGAGAACATGTCCCAGCTCGCCACCCAATAGGCCGCCTTGTGCCACTGCGGCACCCAATAGTGAGCGGCCCGCAGGACGCGGTCGAGCGCCTTCGACGCCGCGACGAACTCCTCGCGCGTCGTCGCGTTGATCACGTCGCCGAGCAAGAGGTCGACGATCGGATCGCGGATGCCGGCGAGATTGTAGGAGCCGCTCTGGTCGGAGCGCGAGGAATCGAAGAACTGCCTGATCCCCTCAGTCGGATAGAGCGGCATGGAGAAGCGCGAGACGACCATGTCGAAGTCGAAGCCGTCGAGCCGCAGCTGGTACTGCGCCGGATCGACCACGCGGTAGGTCGCGTCGATCCCGAGCAGGCGCAGGTTGCGGATATAGGCGTTATGGTGCGGCTCGAAGGTGTTGTCGTCGTCGAGGAACTCGATCGTGAAGGGAGACCCGTCGGGCAGGAGGAGGCGGGAACCGTCGCGCGCGCAGCCGGCCTCCGTCAGCAATTCGCTGGCGCGCTGGATCAGCGTTCTGTCCCGACCGCTGCCGTCCGACACCGGCGGCACGAAGGGCTCGGCGAACACCGCCTCCGGCAGCTTGTCGCGATGCGGTTCGAGGAACCGCAGCTCCGCCGCGGTCGGCAGGCCCTCCGCCTTCAGGATCGAGTTCTCGAAGATGGATGACGTGCGGACGTAGGAGTTGAACATGATGTTGGCGTTCGTCCACTCGAAATCGAAAGCGGAAACGAGCGCTTGGCGAACCCGCGTATCAACGAATTGCGGCCGCCTCGTATTAAAGTACCAGCCCTGGCCGCCGGCCGGGGACTGGTCGGGCAGCTCCTCCTTGATGATCTCGCCGCGGAGCAGAGCCGGGAAGTTGTAATCGCGCGCCCAGATGCGCGAGGTGAACTCCTGGCGGACCGTCATCTCGCCCTTCTTGAACGCCTCGAAGGCGGCGACGCGGTCGCGGTAGTATTCGTAGCGGATGATGTCGAAGTTGAAGCGGCCGCGCCGTGCCGGCAGGTCCGCGGCCCAGTGGTCGGCGACGCGTTCGAGCTCGATCCATCGCCCGAAGGAGAAATCGCGGACGCGGTAGCCGCCGGAGCCGAGCGGCGCCTCGCTCAGCGCCGCCTTGAAGTCGCGGCCTTCCCACCAGGCTTTGGAGAAGAGCGGAACGGCTCCGGCCACGGTCAGCGCCAGGCTGCGCGGCGTGCCGGGCGCGAAGCGGACCAGCAGCGTCAGCGGATCTTCGACGGTCACGTCCATCACCGCGCGAAGCTCGGTGGAGATATTGGGATGGCCGTCGCGCTGCAGCGTCTCGATCGAGAAGGCGGCGTCCTCCGCCGTGACCGGCGTCGCGTCATGGAAGCGCGCCCGCTCGTCGAGGAAGAAGCGAACGAAGCTCTTGTCCTCCGGCGTTTCGACCTCGCGGGCGACATACGGATAGAAGCTGTCGGATTCGTCCGCCGACCCGGTCATGAGCGTGGCGAAAGTGAGCGGCATTCCCGCCGCCCCGTCGCCCTGCAGGACATAAATGTTCAGCGTGTTGAAGGTGTTGGGATTCTGGTTGAAAGCCCAGGCCCACATCTGCGTAACGATACGGCCGCCCTTCGGCGCATTCGGATCGGCGTATTCGAAATGCTGGAAGTCGGGACTGTACTTCAAGTCTCCGAAGTAGGAGAGGCCGTAGCTGCGGGTCGCAATGCCGGCGAACACGGTGCGCGGAAACGCGGGAAGCAATGCCGCGGCGGCGCCGATCTTCAATACCGTCCGGCGTGACGGGCCGTTCATTTCGCAGCGATCCTCTGCGCTTTCTCGCTGTCGTACCACCAGATGTCGGGAAAGCCGTGAAAATATTCCGGCAGCTTTTCGGGCATGCCGAACCGGTCCCAGCGCGCGGTCCGGAAGACGCCCGAATAGAACTGCGGGATCACATAGTGATTCCACAGGAGCACGCGGTCGAGAGCCTTGGTGGCCGCCACCAGTTCCTCGCGGCCGGTCGCGAAGATGATCCGGTCGATGAGCTTGTCGACCGCCGGGTTCTTGATGCCGGCATAGTTCCGCGATGTCGGCTGATCCGCCGATGCGCTGCCCCAATAGTCCTTTTGTTCGTTGCCCGGCGACAGCGACTGGCCCCAGCCGAGCACCGTCATGTCGAAGTCGCGGTTGCGCAGCCGGTCGATCATCTGCGGCGTGTCGACGAGGCGGAAATTGAGCTCGATGCCGATCTTCGCGAGATTCTGCTGGTAGGGGAGGACGTAGCGTTCGATGCCCGGATCGTTGTCGAGAAGCTCGATGGTCAGCGGCAGTCCCGTCCCGGCATGGACGAGCTGCCGGCCGCGCAGTTCGTAGCCCGCCTCGGTCAGCAGCTGCAGCGCCGTGCGGAGGTTTTCCCGCGCGGCCTCCGGCGTGCCGCCGACGGGGTTGGAATAGGGCGTCGTGAACACTCCCGGCGGCACCTCGTCGCGCACGCTTTCCAGTATCTCCAGCTCGCGTCCCTGCGGAAGGCCGGAGGAGGCAAGCTCGGTCCCGGCGAAGTAGCTGTCGATTCGCTTATACTGGCCGAAGAAGATCGAGTCCTTTATCGCTTCGAAGTCCCACGCATAGTTGAGCGCCAGCCGGACACGCGGGTCCTGAAACTTCTCGCGCCGCAGGTTCACCACAAAGCCCTGCATCACGCCCGACGCGGTGTCCGGAAATTCCTCCAGGATCACGCGGCCCTGGTCGCGCGCCTGGAAATTGTATCCGATCGCCCAGTTCTTGGCGGAGTTCTCGCTCCGCCAATCGTACTGGTCGCCCTTGAAAGCCTCCAGCAGCACGGTCGAGTCGCGATATTCGTCGAAGCGGACCGTGTCGAAATTATAGTGCCCGACATTGACGTTGAGATCCTTGCCCCAATAGTCAGGCACCCGCTCGTAGACGACGTTGCGGCCGGCCTCGAACGACTTGATCCGGTAGGGGCCGGAACCGAGCGGCGGCTCGAGCGTCGAGCGCGAGATGTCGCGCTGCCGCCCCCGCGCATCGTTGCCCTCCCACCAGTGCTTCGGCATGACCGTAAGTTGCCCCATGATGTGCGGCAGCTCGCGATTGCCCGGCCCGTCGAAGGTGAAGGTGACCTCGTTCTCGCCTGTCACCTCCGCTTTTGCGACATGGCTGTAGTAGAAGCGCTGCGATGGGTTCAGCTCGACGAGCCTGTCGAAGCTCCAGACGACGTCCTCGGCCGTCAGCTTCTCGCCATCGTGCCAGCGCGCCGCGGGATTGAGCCGGAACGTGACACTCGAATAGTCGGGCGGGTATTTCATCGCCTCGGCGAGGAGGCCGTATTCGGCGCTGATGTTCAGCTCGTCGAGCGACGAACTCATCAAGGTCTCATGCAGATAGGCGACGCCGGCTGCCGGATTGCCCTGCGGCAGGATCGGGTTGAAGGTATCGAAACCGCCTTCCGAGGCGAGGCGGACCAGCCCCCCCTTCGAGGCGTCCGGATTGACGTAGTCGTAATGCGCGAAGCCTGCGGGATATTTCGGCTCGCCGCTCAGCGCGGTCGCGTGCCGCCACTCGCCCTCCTGGGCCTGTACCGCGGCGATGCCGCTCGCGACAAAGGCAGCGATAAGGATATGGCGCATCAGCATGAAACTGTCGTCCGTCGCAATTGTCAGGATTCGTCCAGCAAGCCGTCATATAGCGTCGGATTGACGCTGCGGCACGTGACAAAAGCGTAAGGCGGAACGGGCGGAAACGGAACCGCCGGCCGCAAATTCCCGGAGGCCCTATCCTGCGTCCATGCCGGGCGCCGTCGCTACTGCGCCGGTAGAGGCGCCGGTTCCGCCGCGAGCGTCCGCAGATAGGCGACCAGGTTGGCGCGATCGTCCTCGCTCTTCACGCCCGGAAACACCATCTTCGTGCCGGGCACGACGCCCCTCGGATCGGCCAGGTAGACGTTCAGCGTCTCGTAATCCCAGACCTTCGCGCCGCCCTCGGAGAACGCCACCATCGCGTCCGAATAGGCGAAGTCGGGCACTGACGCGACCGGCCGGCCGACGACGCCCCACAGCGGCGGGCCGACCTTGCTCGCGCCGCCCTCCTCCAAAGCATGGCAGGCGATGCACCTTTTTGCGAAGGCTTCGCCCTTGGCCAGATCGGC
>DASWJZ010000091.1:0-13181 GCA_036396875.1 Propylenella sp.
GGAAGAGGATGTCCCAGAGGAGCACCGCGCCGATGAAGACGCCTCCCGCCTGCGCGAGGAAGCCCGAATGTTCGGCGAGGTAGAGCTGCAAAAAACCCCACATCAGCATCTGCACCGCCGGCCAGTAGATGAGGTCGACGACGCGCGGCCAGGAATAGCGCAGCAGATACCAATAGCGCAGCACCATCGCGCCGACGCGGCGGAAGGAGAAAGGCGCGGTGGCGGCCGTCGTCATCCTTGGCTAGCCCTTGAAAATCTGTTCTCGGTGATATCGGAGGAAGCGTGGATTTGGCTGGAGGTCGGCTCGGAGAGGCACTCGCAGGCGTCCATCTGGATTGAGAAGCCTGCTGACAGTGTCTGGAACACGCTCCCGTGCAACCAACATTATATGATCGTCGTCGATCGACACGAGGCCACGATCGAACATCCAATGGAGCGTTCCCGACAAAGCCAAGCCGTTTCTAATGGAATCTGGACCGTCTGCGGCGACAGGTCGAATGTGTGCAGCTTGAACTTCAGACCGACCGCTACCGTTTATGATCTTCAGACCGGTCATCGCACAGGTGTCATTGTAGGCGCGCTTGACCGCGCCGGCAAAAGCAGCGTCCCGGAAAGATCGTGAAACGACATGATCCACTATGGGACGGTGAAAGGCTTCCTGGTCCTCTTCGCCGAATTCTGATTGGGCGCTGAAGTCTGTGCTCCGTGTTCCGATAATGTGTGCAAAGCCTGATTGAAGAATTAGGTCGTACTCGAGATCCGATAAATGCCGAACTGCGTTCTGAGCGGTGCCAGCATTCACCGAGCCGTCCGGCTGACCGAGCTTGCTCTCATAGAAGTGGTCGCCTTCTTTGAAGGGCACAGGTCGCGGAAACTCAAGGTATCCACGAACGCATAGAATTGTTCGGCCCGAGCCGGATCTGCTTGAATTCGATCCACCCGAGCTGTCGCAAAATAGAAGCGTCGGCCATCCTGCCGACGCGCATCTGACAGTCGTCCCGGCTCATAATAGATAATCCAGTCTCCACGGCAGGCTTCCATCCGACGAAGGTACTGACGCGGGAAATGGTAACGTTCCTCTGGCAAATCGTCATAAATTGAGCCGGTTTTCGTGATGAGGACGGCCTTGGTCATGGCAGATCGATTTTCCAGCGGCTTGCGAGTTCAGACAACCACAGTGGCAACGTCTGAGCGTGGGTCATGAGGCACCCGGGCCGGCTTCTCCGGCGTGAGCTGAGGGCGAGGGGGCTCAGCGCCAACCGCCTCGCGCTGGATATCGGGGTTCCATCCGGCCGCATTACGGACATCCTGAACGGTAGACGCGCCATCACCGCCGACACCGCCGTGCGGCTCGGACGCTATTTCGGCAACCGCGCCGCCTTCTGGCTTGACCTTCAGGGGCAGTACGAGATCGCCTTGGTCGAACGTGAGCGCGGCGCCGAAATCGCGGAGCGGGTAAGGCCGGCCGACGCGGCGTGACCCAGCCGTCACTCGGCCGCCTCGCGGCTGCCGCGCCGCCCGCGCGCCACGTCCAGAAACACGTCCTCCATCGTCTGCCGCCCGTAGCGCGAGATGAGGTCGGCGGGCGCGCCGCGGTCGACGATCTTGCCCTCCTTCATCATCAAAACGTCGTCGCAGAGCCGTTCCACCTCTGGCATGTTGTGGGAGGCGAGCAGGATCGCCGCATGGTGCTCGCGCCGGTACGCTTCGAGCCGCGAGCGCACCCAGTCCGCCGTGTCCGGATCGAGCGACGCCGTCGGCTCGTCGAGGAGCAGCACGTCAGGCGAGTTGATCAGCGCCTTGGCGAGCGCCACGCGGGTCTTCTGCCCGGCCGAAAGCTGCCCGCTCGGACGGTCGAGAAAATCCTTCAGATGCAGCGACGCGGCGAGCGCTTCGATGCGCTCGCCGAGCGCGTCGACGCTGTAGAGCGTGCCGAACACCTTCAGGTTCTGCCGCACCGTCAGGCGCTTCGGCATCTCCACGTAAGGGCTCTCGAAATTGATGCGCGAAAGCACCCGGTAGCGCTCGCGCGCCATATCGGCGCCAAGCACCGTCGCCGTGCCGCGGGTCGGCAGCACCAGTCCCATGATCATCGCGACGGTGGTCGTCTTGCCGGCGCCGTTGCCGCCGAGCAGCCCGACGATCGCGCCGCGCGCAACCGAAAAGCTGATGCCGTCGACGGCGACGACGTCGCGATAGGTCTTGGCGAGGTCGGTGACGGCGATGGCAGGCGTGTCCGCGCGCATGGGCTCACTGAATATCGCGTCCGCAGGGCGGCAGCCAGTGGCCGCTGCATCGGCTTGTGGCGTCGGCGGGCGCGCCTGTAAGGTCGGGAAAACGGGAGGGAGCGCCGGCATGTCGAAGGATAAGGGCGGAAAGGCAGCGTTCTCGTTCACCGATCAGGAGGCGCTGAACTTCCACGCGCATCCGCGGCCCGGCAAGCTGGAAGTGATCGCCACCAAGCCGATGGCGACGCAGCGCGATCTGGCGCTCGCCTATTCGCCGGGCGTCGCGGTGCCGGTGAAGCGCATCGCCGAGGATCCGAACGCCGCGTTCGACTACACGACGCGCGGCAACCTCGTGGCCGTCATCACCAACGGCACTGCGATCCTCGGTCTCGGCAATCTCGGTGCGCTCGCCGCCAAGCCGGTGATGGAAGGCAAGGCGGTGCTGTTCAAGCGCTTCGCCGACATCGATTCGATCGACCTCGAGGTCGGCACCGAGGACGTCGACGAATTCATCGACGCCGTGCGCCATCTCGGCCCGTCCTTCGGCGGCATCAATCTGGAGGACATCCGGGCGCCGGACTGCTTCGTCATCGAAAGCCGGCTGCGCGAGCTGATGGACATTCCGGTCTTTCATGACGACCAGCACGGCACCGCGATCATCGCGCTTGCCGGCCTGATCAACGCGCTGCGGCTGACCGGGCGCGACATCCGCGAGACGAAGCTCGTCTGCAACGGCGCCGGCGCGGCGGCGATCGCCGGGGTCGAGCTGATCAAGGCCTACGGCATGCCGCCGGAAAACGTCATCCTCTGCGACACCAAGGGTGTCATCTACAAGGGCCGCGCCGAAGGCATGAACCAATGGAAGTCGGCGCACGCGGCGGAGACCGACGCGCGCACGCTCGCCGACGCCATGCGGGGCGTCGACGTCGCCTTCGGGCTCTCAGTGAAAGGCGCCTTCACCCGCGAGATGGTCGCATCGATGGCGAAGGATCCGATCATCTTCGCCATGGCCAATCCCGACCCGGAGATCGCGCCGGAGGAGGTGGGCGAGGTGCGCGACGATGCGATCATGGCCACCGGCCGCTCCGACTACCCGAACCAGGTGAACAACGTCCTCGGCTTCCCCTACATCTTCCGCGGCGCGCTCGACGTGCGCGCCACCACCATCAACGACACGATGAAGCTCGCCGCGGCGGAGGCGCTGGCGGCGCTCGCCCGCGAGGACGTGCCGGACGAGGTGGCCGCCGCCTATCAGGGCAATCGCCCGCGCTTCGGCCCGCGCTACATCATCCCGGTCCCGTTCGATCCGCGGCTGATCTCCGCCGTCCCCGTAGCGGTTGCCGAGGCGGCGATGCGGAGCGGCGTGGCGCGCCGTCCGATCGCCGACAGCGAGGCCTACCGCCAGCAGCTTTCGGCAAGGCGCGATCCCGTCGCTGGCACGCTGCAGCTGATCACGGCGCGCGTCCGCCGCCGGCCGAAACGGGTGGTCTTCGCCGAAGGCGAGGAGGAGCAGGTGATCCGCGCCGCCGTCTCTTTCGTCCAGCAGCGTCTCGGTACCGCCATTCTCGTCGGCCGCGAGGATCTGGTGGAGAGCAAGGCCGCCGCGGCCGGCATCGACCTGAAGGGCATCGAGGTCACCAATGCCCGCCTGTCGACGCGCCGCGACGCCTATACCGACTACCTCTTCGCGCGGCTGCAGCGGAAGGGTTTTTTGTTCCGCGACTGCACCCGCCTGGTGAACACCGACCGCAACCACTTCGCCGCCTGCATGGTGGCGCTCGGCGACGCCGACGCGCTGGTGACGGGTATCACGCGCAACTACTCGACGGTGTTCGACGATCTGCGGCGCTGCATCGATCCGAAGCCCGGCCATCGCGTGATCGGCGTCTCGATCGCCATCGCCCGCGGCCGCACCGTCGTCATCGCCGACACGGCGGTCCACGACATGCCGGATTCGGAGGCGCTTGCCGACATCGCCGAGGAGGCGGCCGGCGTCGGGCGCCGCCTCGGTTTTGAGCCGCGCGTCGCGCTGCTCGCCTATTCGACCTTCGGCAATCCCGCCGGCGAGCGCGCCGAAAAGGTGCGGGAGGCGGTGCGCATCCTCGACCAGCGGCGGGTCGAGTTCGAGTATGACGGCGAGATGGGGGCCGACGTGGCGCTCAATCCGGCGGTGATGGCCGCCTATCCGTTCTGCCGGCTGTCGGGCCCGGCCAACGTCCTCGTGATGCCGGCGCGGCACTCCGCGGCGATCTCGACCAACATGCTGCAGGAACTCGGCGGCACCACCGTCATCGGCCCGCTGCTCGTCGGCTTCGACCGGCCGGTGCAGATTCTGCCGATCTCGGCGCGCGATTCCGACATCGCCAACATGGCCGCCCTCGCCGCCTACAACATCAGCGGGTGACGCTTTCGGTTTGCAGCCGGGCAATTGATGATATACATATTTCAAGTGTATATCCAAGGAGCGGCCGATGAAGATTTCGCGTTGGGGCAACAGCCTCGGAGTTCGTCTCCCCGCCAGCGTTGTGGAAGCGCTGGACCTGAAGGAGGGCGATGACATCAAGGTGCATATTGTCGGGCGGCGTGAGTTTGAGGTGATCAAGGCTCCCGGCAAGCGCGACATCCTTGCCCGGCTTCGCAAGTACCGCGGACGCATGCCCGACGACTTCACGTTCGATCGGCTCGACATCCATGGCCGCGGCTGACGCCTTCTTCGATTCCAATGTCATCCTCTATTTGATGTCCGCGGACGCCCGGAAAGCCGATCGGGCTGAATCGCTCCTCGCGTCCGGCGGAGTCGTCAGCGTTCAGGTTCTCAATGAAGTTGCCGATGTCGCGCGCAGAAAGTTCGGTCTCGACTGGTCGGAGGTGCGCGACATTCTGGATGGCCTCCGGTCGGTGTGCAGGGTCGATCCGGTGTCGATCGAAGTGCACGAACATGCCCTGGCGCTCGCCGAGCGGTTTGGACTCCGCATCTACGATGGCCTGATCGTCGCCGCTGCCGCCCGCGCGGGCTGTACGACGTTGTTCACCGAAGACATGCATCACGGCCAGACAATCGACGGATTGACGCTTCGCAACCCGTTCGCCGGCGATTGAACGAAGAAGCGTGAGCAGCAATTTACAAAGCGCACTTCCTCATCTCGGCAATGCCTGTCTGAAAGAATCAATGTCGCTTTGGAAGTCGGAGCCGTGCTCGGTTTCACGCCGCTCAGACGCGTCCGCGCATGCGGCGCCGCTTCCTCACTCCGGCAGCCCGGCCTTTCGCAGGCCCTCCGCCCACCGGTCGAAGTCCTCCGGGCGCCGGAACGGCAACAGATCCCTGAGATTGGACATCCTGAGCGCGGGATTGAGCTGACGCAGGCGCGTCATGGCCTTTTCCGCTTCCGCTTGCCGCCCGGCAAGCGCAGCGCCCGCTGCGGCCACGCATGTTCCGACGAAGAAATTCGGCTGCTCCCGCACCGCCGCTTCCGCCCATGACAGCGCCTCCTCGTAGCGGCCGGCAACGAAGTGACCCTCGGCCATGGCGATCCGCATGCCGAATTTCTGGGGATCCTGCGGACTGAGACGCATCGCGCGGGCGGCGTGCTCGATCGCCGTCTCCGGCTTACCGTCCAAGGCCTTCGTCAGGGCGCTGAAAAGCCACGTCCAGGCGAGGTTCGGATTGAGCTCCAAAGACCGATCGATCAGCGCGGTTCCGTCATCGAGCTCGCCGGCGACGATAACGAGCGCAAACCCTGCATTGCAGAGTGCGACCGCGTCGTCCCGCCCCAGATCGGCGGCTCGCTCCGCTAGCCGCCGGGTTTCGGCGATCTCGCGCTCGCGATCGCCGACCCAGCCGAATCCCTTGCGCTGCAGATAACAGCGGGCGGCCATGCCATAGGCCGACGCGAAATCCGGGTCGAGCTCGATCGCCCGGAAGAAAAACGTCAGCGCCTCCTCATTCGCCGTCTTGCTGAACTGATGAAAGGCGGCCATGCCGCGCAGAAAATTGTCATAGGCATCGAGGCTCTCGGTCGGCTTGCGCTTGGCCCTTTCGATCTCGGCCTGTTCCAGCTTCGGCGCGATGGCGCCGACCACGCAGGCCGTGACTTGGTCCTGCAGTTCGAAGATATCCGCCAGTTCCCCGTCGAAGCGGTCCGCCCAGAGATGCGCGCCCGTGGAGGCGTCTATAAGCTGTCCCGTGATGCGCACCCGGTTGCCCGCCTTGCGCACGCTCCCTTCGAGCACGTATCGCACGCCGAGCTCGCGCCCGATCTGCTTCACGCTCACTGCCCGGCCCTTGTAGGTAAAACTCGAATTGCGGGCGATCACGAACAGCCAGCGTGCGCGCGCGAGCGCGGTGGTGATGTCTTCCACCATACCGTCGGCGAAATACTCCTGCTCGGGGTCGCCGCTCATGTTCTGGAACGGCAGGACGGCGATAGAAGGCTTGTCCGGGAGGCTGAGTGCGGGGCGCCCGGAAACACCGCCTTTCACGCCGGCCGGGCGCAAACGGTAGGCCCGAACCGGCCGCGAGATGTTTTTGACCGCTTGCTCGCCCATGTCCTCGAATGCACAAGCCAGCTTGCCGTTCACCTCCTCGTGCACCTTGGCCGAGATGCAGGTGCCGCCCGGCTCGGCGAGGGCTTCCAGGCGGGCGGCGATATTGACGCCCTCGCCGAAGATGTCCCCACCTTCGCCGATGACGTCGCCGAGGTTAATGCCGATCCGGAGCACGATCCGGCGGGCGGCGGGCAGCGGCTCGTTCGCCTCTTCCGTTCTCTTTTGGAGCTCCAGCGCGCCGGCGACCGCGTTCACCGCGCTGCTGAACTCGACCAGCACGCCGTCGCCCATTTCTTTCACGATGCGGCCGCCATGGGCGCGGGCGACCGGTTCGAAAATGGTCGCGAGCCGCGCTCTCAATGAGGCGAGCGTGCCGGATTCATCCTCCTCCATGAGGCGGCTGTAGCCGACCACATCGGCCACCAGCACGGCTGCTAGGCGGCGTTCCACGACCCCTCCCTCTCTTGCGGAGAGACTAACGCTCAGGAATGCGACAATCCATGCCCGGCGGAGGGGCCGCTGCGTCCGGCGAGCGAGCGCCTGTTCGCACCTGTTCACGCGCGCGGTCACCCGCTAGCCTGAACTCTGCCGGCAAAACAGCTGGGAGGAGCACAATGCCCCTGGAGATAATCGGCGCGGGCTTCGGCCGCACCGGGACGAATTCACTGAAGCTTGCGCTCGAGCATTTGGGCTTCGGGCCGTGCCATCACATGTTCGAGGTCCGCGACAATCCCGAGCATCTCCCGGATTGGGAAGCGGCGGCGCACGGCGACGCGGTGGACTGGGACAGGGTCTTTCAAGGATACCGATCGCAGGTCGACTGGCCCGGCGCGCGATACTGGCGGGATCTCGCTGCGCATTTTCCGCAGGCGAAAGTCATCCTGACGGTGCGCGATCCCGACGCCTGGTTCGACAGCGTGCAGGCCACGATCGTGCCGTTCCTGGCGGCGCGCGGAACGCATCAGTCGCCGCATATGAATGCGATCGCCGAGATGGCCTACCGCTCGATCGAGGCCCAGGTCTTCGACAACCGGATGTCGGACCGGGCCCATGCCACGCGGGTCTTCCGGCAGCATATCGCCGAGGTGCAGTCGGAAGTTCCCGGCGACCGCCTTCTCACGTTCGACCTGCGGGATGGATGGCGACCCCTGTGCGCCTTCCTCGACGTCGATGCGCCTGACATGCCGTTTCCGAAGACGAATTCGTCGCGGGAGTTTGTCAATGTCGAATGGGCCTGAACCGGTTTCCGCGGGCCTCTCACGATCGGTTGCCGGCATGTCTGGCGCCTGACGCCTTCCCTGGCTCCAATGTCATCCTCTGCTTGATGTCCCGAGCAATATGGATTCCGCATTTACGACGGCCCGGTCGTCGCCGCTGCGGTCCGCGCGGGCTGCACGACGTTGTGGCCGTGCCGCTTGAAAAAACTGATGTCGCTTTGGAAGTCGGCGCCGTGCTGGTTTCACGCCGCTCAGATCACAATCGCTCCGCCTCGGTCTAATCCGTCTCGCCGAACCCTTCCTCGATCAGCTTGGCGAGCGCGTCGAGCGCCGCCTCAGCCTCCGGACCCTCCGCCTCCAGCCCGATCATCGAGCCCGGCGCCGCGGCGAGCGTCATCAGGCCCATGATGGAGGTGCCCTCCACGCTCTGCCCGTCCTTCACCACGCGCACGTCCGCGTCGAAGCTCTCGGCGCATTTGACGAAGCGCGCGGAGGCGCGGGCATGCAGGCCGCGCCGGTTCACGATCGTGACCTGGCGCGAGAGCGGCGCGCTCATTCGCTGGCGAGGAGCCTGCTCGCCACGTTGATGTATTTGCGGCCGGCATCCTGGGCGCAGCAGGCCGCTTTGGCGAGGTCGCCGTCGGCGCGGACGCTGGCGAGCTTGATGAGCATCGGCAGGTTGACCCCGGCCACCACCTCGACGCGCCCCGGCTCCATCACCGAGATGGCGAGGTTCGACGGCGTGCCCCCGAACATGTCGGTGAGCAGGATCACGCCGGACCCGTCGTTGACGCGGTCGACGGCCGCCACGATGTCGCGCCGCCGCTCCTCCATGTTGTCTTCCGGCCCGATCGACACGGCCTCACAGGCGTCCTGATGGCCGACTACGTGTTCGAGCGCCGCCCGGAACTCCGTCGCCAGTTGCCCATGGGTGACAAGCACAAGACCGATCATGAATCTGCCGTGTCTGCGGTGGGGGTCGCCATCATCCCCAAACTCCCGGCGACCGCAAGGTGATATTGCCGGGCGGGAACAGCGCGCGAATGGCCGCGTCGACCAAGAGAACTGCCCGCCGCGGCTCGTCAGGAACCGGCTGGCGGGGAAGCGGGATTCCAAGCAGCGCGACCGTCATTTGGTCATCCTCCGGCATCCGATCAAGGGCCTCCTCGCCGACGACATCGACGACGAGGCGGATGACGGCGCTCCGCTCGTGCGGAACCTCGACGATGCCGCGTCCGCGCAGCTCGATCAGGCCGGCGATGGCGGCGGGCGCCGACGCCACCAGGCGCCCGCCGCAGGCGGAGACGTGGACGCGGTCGTCGGCGACGAGCCGCGCGCCGCGGTCGATCAGCGCAAGCGCCAGGAGCGACTTCCCGGCCGCCGGCGCGCCCCGGATCAGCACCCCGTGCGCGCCGACGAGGACGACCGTCCCGTGCAACGTTTCGGACATTTGGGGAGGTTAGCCTTGCGCGGGCAGCACGACCGTGAAGCGTGCGCCTTCGATGCGGCCGTCCGCGGCGATCCGGTTCTCCGCCGCGATGGTTCCGCGATGCGCTTCCACGATCTGCCGCGTGATGGCGAGGCCGAGTCCGGAATTCTGTCCGAACTCGTCGGCTTCGGGCCGGTCCGTGTAGAAGCGCTCGAAGATGGTTTCCATGCTCTCCGCGCGGATGCCGGGACCGTCGTCATCGACCGTCACGACGATGCCTGCCGACGTGCGGCGGGCGTGGACGCGGATTGAGCCGTCCGCCGGCGAGAAGGAGAGCGCGTTGTCGACCAGATTGTTGAACACCTGGCCGAGACGACTGTCGTGGCCGAGGACGAAGAAGGCGTTCTTGCCCCAGCGCCGATGCTCGAGCGCGAGCTGGATGCGGCCCTTGTGCGTCACCCGGGTCTCCTGCGCGATGGCGACGACGGTTTCCAGCAGCCGGCCGACATCCACCGGATCGGTCGCCCCGCGCGCCAGCTCCGCGTCGAGGCGCGACGCGTCGGAAATGTCGGTGATCAGCCGGTCGAGCCGCCGGACGTCGTGCTTGATGACGCCGAGCAGACGCGCCCGCTGCTCGTCGGTGCGCGCGATCGGCAGCGTCTCCACGGCGCTCCTGAGCGAGGTCAGCGGGTTCTTCAGCTCGTGCGCCACGTCGGCGGCGAAGGCCTCGATCGCCTCCATGCGCTTGAAGAGCGCGTTCGTCATGTCGGAGAGCACGCGCGCGAGGTGCCCGATCTCGTCCTTGCGGTTGCCGAGGTCGGGGATCTCGGCGCGCCGGTATTTCACCCCGCGCCGCACCTTCTCGGCCGCCGCAGCGAGCCGCCGGACCGGCCCGGCGATGGTGCTGGCAAGCAGGATCGACAGGAGCACGGTGATTACGGAGGCGACGAGGAAGACGCGCAGGATGCCCATCCGCTCGGCCTGCACGATCGCATCGATGTCGCCCGATTCGGTCGACAGCTGCAGGCTGCCCAGGATGGCGCGGTAGCGCTGTACGGGCACGGCGACGGAAACGATGAGGCCGCCGTCCTCACCGACGCGCACGACGCTCGCGGACAGGCCGTTCAGCGCCGAGGCCACCTCGGTGTATTCGCGGCCGTTGGCCGAGCCGATCTCGCGATAGACCGCCCATTCGCCGCGGCGGTACCAGAGCTTTACCGAATCCCACCAGCGCTCGAAGACGTTCTTCTCCGAGCCGAGCGGCGGCAAATCGAAGGTCTGGATCAGCCCGCGCATGTAGAGGCCGCGCGAATCGAGGAGCAGCGAGCCGTCGGTGTCGTAGATGCGCGCGCGGGTCCGCGTCGGGGAGATCAGCCGCCGGAGAAGCGGCGCCACCCGTTCCGGATTGATCGGAAAATCGGTGGCCTCCAGCCGGTAGGGCGAGCCGCTCTGGCCCGCCTGCAGCTCGAGCAGCTTGTCGGGATCGATGGTGATGCCGTCGGTCTCGACCGTCGCCTGCGCGGCGATCGCGGCGGCGATGATCTGGCCTTGCACCAGCAGGCTCTGCACCCGGGTGTCGATCAGGCCGGCGCGGAACTGGTTTAGATAGAGGATGCCGGCGACGAGCGCGATCAGCGCGGCGAGGTTGAGGAAGACGATGCGGCGCGTCAGGCTGGAGGTGGCGGCGCGCCCGACGACGTCGAGACCCTTGCGGAGCGGCCGCAGCCACTGGGTCCCCGCCCGCAGGCGGCCGGGGATCAGCGAGCCCCCGCGGTGGGCCCCCTCGGCGCGGTTCGTCTCGGCGACCATCGCCTAATTCTAGCCCTCCCGGAAGCGATAGCCCACCCCATAGAGCGTTTCGATCATGTTGAAGTCGTCGTCGACCGCCTTGAACTTCTTCCGGAGCCGCTTGATGTGGCTGTCGATCGTCCGGTCGTCGACATAGACCTGGTCGTCATAGGCGGCGTCCATCAGCGCATTGCGGCTCTTCACCACGCCCGGCCGCTGCGCCAGCGCGAAGAGGATCAGGAACTCCGTCACCGTCAGCGTGACGTTCTGCCCGTTCCACGTGCAGGTGTGCCGCTCCTGGTCCATGGTGAGGGCGCCGCGTTCCAGGATGCGGCTCTGCTCGCTGGTTTTCGCGGCGCCCGTCTCGCGCGGCTGCGCACGGCGCAGCACGGCGCGGACGCGCTCCACCAGCAGGCGCTGCGAGAACGGCTTCTTGATGAAGTCGTCGGCGCCCATCTTCAGCCCGAAGAGCTCGTCGATCTCGTCGTCCTTGGAGGTCAGGAAGATGACCGGCAGGTCGGTGCTCTGGCGCAGCTTCCGCAGCAGCTCCATGCCGTCCATGCGCGGCATCTTGATGTCGAGGATGGCGAGATCGGGCGGGCTCTGCGCCAGCCCGTCGAGGGCCGTGCTGCCGTCGTTGTAGGTCTGGACGCGGTAGCCCTCCGACTCCAGGGTCATGGAAACGGAGGTCAGGATATTGCGGTCATCGTCAACGAGGGCGATGGTCGGCATGCCGGCTCCTTCTAAAATCGGGAACTGCCCCCCCCCCCGGGGAGCGGCAGTCGCCTTGCCTTATGTGTAACAGAAAACGAACAGATTGTGGCAAACGTTTCGCCGGCAGGGTTCCGGGGTAGAACGGATGGCGGAAGAAACGGTTTCGGAAGCGGTGCTGGCGCAAGGCCTGCTGGCGGCCGGCGGCGCCGCCTCGCTCGCGACGCTGGAGCCCGGCGGCGGCCCCTTCGCCTCCTATGTCGTGACCGCTGCGGCGCCGGACGGGGCGCCGCTGCTCTTCCTGTCGCGGCTTGCCGTCCATGCCCGCAACCTCGAGCGCGATCCGCGCGCCTCGCTGCTTTTCGTGCGGGAGCCGGCGGGCGGCGAGGCGATGACGGCCATGCGCCTTACCCTCACCGGCGAGGCCCGCAAGGATGGCGACCCGGCGCTGCGCGAGCGGTTCCTCGCCCGCCATCCTGACGCCGCCCGCTATGCCGGCTTCGCCGATTTCTCGATTTACCGGTTCGAGGTCGCGGCGGCTCATTTCGTCGCCGGCTTCGGCCGCATCGTTTCTTTCGCGCCGGAAGAAATCCTGCCGATCCGCCGGGCCTGAGGGACAAGCGACGGTTCCTGTGCTAGCAGGATTGCGGGGCGCGACAAGGGGCCCGGCGGCGTGCCGCCGGGGATCGCATGACGATGCTGACGAGCATTCTCTTTCTGCTGGCGGTATTCTACGCGGGCGCGATCCTCGCCAGCGCCCGCGCCTGGTTCCGCGTCTGGCGCGGCCGGGCGGGGTTCGCCGACCTCCGCGACGTGACCGGGATCGGCGATCCCGTTGCGCTCCGGCGCCTTTTCGGCCTGACGCGGGCGGACGGATCCTATCCGGTGGCGCTTGCCGACATCCTGCGCCACAGGCGCCCGGCCGGCGTGATCCTGACCAACCTTCCGGTGCATCTTATGTTTGCCGCGGCGCTCGCCTTTGCGCTCGCCGATGCCGGATCGCCCGCCGCCGCGGCGACCGCATGGGCCGCGTCGGCGCACGCGAGCGTGCTCACCGCGGTCGCGCTCGCCGTCTTCGCGGCCGGCCGCCAGGCCCTGCCGGACTGAACCGCTCCCCTCAGCCGGGCTTTGCGAAGGACAGGTAGGCCGGCGCGCTTCCCGCGGCTTTGAAGCGGCTTTTCGTGGCGCACCATCCCGACGCGGCGCGTTACGCCGGTTTCTCGGATTTTTCGCTCTTCCGCTTCGACATCGCCGCCGGCCATA
>DASWJZ010000092.1:0-11163 GCA_036396875.1 Propylenella sp.
GCATGTTCTCCGGCGAGGCCGCGTCGCGAAAATGCTCGTCCATCCTTCGGGCGCCGGCAAGGAAACGGCGGAAATTCTCCCCCCCGATCGAAATGGCGAGCGGCAGACCGATCGCCGACCACACGGAGTAGCGCCCGCCGATCCAATCCCAGAAGCCGAAAACCCGATCCTGCCGGATGCCGAATCCGGCGACCCTGTCGAGATTGGTGGAGATCGCCGCGAAGTGTTCGCCGACCGCCTCCTCGCCGAGCCGGTAGGCGAGCCAAGCGCGGGCTGAGGCGGCGTTGGTCATCGTCTCCGACGTCGTGAACGTCTTCGACGCGACGAGGAAGAGCGTGCGCTCGGCGTCGAGGCCGATCAGCGTGTCGGCAAGATGGGCGCCGTCGACGTTCGACACGAAGTGCACTTTCGGGCCGTCGCCGCGATAGGGCGACAGCGCCGCAGCCGCCATCGCCGGACCGAGGTCGGAGCCACCGATGCCGATGTTGACGACGTCGCTGAAGCGGTCGGCGGCCACGCCGCGGATCTCGCCGGAGCGAACCTGGTCGGCGAACGCGCAGAACCTGTCGAGTTCGGCATGCACGTCGGGCACCACGTTCCTGCCGTCGACGCGGATGTCGTCGTCCGCCGGTGCGCGCAGCGCGACGTGCAACACGGCGCGGTTCTCGGTGATGTTGATCGGCTTGCCGGAAAACATGTCATCGCGCAGCTCGGCTACGCCCGCCCGCTCCGCCAGCGCGAAAAGAATCGGCATCGTCTCCGGCACGATGCGGTTCTTTGAATAGTCGAGTGTCAGATCGCCGAGCGTCAGCGAGAAACGCCGGAAGCGGTCGGGGTCGGCGGCGAAGAGATCGCGCAGATGCGGATTGCCGAGTGCCTCCCGGTGGGCGCGCAGGTCTTCGAGCGCGGAGTTGGCGGCAGCTTTCATGCCGCCCGCCCGAGTGCGGCCGCCTCGCGCGCCAGCCATTCGATGCGCGACCAGTCGCCGGCGGCGATCGCCTGCTTCGGCGCCACCCACGAGCCGCCGACGCAGACGACATTCGGCAAGGCGAGATATGCCGGCGCATTGCGGAGGTCGATGCCGCCGGTGGGGCAGAAGCTGATGTCGGGCAACGGCGCGGAGAGCGCCTTCAGATACGCAAGCCCGCCGGCCGGCTCCGCCGGAAAGAACTTCTGGATCGTGTAGCCCTCGTCCATCAGCGTCATCACTTCCGAGGCGGTCGCAGCCCCGGGCATCAGCGGGATCGCCGAATCGGCCGCCGCGGCAAGGACGTCGGGGCTTACGCCCGGCGAAACGGCGAACCGGGCGCCCGCCTTCTCCGAAGCGACGAACTGCCCCTTGCTGAGCACCGTGCCGGCTCCGACGACCGCCCCTTCCACCTCGCCGGCGATGGCCTTGATCGCCTCCAGCGCCGCGCCGGTGCGGAGCGTGATCTCGATCACCTTCAGGCCGCCGGCGACGAGCGCGGTGGCGAGCGGCACCGCCGCCGCGGCGCTGTCGAGAACGACGACGGGTATGACCGACACGCCGGCGACGATCGGCCCAAGCATTTCGCTGCGGCTCATTCATGCCCTCCCAAGGCGAGGATGCCGCCGCCAAGCTCCGCCGGCGCGGCCGTGGCGCGGAAGGCGCCGAACAGCTCCCGACCGGCGCCGGACCGGTTGCTGGAAAGATCGGCGGCCGCGCAGTTGCGCGCCCCCCATTCGGCCGGGTCGACGAGCGCTTCGAGCGTGCCGGCGGCGGCGTCAAGCCGGATCATGTCGCCGTCCCGCACTTTGCCGATCGGGCCGCCGCTCTCGGCCTCGGGGGTAACGTGGATGGCCGCCGGAACCTTGCCGGAGGCGCCCGACATGCGCCCGTCGGTGACCAGGGCGACCCGATGCCCGCGGTCCTGCAGCACGCCGAGCGGCGGCGTCAGCTGGTGCAGTTCCGGCATGCCGTTCGCGCGCGGGCCCTGGAAGCGCACCACGGCGACGAAATCGCGATCGAGCCTGCCGGCCTTGAAGGCGTCCATCAGTGCCCCTTGCGTCTCAAAAACGATTGCCGGCGCTTCGACGACGCGGCGCTCCGGCTTGACGGCCGAGACCTTGATCACGGCGCGGCCGAGATTGCCGGAGAGCAACCTGAGGCCGCCGGTTCGCTGGAACGGATCGGAGGCGGGGCGCAGCACGTCCGGATCATGCGACCTCAACCCCGCCGGCTCCCAGCGCAGTTCGCCGTTGGCGTCAAGCTTCGCTTCGACACGATAGCCGGAGAGCCCGCTTCCCCAGACGGTGCGCACGTCCTCGTGCAGCAGGCCGGTATCAAGCAGCGTGCCGATCAGGAAGCCCATGCCGCCGGCGGCGTGGAAGTGGTTCACGTCGGCGAGCCCGTTCGGATAGATGCGCGCGAGCAGCGGCACGGTTTCGGAGAGATCGGAGAAATCGTCCCACGTCAGGTCGATTCCTGCCGCGCGGGCGATGGCGACGAGATGCAAGGTGTGGTTGGTCGACCCGCCGGTGGCATGCAGCCCGACGATGCCGTTGACGATCGCGCGCTCGTCGATGACCTCGCCGATCGGCGTGTACTCGTTTCCGAGAGCGGTGATGGCGAGCGCGCGCTTCGTCGCTTCGCGCGTCAGCGCGTCGCGCAGCGGCGTGTTCGGATTGACGAACGACGCGCCGGGAAGGTGCAGCCCCATGATCTCCATCAGCATCTGGTTGGTGTTGGCGGTGCCGTAGAACGTGCAGGTGCCGGGGCCATGATACGATTTCGATTCCGCCTCCAGCAGCTCGGCGCGCCCGCACTTTCCTTCCGCGTAGAGCTGACGGATCTTCGATTTCTCGTCGTTGGGCAGGCCGCTGGTCATCGGGCCGGCGGGAATGAAAACGGCGGGGAGATGGCCGAAGGCGAGCGCCGCGATCATCAGGCCGGGCACGATCTTGTCGCAGATACCGAGGAAGACCGCCGCGTCGAACATGTTATGCGAGAGCGCGATTCCCGCCGACATGGCGATCACGTCGCGCGAGAAGAGCGACAGCTCCATGCCCGGCTGGCCCTGCGTGACGCCGTCGCACATGGCCGGCACGCCGCCCGCCACCTGCGCGACGCCGCCGAGGCTGCGGGCAGCCTCCTTGATGATTTCGGGAAAGCGCTCATAGGGCTGATGCGCCGACAGCATATCGTTATAGGCGGTCACGATGGCGAGGTTCGGCACGATGTCGCCGGCGAGCTTCGCCTTGTCGTCTCCGCCGCAGGCGGCAAAGCCGTGCGCGAGGTTGCCGCAGGCGAGCGCCGCCCGGCGCGGACCGGCGTCTCGGGCGCGGGCGATGCGGTCGCGGTAGGCGGCGCGGCGCGGGCGGCTGCGGCCGGCAATGCGCTCCGTCACCGCTTTCACGCGCGGATGAATACCCATGCTCGTCTCCCTCTCGCGCCGCGCGCTATTCTTCTACCGCGTGGCGCAGGCCGACGGAACCTCGCGCTCCCCGCGGCCCCGGACGAAAATCCCGGCAGTTGCCCGATCAGTCCTGGCCGCCATGGGGGACGGCCACGCGTTCGCCGATCGGCTGCCCGATCGCTCGCAGCATGTCGGCGAACCACGCAGCGCCGGTATCGAACGGCTTGCCGCCCTTGATGCGGGACAGCTCGATCGCGCGCAGTTCGCCGCCGCGCTCCTCGTCGTGCCCGACCAGCCCCGGCCGGCCGGCCAGTCCGCACTCCACGGCCACATGGGCCATGTCCCGGATCAGGCGGCGATCCTCCGCGTTGGCGGCGGCGGAACGGGCGAAATAGCCGGACTTCTGCACCAGCGTCCGCTCGGCGCCGACGAGCCTGGAAAGCCGCTTGGAGAACCAGTCGCCGACATTCACCTTGTCGAGCTTCACGTGGCCGAAAGCGTCGCGATCGACCTTCTCGCCCTTCGCCGCCAGCTCTTCGACAATGCGGGCCGCATTGGCGCCTTCGCTCACGAAGACGGCGATGCTGCCCTTTTCATCCATCAACCGTCGCAGCCGCTCTCCTTCCGCCTCGATATCGGCCGCAAGCTCCGGCACGTAGATCGCGTCGATGGCCTTGCGCTCGGCGGGAAGGGCGAGTTCGGGGAGGAAATCCAGCGCCATCGCGCGTTCGCGCCAGGCAAGCGCCGTGGCGGCCGTCAGCCAGCCGCAATTGCGCCCCATGACCTCGTGGATGACAAGCGTGCGCGGCGCGGCCGTCGTCTCGTTGACGACGTTCTCGAAAAAGAGCGCGCCCTGTTCCGCGGCGGTCACCGCGCCGAGCGATTGCCTGACCGGCACGATGTCGTTGTCGACCGTCTTGGGCAGGCCGACAACGGTCAGGCCGTAGCCGTTTTCGGCAAGGTATGCCGCGAGGTCGGCGGCCGTAGTGGAAGTGTCGTCGCCGCCGATCGTGTGGAGGATTGTGATGCCGTCCTTCTCCAGCTGGCGGGCGGCGACCTGAAGCGGATTATCGCCTTCCCGCACGAGGCCGCGCTTCACGCAGTCCGCGGCATTGGTGAGCTTTATGCGGCTGTTGCCGAGGGGCGAGCCGCCGTGCCGGTGCAGAATGCCGGCGCGGGCGCGCACCTCAGGCGTCACGCCGATCGCGTCTCCCTTGAGGAGCCCTGCATAGCCGCTACGGTAGCCAAGAATTTCGACGCCCGGCGCAACGTCCGTATAGCGTTCGATCAGCGCCGCGACAGCGGAGGAGAGGCACGGCGCAAGGCCGCCGGCCGTCAGCATGGCGACTTTCGGCATCGATGCTCCCTAAACCACCGCACCGGGCGGTCGGCGCCGAGCCATACTAGGCCGCCGGGGCCGGATCAAATGTCCGGCGCCGCCTGCCGGCGGTCCGCGATCGACAGCGGCCGAAGCACCTCGCAGCTCTGGCGGCGTCTTTGCTGGCATGGCCGCAGGCGTCTCAGTCCTCATTCCAGGTGCGTCCGTCGCGCTCGATGAGGGCGATGGCGGCGGAAGGGCCCCACCCTCCCGCCGTGTAGGGCTTCGGCTGCGACGCCGACCGCTCCCAGGCCTGACGGATCGGGTCGATCCATTTCCACGCCGCCTCCACTTCATCGCGGCGCATGAACAGCGTCTGATTGCCGCGGATCACGTCGAGCAGCAGGCGTTCATAGGCGTCGGGGTTGCGCACCTGGAAGGCGTCCGCGAAGGTCATGTCGAGCGGCACGTGGCGGACGCGCATCCCGCCGGGGCCGGGGTCCTTGATCATGATCCACTGCTTGACGCCCTCGTCCGGCTGCAGCCGGAGGACGAGCCGGTTCGGCTGCACGGCGCCGGCGTCCGGCGGGAAGATCGAATGCGGCACCTGCTTGAAGGCGAGGACGATCTCCGACACGCGCGCGGCCAGGCGCTTGCCGGTCCGCAGGTAGAAGGGAACGCCCGCCCAGCGCCAGTTTGCGATCTCCGCCCTGATCGATACGAACGTCTCCGTGCCGCTCTCCGCCGCTCCGCTCTCCTCCGCGTAACCGGGGACGGCGCCGCCGTTCGACGCGCCAGCGCGATACTGGCCCCGGACCGTGCGGGTCTCGGCATCCTCGCCGACTATCGGCTTCAGCGCCTTCAGGATCTTCAGCTTCTCGTCGCGGACGGCATTCGCATTGAAGCTGTCGGGCGGCTCCATCGCCACCAGGCAGAGGAGCTGCAATATGTGGTTCTGCACCATATCGCGCAGCGCACCCGACTGATCGTAGTAGTCGCCACGCCCCTCGACGCCGAGGGTCTCGGCAACGGTGATCTGCACATGGTCGACATAAGTCGAATTCCACAGCGGCTCGTAGAGCACGTTGCCGAAGCGCAGGACCATCAGGTTCTGCACCGTCTCCTTGCCGAGATAGTGGTCGATGCGGAAGATCTGCTCTTCGCCGAAGACGGCGCCGACCGCGTCGTTCAGCCGGCGGGCCGAGGCGAGGTCCTGCCCGAGCGGCTTCTCGATGACGACGCGGGTGAGCGGCGTGACCAGTTCGTGACGGGCGATGCCGACGCAGATTGCGTCGATGAGGTTTGGTCCGACGGCGAGGTAGAAGGCGCGGATTTTTTCCTCGCCGTCCCGCAGAGAATCCGCCAGCGCCGGCCATCCGGCCTCGCCAGCTACGTCGACGGCGACATAGTGGAGCATGCCGAGGAAACGGTCGATGACGGCCTGGTCGCGTTCGCCGGCCGGAAGGAACTCGCTCAGCGCGTCGCGTGTCATCTCCCGGTAGGCGTCCTGCGTCATGTCGCGCCGCGACACCCCGACGATGCGGCTGTCGCCCACGATCTGGCCGTCGCGCAGGCGCTGGTAGAGCGCGGGAAGGAGCTTGCGCCGCGCCAGGTCTCCGGTGCCGCCGAAAACGACGTAGTCGAAAGGCGCGACAGGAATGACGCGATAGGACAACGGACCCTCCGTTCTGCGGTCCTGGCCGCGATGTAAACCCAATTTTGTTGCAGTGCAACAAAGCGGTGGCCGCGCGCGGCTTGCCTGCCGACGTGCAATCTGTGACAAAGCCGCGCCGGGATTTCCACCGCCGGCAAAATGCTAAGGAACCGGCATCTCCGAACCGGCGTTCAAGAGCAAGCCGGCCGCCGCTCGCCATCACCAGGGTAATCAACGAATGTCGCTAGTTGCCAACACCGCTCCGCATCTCCCCTATCTGCGCCGGTTCGCGCGCGCTCTGACGGGGGGTCAGAAGAGCGGCGATGCCTATGTCATCAGTGTCCTTGAAGCGCTGGTGGCCGATCCGGACTCCTTCGACCCGGAGAACGATCCGCGCGTCGAGCTGTTCAAGGCCTTCTGCCGCACCTGGAACTCGATCGCGGTCAACCTTGCCAAGGATGAATACGCGCCGGAGGAGCTTGACGATACGGCGCGGCGGCTTGAGGCGATCACCCCCTTGCCTCGCCAGGCTTTTCTGCTGATGGCGGTGGAGGATTTCAGCGCCTCGGAGATCGCCTACATCCTCGGAACCTCGGAAGCCGAGGTTGCAAGGCTCGTCGACCAGGCCGGCCGGGAGATCGCCGAGCAGGTGGCGACGGACGTTCTCATCATCGAAGACGAACCGCTGATCGCGATGGACATCGAGAGCCTTGTCCAGTCGCTCGGGCACCGGGTGAACGAGGTGGCGCGGACGCATGCCGAAGCGATGGCGGCGGTCGAACGGAAGAAGCCCGGGCTCGTGCTCGCCGACATCCAGCTTGCCGACGGCAGCTCCGGTCTCGACGCGGTCAATCAGATGCTGGAGTCGTTCTCCGCACCGGTCGTCTTCATCACCGCGTATCCCGAGCGACTTCTGACCGGTGAGCGGCCGGAGCCGGCGTTCCTGATCACCAAGCCATTCCAGCCAGAGACGGTGAAGGCGGTCATCAGCCAAGCGCTGTTCTTTGAACGGCGACCGGACCGGTGAGGTCGGCGCGGCAAGGGCGCGGGAGTTCTCGTGCCGCTTGTCAATACGTTGTGGCGGTGACGCGCAACCTCGACTGATGGGGCGGTCGGCCATTCGGCCCTCCGCTGTTTTGTTAGCAACCGGTGTCATGGCTGCCAGAGGAGCACGGAACGGTAAAAATGGGGATGCGGCGGACGCGGCTTCGGCGCGCGTCTCCTGGTCTCGTTGCGAGGCGGCTCTTTTGGCCTCCCGCATCACCGTGGCGGCGGCCGACAGCGACGGCCGCTACACCTGGATCTTCAACCCGCCTGCGGACCTCCCGTCCGACATCGTCGGCAGGTTCGACCACGATGTTCTGAGCCCCGACGCGGCCGACACGCTGGCCGAGGCAAAGCGGGCCGTGCTTGCCAGCGGCGAATCCCGGGAACTCGAACTAGCGATTCCGGGGGAGCGCGGCCCGCGCTGGTACGATGTCAGCATCCGCGCGCAGCGCGAGGATGGGCGCACAATCGGAACCGTGATGTCTTTCATCGATGTCACCGACCGCAAGGTGCAGGAGGAACACCTTCGGATCGTCCTCCGCGAACTGGCGCACCGCTCGAAAAACCTGCTGGCGGTGATCCAGGGGATTGCGCGACAGACGGCCGAGAGCGCCGAGACGACGCAGCAATTCGTCAACCGCTTCAACGGGCGCATCTTTTCGCTGTCGCGTGCGCACGATGTCCTGACCGACGCCGACTGGCGCGGCGCCCGCATCTTCGACCTGGTGCGCTCGCAGATCGCTCTTTATGCGGAGAACCGGCTCGGTTCCGTCACCATAGAGGGGGAGAACGCGTTCCTGCGTCCGAACGCGGCCCAGTATGTCGGACTCGCGCTCCACGAGCTGACCACCAACGCCATGAAATATGGAGCGCTCGCACGCGAGTCAGGCATGATCGCAGTGCGGTTCGAGAAGAATGCTTTCACCGGCCTCTACCGCTTCACGTGGCGGGAGACCAGCGACGCCGCGATGCGCGAACGGAACGTCAGGAGCTTCGGCCTCATCATGCTGACGGAGGTCGTGCCGACCTCGGTAAGCGGCGCGGCGGAGCTTTCGCTCGAGCCGCCCGGGCTCCGTTACGCGCTCGACATTCCAAAGGCGCAGCTGGTGCCGTGAGCGGCGCGCTCCGCGCCGCCGACGGTTGACAACACTTGCCGGCTTCTGTTCCTGCCGCCTGCGTTAACGGGATCCCGGCGGAGGCGCCGGAAGGCAGGAGAGGCGGCCATGGCGGAAAACGTGATCCATGCCCGTATCGAGGGGCCGATCGTGATGATCGGCTTCGGGTCGATCGGACGCGGGACGCTGCCGCTCATCCTTCGCCATTTCGATTTCGACCACACGCGTATGGTGGTCATCGATCCCGACGACAGCAACCGCGCCATTCTCGATGCGCGCGGCATCCGCTTCCTCAAGGAGGAACTGACGCCGAAGAACTATCGCACGCTGCTCACGCCTCTCCTGACCGAGGGTGGCGGGCAGGGTTTCTGCGTCAACCTGTCGGTCGACACGTCGTCGCTCGACATCATGAAGCTCTGCCGGGATGTGGGTGCGCTCTACATCGATACGGTCGTCGAACCGTGGCCGGGCTTCTACTTCGACCGGTCGGCCGGCGCCGCCGCGCGCACGAACTATGCTCTGCGCGAGACGGTGCGAGCGGAAAAGCGGCGGAGCACCGGCGGGACGACCGCCGTCTCCTGCTGCGGCGCCAATCCGGGGATGGTCTCCTGGTTCGCCAAGCAGGCTCTCGTCGATCTCGCCAAAGACCTCGGCCTGGATTTCAGGGAGCCGGGGCCGGACGACCGCGAAGGTTGGGCGCGGCTGATGCAGCGCGCCGGCGTGAAGGGCATCCACATCGCCGAGCGCGATACGCAGCGCGCCACGCATCCGAAGAAGAGGGGCGTCTTCTGGAACACATGGTCGGTGGAGGGTTTCCTGTCGGAAGGCATGCAGCCCGCCGAGCTTGGCTGGGGGACGCACGAACAATGGACGCCCGACAACATGGGCGTGCAGGCGGACCCGGCTGGGTGCCAGGCGGCGCGCTACCTGCCGCAGCCGGGCGCCAATACGCGCATCCGGTCGTGGTGCCCGACGCCGGGTCCGCAATACGGCTTTCTCGTTACCCACAACGAGTCCATCTCGATTGCGGATTACTTCACCATCGGCGCCGGGCTCGACCCCGAATACCGGCCGACCGTCCACTACGCCTACCATCCCTGCAACGACGCGGTGCTTTCGCTGCACGAGCTTTTCGGGCAGGCGGGCCGGACACAGGCGACGAACCACATCCTCGACGAGCACGAGATCATCGACGGGATCGACGAACTGGGGGTGCTCCTCTACGGGCACGCGAGAAACGCCTATTGGTACGGTTCGCAGCTTTCGATCGAGGAAGCGCGCCGACTTGCGCCCTACCAGAACGCGACCGGGTTGCAGGTCACGTCGGCGGTGCTGGCCGGCATGGCGTGGGCGCTGGAGAACCCGGAGGTCGGGATCGTCGAGACGGACGAGATGGATTTCCGCCGCTGCCTTGAGGTGCAGCGCCCGTATCTCGGCCCGGTCCAAGGCTACTACACGGACTGGACGCCGCTCACCGACCGCCCGGGCTTCTTTCCGGAGGACATCGACGAAAGCGACCCGTGGCAGTTCCGGAACGTGCTGGTGCGGTAAGCGCGGGCTATTAGCTGCCGCTAGCCGCGGAAGTTCCTTTTGTTATCTCTCGTCTCCGGTTATATAACCGGAGAGCACTGCGAGGAGATTATGGCAAGCAAGTCTCAGAAGAGGGCGACCAACGCCCACCGCCGCCGCGCGGCAGCGCGCGGGCTTGTGCGAGTGGAGGTTCAGGCAGCGAGGCGCGATGCGGGACTGATCCGCGCACTGGCAGAGACGCTGCGACGCGAGCCTGAGAAGGCGAAGGTTCTGAGATCGACGCTGGAGAAAGCGTTCGTTGATCCCGCGGTCGAAACCGCGTTCGACGTGTTCGGCTCCGATCTTCCGGACGAAGCCTTTGACGGCGTTTTCGACCAGCCGCGCCCACGCGACTGGCGCAAGCTCGATCTGTGAGATTCCTGCTCGACACCAATGTCATTTCGGAGATCCGCAAGCGCGAGCGCGCCCATCCGAACGTTGCGCGCTGGGTCGCAGGCACTCCGGTCAAAGAAATCGGAACGAGCGTCATCGTTCTCGCCGAAATCCGGCGCGGCATTGAGCTCAAACGGCGGCGCGATCAAGAGCAGGCGCGGTCTCTGGATCGGTGGTTTGCCGAGATGCGCGCGCGGCTTGGCGATCGCGTCCTGCCGATAGACGAGCCAATTGCCGAAGCCTGGGCGATGCTCAGCGTTCCGGATCCGCTGCCGCTGATCGATGGTCTGCTCGCCGCTTCCGCGAAAGTCCACGGCCTGACCCTCGTCACCCGCAATGTCGGCGACATCGCCAAGACCGGAATCCTCGTGCTCGATCCGTTTGCGGCTGGATAAAGATCAGCAGAGGCGGAGGATCAGCGCGCCTCGCTGGGCGCTGCGGGCGCCAGCATAGAGCAGCTATTTCTCCGTTCCCGGCGCGAGGCGCAGGCGCAGCCCGTCAAGTTCCGGCGTGAGCAGGATCTGGCAGGAGAGGCGCGACGTCTCGTCGACGTCGAAGGCGCCGTCGAGCATGTCGATCTCCTCGGCGCTCGGCGGCTGAAGCCTTGGAGCCCAGGCTGGGTCGACGTGCACGTGGCAGGTGGCGCAGGCGCATGCCCCGCCGCATTCCGCCTTGATGTCGAGGCCCCAG
>DASWJZ010000093.1:0-17067 GCA_036396875.1 Propylenella sp.
CAGGAGCCTCTTCGTCGTCACGCAGGATTCCGCCGGCGTTCCGACGAACTTGAGCTTCCACCTCTATGTCGGCTGTTAGGGAGGATCGCCATGACCACGAGAACAGGCACAGGCTGGCGCGCCGCGCTCGCCTGCGGATCGCTCATCGCGGCGCTGGCGCTTCTCCCGGCCGCGGCGGAGGATAAGCCGCAAGCGCCGCGGACGGTCGCCGGCGACCGCTGGGCGAAGGTCAATGACGACGGCAGCCTCGCGAGGGGCAAGGGCGTCGTCAGCTCCGGCCAAATCAACCCGGGCACCTACCAGGTGATCTTCGACATCGACGTGAGTGAGTGCGTCTATATCGCATCGATCGCCCGCAACACGGCGGCTGAGCCGCCCGCCGGCCAGATCGGCGTCGCCGCGCTTGGGGGAAATGCCAAAGGTGTTTTCATCAGGACCAACAGGTCCGACGGCAGCACGCCGGTCGACATACCGTTCCATCTCTTCGTCGGCTGCGGTTGAGGGGGATTGAAATGACGATGTGTTCAAGCACATTCGGCGGCACGATCGCGCTTCGCACGGCCCTTGCGCTTGCGTCCATCCTCCCCTCGGCGACCGCCGTGTACGCGGTGGCGGGAAACGACCGTTGGGCGACGGTCAGGGCCAACGCGACGCTCGTGCGCGGCAAGGGCGTGACCAGTGTCACCGGCTTCGTGGCCGGAATATATGAGGTGGAGTTCGACAAGAAAGTGGTGGACTGCCTCTACATCGCGACGCTGGGCACGGGGAGTCCGGGAACCGCCCAGCTGGGCCAGATCGGCGCCGCTCCAGCAGGACACAGCAACCAAAACACCGTCGTCATCCGAACACGCAATTCCGCCGGGGTCGGCGCAGACCTGCCGTTCCACCTCTTCGTCGGCTGCAAGTGACCCAAGTCGACGGTGCGCGGCATCGACCGCACATCGTCCAGCGCGAGGCGATAAGCGCCGCCCCGCCAATCGAGGCGGCCGGGCGGCGCGCTCACGCCTGAAGAGCGGCGCTCAGGAGGCCCATCGCGTCCTCGCTGTCCCATTCGGCCGGTCCGTTCATGTGACCGAGGTGGCAGCCGTTCCGGTCGAGAAGCACCGTCACGGGCAGCCCGAGCGCCAGCCCGCGCTCCTTCAGGGTTTGAAAAATGTCGGTCGAGCGGTCGGTGTAGAGCGGCAGGTTCTTGACCCCGACGCTCTCCAGGAACTGCGCCGGCTTCTCCGGCTCCGCCGTATCGATCGAGATCGGGACGACTACGAAGTCCTCGCCGCCCATCGCCGCCTGCAGCCGGTCGAGCGCCGGCATCTCCTTGCGGCAGGGCCCGCACCAGGTCGCCCAGAGGTTGACCAGCGCCGTCCGCCCCTCGAATGCGGCAAGCGTCATCGGCTCGCCTCCGGGCCCGGTGAAGGCGAGATCGGAAAGTTTTTGCGGCTCCCGCGCCATCTGGAAGGCGGCCACCTCGCCCCCGATCAGCGGGTCGAGCGCCGCGGCATGCGGCGCGGCCGATGCGCAAGCTGCCGCGTCCACGCCGTTGCCTTGTCCGGCAAGGCTCACGTATACCGCGATCCCGAGCGCCGCCGCCCCGGCGACGGCGGCGCCGCGGAGCGGGATCTTTCCGGCCAAGCCTTGTCGCCTATCGGCCATGCTTGCGTCTCCTGACGAGGGACCATGACGAATACGATGTGGGGCGGCCGGTTCTCCGAGGCGCCCGACCGGATCATGCAGGAGATCAATTCCTCGATCGACTTCGATCGGGCGCTCGCCGCGCACGACATCGCCGGTTCGCGCGCCCATGCCCGCATGCTAGCCGATCAAGGCATCATTTCGGCGGACGATGCGGCGCGAATCGTCGCGGGCCTCGACCAGATCGCCGATGAGATCGCGGCCGGCCGGTTCAGTTTTTCGCGCGCGCTCGAGGACATCCACATGAACGTGGAGTCGCGCCTGACCGAGCTGATCGGCGGGCCGGCGGGACGGCTCCACACCGCCCGCTCGCGGAACGACCAAGTGGCGACCGACTTCCGCCTCTGGGTGCGGGACGCGGTCGATGAGATCGACGGCCAGCTCGGCGCGCTGCAGGCGGCGCTCGCCGCGAAGGCCCTCGACTTCGCGGACGCCGTGATGCCGGGCTTCACGCATCTGCAGAGCGCACAGCCCGTCACCTTCGGCCACCACCTCCTCGCCTATGTCGAGATGTTCTCGCGCGACCGCGGGCGCTTCGCCGATTGCCGCCTGCGGTTGAACGAATGCCCGCTCGGCGCCGCGGCGCTCGCCGGCACCGCCTTCCCGATCGACCGCCGCGCCACTGCGGCGGAGCTCGGCTTCGACCGCCCGGCGGCGAACTCGCTCGACGCGGTGTCCGATCGCGATTTCGCCATGGAGGCGCTCGCCGCCGCCTCGATCTCAGCGGTGCATCTTTCACGCTTCGCCGAGGAGATCGTGCTCTGGTGCGCGCCGCAGTTCGGTTTCATCCGCCTTTCGGACCGCTTCACCACCGGCTCCTCGATCATGCCGCAGAAGCGCAATCCCGACGCCGCCGAGCTGGTGCGCGCCAAGACCGGCCGCGTCTTCGGCGCGCTGACTGCGCTCGTCGTCATGATGAAGGGCCTGCCGCTCGCCTATTCGAAGGACATGCAGGAGGACAAGGAGCAGGTCTTCGACGCCCTCCCGAGCCTCTCGCTCTCGCTTGCCGTGATGACCGGGATGGTCGACGACATGACGCCCGACGTGGACGCCATGCGCAAGGCGGCGGGCGCCGGCTATTCCACCGCCACCGATCTGGCGGACTGGCTGGTGCGGAAGGCGGGGCTGCCGTTTCGTGAGGCGCATCATGTCACCGGGCGGATCGTCGCCGAGGCGGCGCGGCGCGGCATGGAGCTCGATGCGTTGCCGCTGGAGGCGATGCAGGCCGTGCACCCGGCGATCGGGCCGGCGGCTTACGACGTGCTTTCGGTTGACGCATCGGTCGCCAGCCGCGCCAGCGAAGGCGGCACCGCGCCGGAGAACGTCCGCGCGGCGGCCCGCGGGTGGATCGATCGCCTTGCCTCCGAAACGAACCGGGAGAATCCGGGTGCGTGAGCGTCGCGCTTCGCTATAGTCGCGCCGGCCGGGGATTTTTATGCCGATCCGCATCCTGATCATCGCCGCAATCGCCGCCGCAATCGTCTGCGGCTGCGGGAGGCGTGGTTCCCTCGAAGAGCCGCCTGGCGCAGCGCCCGTCGCCGGTCGGGAGGCCGCGCCCGCTGTCGTCTATGGCGGCGAGGCGACCTTGGCTCCCGGGTCGGGGACGGCTGCCGACACGCTGGACGCCACCTCGCCCGGCGCGCAGGACCCGGAGCTGCGGTCGGAGCCTGCCCCCAGGCGCCGCTTCTTCCTCGACTTCCTCCTCTAGGAGCGGCCTTGCACCATTTCGCCCATCGCGATGGCGTGCTGCACGCCGAGGGCGTTTCCGTGCCCGTCATCGCCGCGGCGATCGGGACGCCATTCTACTGCTATTCGACGGCGACGCTCACCCGACACTACCGGGTTTTCGACGAGGCCTTCGCCGGGCTCGACCACATGATCGCCTATGCGCTGAAGGCAAATTCCAACCAGGCTGTGGTTGCGACGCTTGCCCGGCTCGGGGCCGGGGCCGACGTCGTCTCGGAGGGCGAGCTTCGGCGAGCGCTGGCCGCCGGCGTCACGCCGGACAAGATCTTCTTCTCCGGTGTCGGCAAGACGGCGCGCGAGCTGGTCTTCGCGCTTCAGACCGGCATCCGCTGCTTCAATGTCGAATCGGAGCAGGAGCTTGAGCGCCTGTCGGCTCTGGCTGCGGAACGCGGGGTCGAGGCGCCGGTCAGTCTCCGCGTCAATCCCGACGTCGACGCCCGCACGCATGAGAAGATTTCCACCGGCCGCAAGGAGAACAAGTTCGGCATCCCCTACGGGCGCGCCGGGGATGTCTACCGCCTCGCCGCCGCGCTTCCCGCGATCCGCGTCGCCGGCGTCGACCTGCATATCGGCAGCCAGATCACGGAACTCGCTCCCTTCGACAACGCCTTCGCGCTGCTCGCCGACCTGGTGCTGGAACTCAGGGCCGACGGCCACGCGATCGGCCACGTCGACCTCGGCGGCGGACTCGGCATTCCCTATCGCGACGACGAGGCGGCGCCGCCGCTTCCCTCCGCCTATGCCGACATCGTGAAGAAGCACATGAACAAGATCGGCTGCGAGGTCGTCTTCGAGCCGGGTCGGCTGATCGTCGGCAACGCCGGAATCCTGGTCACCGAGGTCGTCTACGTGAAGGAGGGCAGCGACCGCACTTTCATCATCGTGGATGCGGCGATGAACGACCTGATCCGACCCACGCTCTACGATGCCTGGCACCGGATCGGTCCGGTCCGCGAGTCCGCCGCACCGGACATCGTCGCTGACATTGTCGGGCCGGTCTGCGAAACCGGCGATTTCCTGGCGCGCGGACGAAAGCTGCCGCGGCCGGAGCCGGGCGATCTGCTTGCTGTCTATTCCGCCGGCGCCTACGGAGCCGTGCAGTCCGGCACCTACAACTCGCGTCTCCTCGTTCCGGAGGTGCTGGTTGACGGCGCCCGTTTCGCCGTCGTGCGGCCACGCCCGACGTACGAAGAATTGATCGGCCTCGACCGCCTGCCGGGGTGGCTGGCCTAGCGACCTTGCGGCGGATCATCGCCTTGGTGTGGCCATCGTGCCATGGCGTGTTACGTTATCCTTTGGCGCGCATGATCGAGATTCGATGGCTCTGAGAGCGCCTCGCGGCACCGATGACCGGCTCGCTCCGCTCGAGCGCGCGATAGCGCGCGCCCGCCTGGCGCTTGCCTGGGAAAGCCTCTGGCCGCGGCTCGTCCCGCTGCTGACCGTCGCCGGCGCCTATGTCGTCCTCTCCTGGTTCGGCTACTGGCGCCTCGGCGAGGACTGGCTCCGCGTCGGCACGCTGGCGATCCTCGGCATCGCCCTTCTCTGGAGCCTGGTGCGGCTGGCGCGCGTCCCCATGCCGGGCCGGCTCGACGCCATGCGGCGCGTTGAACTCGTCTCGGGCCTGCCGCATCGGCCTGCCCGCGGACTGACCGACCGCATATCGCCGGTCGCCGACGACACCGCGGCGCGCACGCTCTGGGAGGCCGAGCAGCGCCGCCTCTATGCCTCACTCGGCAATCTGCGGGCCGGGGCGCCGCGCCCGGCCATGGCCGAGCGCGACCCGAACGCCTACCGCTTCGCCGTGCCGGTTCTCATGGTGCTGGCCTTCGCCGTCGCATGGGGCGAATGGGCGACGCGCCTCGGCGAGGCCTTCACGCCCGTCACAGTCGCGCCGGCCGCAATCGCCGCCAGGATCGACGCCTGGATCGACCCGCCGTCCTACACGCGTCAGGCCCCCATCTTCCTGTCGCGCCGGTCCGGCCAGTTGGCGGCGGAACCGGTCCTCGTCCCGGAGGGGAGCAAGCTCACCGTCCGGGTCGTCTCCCGCGAAGCCGCGCAGGTGACCGTCGAGACCGCGGAGGGCATCGTCGTCCTCGCGCCCGAGCAGGCAGGCGCGCCGTCCGAGTCCGGCGACGTGATTCGCAGCTACGAAACCTTGCTGGGGCGGGATTCCACCGTCGCGGTCGCGCATGCCGACGGCACCACGGCCTACCCGATCACGATCGTCGAGGATCATCCGCCGACGATCGTCCGCGGACCGCTTAGCATTAATCGATCGGGATCGTTCACGCTGAGCTTCGATGTCACCGACGATTACGGCGTCACCGAAGGGAGCGTGGCATTTCGCGCCGCCGAACCGCCGGCCGAGAATGCGAGGCCGCTGGTCGAACCGCCGACGCTGCCGCTCCGCATCGACCGCAGCCAGGCGCGCGACGGTTCCGCCCGGGCGGACGGGCGTCTGGAGGCGCATCCCTATGCGGGGCTGGAAGTCTCCCCCGATGCGGTGGTGAAGGACGCCGCCGGCCAGGAGGCGCGGCCTGCCGATTCCGCCCTCATCACGCTGCCGGCCCGGCCCTTCTATAACCCGCTCGCTCGCGCCCTGATCGAGCAGCGGCGCGATCTCGCCCTCGACGCAAACAGTGCGCCGGGGGTTGCCACGGCGCTCGACGCGCTGACGGTGGCGCCCGAATTCGTCGAGGATTCCGGCATCTATCTTGGCCTGCGCGTCGGATACCATCGGCTGATCAACGCGCGCAGCGACGACGATCTGCGCGAAATGCTGGACTATCTCTGGACGATGGCGCGAGCCATCGAGGACGGCGAGCTGTCCGATGCGGAAGAGCGGCTGCAAGCGGCGCGCGAAGCGCTCGAAAGGGCGCTTGAGGAGGGCGCTTCCGAGGAGGAGATCGCCCGCCTGATGGATGAGCTGCGTCAGGCCATGCAGGAGTTCCTGCAAAGCTACATGGCGGAGATGGCCGAGCGCGGACTGCAGAACTTGCCGATGCCGTCCGATCGCGACATGCAGGAGCTGACGCAGCAGGATCTCGACAGCCTGCTCGACCGGATCGAGGATCTGGCGCGGCTCGGCGACCGCGAGGCGGCCCAGGAGCTGCTCAGTCAGCTGCAGCAGATGCTCGACAACCTGCAAATGGCGCAGCCCGGCCAGATGTCTCCGCTCGACGAAGAGATGATGCGGCAGATGGACGAGCTTGCCCGCATGATGCGCGAGCAGCAGCGGCTCATGAACGAGACGTTCGAGATGAACCAGGGCCGCCGGCCGGGCGATCGCCGCGGCGGCGAGCAGGGCGAGCAGCAGCCGCTGTCACCGGAGGAGTTCGAGGAGCTGATGCGGCAGCTGCAGGAGGGGCAGGGGCAGCTCGCCGAGCAGCTGCAGCGCCTGCTCGAGGAGATGCAGGGAGAGCAGGGCCAGCAAGGCCAGGAGGGGCAGCAAGGCCAGAACGGCGAAGGCGGCCAGGGCATGCAGCCCGGGCAGGAGCTCGGCCGCGCCCTCGGCCGCGCGGGGCGCGCCATGGGCGACGCCACCGGCTCGCTTGGCGAGCGCCAGCCCGGCGACGCTTACGGGTATCAGGGCGAGGCGCTCGACGCCCTGCGCGAGGGCATGCAGGGCATGATGCAGCAAATGTATGCCAATCAGCAGGGCATGCCCGGCCAGCAGCCCGGCGGCCGGCCGAACGGGCAGCGCGACCCCTTGGGCCGGCCGCAGCGCACGGAAGGGCCCGACCTCGGCCAGAACGTGAAGGTGCCCGACGAGATCGATGTCGAGCGCGCAAGGCGCATCCTGGAGGCGATTCGCGAGCGCCTCGGCGAGCGTTTTCGCCCGCGCTACGAGCTGGATTACCTGGAGCGGCTGCTCAATCTGGAATGACGCGGCTCATGCCGCCTTGTCGGTGCTCTCGGCCTTGTCTTCGACCGCCGCCGCCTCGCTCACCGCCTCGCGGATCTGTTGCAGTGTGAACGGCTTGGTCACAACGTCGCGGATGACCTCGGCAAGATCCTCCGCGCGCTCCCGCTGATCGGCGAAGCCCGTCATCAGCAGGATCGGAAGCCCCGGCCACTGCCCGGCCGCCTCATGCGCCAGCGCGATGCCGTCCATCACGGGCATCTTCACGTCGGTGACGAGGAGATCGAAGCTGCCCTTGCGCTCGGTCAGCCGTTCCAGCGCCTCGACGCCGTGACAGGCGGTCTCCACGTCGTGACCGTCGAGCTCGAGCGCCCGGCTTACGAAGGTGCGGACCGAATCGTCGTCTTCCGTCAGGAGGATACGCATCACCCTTCCTCTAAACCGGCTTCGCTCGGGGCAGTTTCGAGCACGCCCACATAGGGCAGCTCGCGCCACGCATGGCCCGCATCCATGCCGTAACCCACGACAAAATAGTTTGGACAGGTAAACCCAACGTAATCAGCATCAATTTCGACGCGCCGGCCTTCCGGTTTGTCAACCAAGACCGTGATTGCCGCCCGGCGGGCGCCGCGCGACTGCATGAGATCGCGGGCGAATTTGAGCGTCAGCCCGGAATCGAGGACGTCGTCGACGATGAGCACGTCGCGCCCCGACACTTCCACCTCAATGTCGCGGCGGATGCGGACTTCGCCGGACGATTTCAGGCGTGTCCCGTAGCTGGCGAGCGATATGAACTCGATTTCCAGCCGCACGCCCTCCGTCGCCAGCGCCCGGACCAGGTCGGCGCCGAACATGAAGCCGCCTTTCAGGACGATCACGACCAGCAGCTGCCGCGGCTCGCTCGCGGAGATCTCGCGCGCCAGGCTTTTGACGCGCGCCGCAATGGCCTCGGCCGAATAGAGCGGCCGGACGCGCGTCCCGTCCGCCGCTGTCATTGCGCCGCCGCGACAGCCTCATGCGCCTCCCGCACGCGGTCGCCGGGGCGGCGGAACCGCACCACGACCTCGACCGCCTGCGATGGGACGTCGTTGAATTCAAGCTTGAACGGCAGCGATTCCCCGGCGGAAATCACCCGGGCGGGCGGGTCGAAGACGCCCGAAACCGCTGTGATCCTGGCGCTGTCGTGCAGGTCGGCAGCGAGCAGCGGGACTGTCTGCTGCATGCGGCCGGGGTTGCGGATCGTCCCCCGCACCGTGACCCGCGCCTTTCCTCCCTCCGTCATGCGCAGGGCCGCGACCTCGCCGATCGACAATGCATCCAGATTGACCGGCAAGCCGATCGCCGCATAAAGGCCGGCGAGATCGGGAAGCGCGGCGACGGCCGCCTCCCGCCCTCCGAGAAAGGATGCCATGAAGAACACTGCAGCCATCGCCGCCGCCGCGGCCGGGAGGCGCGAACGGCGCGGCGGCTCCGGCCAGAAGTCGCCTTCGACCTTGGCGGCCCAGGCCTTGTCGGCGCCGTCGGAATAGGAGACAAGCGGCCGGCGTTCGGCGGAGAGGGTCTCCGGCTTCGTCTCTTCCTCCACGACCGCGAATATCGGATGCTGCCGCTTCCTCCGCCGTGGCGCCGCGGGCCACGTCTCGCCACAATCCCGGCAAACGATCATCGGAGAATCGGCGACCACGAAGGCGTCCGTCGACTCGCACGCGCCGCAGGCCGGGCACTGGAGGATCACCTGGTCGGAGACGACGGAGTGGGAGGCCGCCACTGGCTAGCTCTGATTGAATTTCCTAGCCTCTGATTCATCGGCAGCTAACGTTAACACCGCCTTAATGGCCCGCACTTGCGGCACAGGACACGACGCATGAGGCTTGCCCGGTGATTCGTTTCGAGAATGTCGGCCTCAGATATGGTCTCGGCCCGGAGGTCCTGCGCGATGTCAGCTTTCACATCGCGCCTGGCTCTTTTCAGTTTGTGACCGGGCCTTCCGGCGCCGGCAAGACTTCGCTTCTGCGCCTTCTTTTCCTGTCGCTCCGCCCGACGCGCGGCAGCGTGCGTATCTTCGACAAGGACGCCGCCACCGTGTCCCGCAGCACGATCCCCGCCCTGCGGCGGCGGATCGGCATCGTGTTCCAGGATTTCCGGCTGCTCGATCACCTCACCACGTTTGAGAACGTGGCCCTTCCCCTCCGCGTGGCCGGCGCCGAGGAAGCGAGCTACCGGCGCGACGTCAGCGAACTGCTCGAATGGGTCGGGCTCGGCGACAAGATGTGGGTCTATCCGCAGGTCCTCTCCGGCGGCGAGAAGCAGCGCTCGGCGATCGCACGGGCGCTCATCACGAAGCCCGAAATACTCCTCGCCGACGAACCGACGGGCAACGTGGATCCTCCGCTCGCCCGGCGCCTCTTGCGGCTCTTCATCGAGTTGAACAGGCTTGGCACGTCCGTGGTCATCGCCACGCACGATCTCGCCTTGATGGATCAGTATGATGCGCGCAGGCTGGTCCTCAACGGCGGCCATATCGAGATATATGACTGATCAGATCTCCGGTTCCGATGAAACCGCACGCCGCCCGGCTCGGTCGACGCGCACGCGCCGCGTCCGCCGGCGGCCCGCATCGGCCAAGATGCCGGCCGCCGCTCTCGTCGGCCAGATCGCCAGTGCAGCGACCGGCCGACCGCCGCCGCCGCGCTCGTCGAATCCGATCGTGCCGCCCCGCACCGTCGCGCGGCGTACGCTTCTCACGCTCGTCGCCATCATGAGCTTCCTTGCCTGCCTGTGCGTGGCCGCGGTTTCGGTCGTCGCGGAACGGGCTGAGGGCTGGCAGCGGCAGATCGCCAACGAAGTCACGATCCAGATCAAGCCGGTCGAGGGGTCCGATACCGGGGCCGCCGTGGCGCGCGCCGTCGATGTCGCGATGCAGGTTCCGGGCGTGCGCTCCGCGATTGCTCTCGACGAAGCGGAATCGAATGCCCTGCTCGAACCGTGGCTCGGCTCCGACTTCGCGGTCGAGGAATTGCCTATTCCCCGCATCGTCGCGGTGCAGGTCGGCGACGATGCCGACCTGCAAGCTCTAGCGCGTCGCCTCAGGGAGGAGATCCCGACGGCCAGCCTCGACGATCACGGCCAGTGGCTGCAGCGGTTGTCCGCCATGGCGCGGGTCATGACGCTGCTCGGAACGGTGGTGCTCAGCCTGGTGTTCGCCGCCACGGCGCTTTGCGTCGTCTTCGCCACCCGCGGCGCCATGGCGAGCAACCGCACGGTCATCGAGGTTCTGCATTTCGTCGGCGCGGAGGACAATTACATCGCCCGCGAATTCCAGCGGCACTTTCTGCTGCTCGGACTGCGGGGCGCAGGCATCGGGGGCGCGATCGCCATCGTCATTTTCCTGCTCGTCAGCTTCTTCGGGCGCCTGCATGGATCGACGCCGGAGGAGGCGCAGCTTCGCAGCCTTTTCGGCGGCCTGTCCGTCGGCCTGAACGGCTATATCGGCGCCGCGATTACGGTTCTGGCGCTGGCGCTGATCATCGCATTCACCGCGCGCGTGACGGTGCGGCGCACGCTGAGGGAGGTCGACTGAGGCGACCCACCCGGCGGGGGGTCGCCTGGCCGGGCTGGTGCGACCGTCCTGCGACGGCTACGCTCGGCCTCCGCCGCGAGCCCGAAGGCGGCCTCCGGAGGCCCGCGCCGGTGTTTGTCAGAACCGTCCTCTTCCAGATCGCACTTTATCTGAACTTCCTCGTTCAGGCAGTGGTGTTCTCGCCGGCCCTGCTGCTGCCGGAGCGTCTCTTCTGGCCCGTCGGCCGCTTCTGGGTGCGCTCGACGCTCTGGCTGCACCGGACGATCTGCGGCATCGACGACGAGATCCGCGGCCGCGAAAACATCCCCGAGGGCGGATTCATCGTCGCCTCCAAGCATCAGTCGGCTTGGGAAACCCTCCGCCTCGTGGAGCTTTTCCCGCGCCCGAGCTTCATCCTGAAACGGCAGCTCCTTTGGATTCCGCTCTTCGGATGGTACCTCCGCAAGGCGCGCATGATCCCGGTCGATCGCGGAAAGGGATCAAGCGCGATCGAAGACATGATCCGGCACGCCCGTCGCGCCGTGAGCGAGAAGCGTCAGATCATCATCTTTCCGGAAGGCACGCGGCGGCCGCCCCTCGCCCCGCCCGAATACCGCCACGGCGTGACGCGGCTCTATCGCGCGCTCGGCGTGCCCTGTCTGCCGGTCGCCCTCAACTCCGGACTTTACTGGCCGCGTCGCTCCTTCGCCCACAGACGGGGAACAATCCTGCTCGCGTGCCTCGAGCCGATCCCGCCCGGCCACGACGGCGAGCGGTTTGCGGCGCTGCTGAAGGACCGAATCGAATCAGCCGCGGCCGGGCTCCTTGCCGAGGCCGTGTCTCGACGGCCCGAGCTTGGGCGAGGGTTGGGGCCGGAAGCGCGGCCATCAACATGATGGGGCAGTTTACAAGGAAGCCGCCTACATGTAGTATGACACCTGAACTGTCCTAAATCGCCCTTGACGGTCGACAGACGGCTCAGTTACTCTTATGTTCCCCTATCGTTCAAGTAATGTCCGGAGTCTCCATGCCGCCCTCGCCGAACGTTTCGCGCGTCGCCATCGCTGCCGGAGTGCCGGCCCGCTACGTCTATTGGGCCGGACGTTCAGGCCGTCGATATGTCTTCACCTGCACGGGCGGCGCTTCGCTTGCGGATTTTGAGGAGGGCGTCGCCATCGCCGTGTCGAGAGGCGAGATTGTCTGGGGCGGGCATGTGACGGCGCTGGCGCGGATGCCGGCGGACGCGGCGCCCCGGCAGGCGGCGATCTATCTCCACCTTTTGGCGCCAAACCTGCAGGCGCGCCGCGCCGTCATCGACGATCTGCGGCCCGCAGAGCCGCATCGCCTCCGCCTCGCCGCGTGAGGGTCGTAGCGGTATCGAGCGCCTTGAGGCGGGACGCCAGCCGCTCAAGCCGGGCATCGGGCATGCCGAGTTCCTTCAGATGCGCCGCCGTGTTGATCACATAGTCGCGGTTTGCGCCTGAGCGACCGGTCGCGCTTGTCACCAGAGAAAACTGCGTCTCCTCGTCGAGCTTTCCCGCATATTGTGCGTGGCTTCGGTCGACCACAAAGGTGAGCATCTGCCGTAGCCGGCCGTCAGCCAGACGCGCTTCGCGCATCTGTTCGATGTAGACCGCCGTTACCTGCTCCCGTTCGCGGAGATATGCGAGGACCTCTTCCCATGCTTCGGGCGCGACGCGAAAGCCGACCCCGCGGCAGGCGCCGCCGCGGTCGAGCCCCAGGACCAGGCCCGGATGACTTCGCGTCCCGCGATGCACCCAGGAATAGACGCAAAGCGCCCGGTGCGCGCCGATCAGCCGCGCCGCGGAGCGCTCGATGTAGGGAAAATCCGGGCGCCAGATCAGCGATCCGTAGCCGAAGACCCATAATTCGGTCATGGATGCATCCTTGGCTGGCCGAGTCGCTAGCAGAGCGAATTGCGCCGGACAAGCCGCCGGAAGGAGACCGATGCGCCGGGCCGTCGCCGCAATGATGATCGTCGCCATTCTCGCTCTCGCCTGGGCGGGCGGCTGGTTCTGGCTTGCCGGCTGGGCCGACCGCAACGCCGCCGCCGTGTTCCGGGAATTCGCCGAGCGGGGGATCGACATCGAATGCGGCGGGCGCAGAGTGATCGGGTTTCCGTTCGCCCTCCGAATGGTCTGCGCCGACACCGCCATCGCCGAGCGGACGAGCGGCGTTCAGGCCCGGCTCGCCGGGCTGACCGGCGGGGCTTCCGTCTTCGCCCCGACGACGGCGGAGATCGCGCTTGCCTCGCCGGCGCAGGTGCAGTCGCGATTCCTGGAGGGCCCGGCGGACGTGGAATGGGAAGCGGCTGACGTGGACGTCGGCATGGGGCTGAACGGTCCGCAGACGCTGGCCTTCTCGGCGCGCAATGTCGCCGTCATGCTTCCGCTCAGCGAGATCGCCGACCCCCGGGTGGCGGCGGCGAGCGCGGCGGGCACGCTTGCCCCTTCCGACGACGGCGGGACCGATGCCGCCGTGACCTTCGTCGACCTCGCCGTCGAGACCGAGGGTAAGGTTTTTCCGAAGGTCAGCGGGCGTGCCGCGGCGCGCCTCTCGGTGCCGCCGCGCGCGCTACTCGCCGGCCGCGCCGGGGTGCGGCTGCCGGTGTCGGCCCGCGCCATTGACGTCTCGCTCGCCAGCGGCGACGCCCGCCTCGACGCCGAGGGCGAGCTTTCCCTCGACGCGCAGGGCATCGTCGACGGATCGCTCGTGCTTCGCGTGGCGGGAGCGGAAGGCCTGCCGGCGCTCTTCGCGACACTGCCTCCCGACCAGCAGCCGCTCGCAAACGCCATGGCCGGCGCCCTCTTCGTCGTCGGCCGGCCGACGACCGTCGACGGTCAGCCGGCGAGCGAGATTTCCGTCGAGATCGCGCGCGGCGTCGCGAGAGTCGGAATGGTCGAGATCACCCTGCCGCGCTTGCGGCTTTAGGCGCTTTCGCTGCCGTGCGGGCGGCCGAAATCCGGCGCTGCCGTCTCCTGCCCCGCCTCGATAATGCCGCGGCGGATGGCGCGGGTGCGCGTGAAAAGCTCAAACAGCGCGTCGCCGTCGCCGAAGCGGATCGCCCGCTGCAGCGCCGTCAAATCCTCGGTGAATCGGCCGAGCATTTCGAGCACGGCTTCCCTGTTGTTGAGGAAGACGTCGCGCCACATTGTCGGGTCGGACGCGGCGATGCGGGTGAAATCGCGAAAGCCGCCGGCGGCGAATTTCATCACCTCCGACTGCGTCACCTCCTCCAGGTGCGCGACCGTGCCGACGATGTTGTAGGCGATCAGATGCGGCACATGGCTGGTGATGGCAAGCACCAGATCGTGGTGATCCGGCGCCATGATCTCGACATTCGAGCCAAGCGTCTCCCAGAACGCTTTCACCCGCTCGACCGCCTCGGCGTTGGCGCCCTCCGGCGGCGTGAGGATGCAGTAACGTCCGGCGAAAAGCTCGGCAAACCCGGCTTCAGGTCCGGAATATTCCGTGCCGGCGACGGGATGCGCCGGGACGAAGTGCGCGCTCTCGGGCAGATGCGGCTGCATCTGGCGGATCACCGAAAGCTTGACGGAGCCGACATCGGAGACGGTCGCGCCAGGCTTCAGCGCCGGCCCGATCTCGCGCGCAATCGCCCCACAGGCGCCAACCGGAACCGAAACAATGACAAGATCCGCGTCGGCGGCCGCTTCCGCCGCGCTTGTCGTGTAGCGGTCGCCGAGTTTCAGCCGCTCGGCGGTCGCGACCGTTTCGGCGCGCCGGCTCTGCACGACGATCTCATCGGCAAGGCCCCATGCCCGGGCGCCGCGGGCGATGGAGGAGCCGATCAATCCGATGCCGACAAGCGCGAGACGCCTCACCCTGTGCGGCATTGTCAGGCCGCTTCGGCGAGGAAGCCGGAGAGCGCCGCGATGAAGGCGCGGTTCGCCTCCTCCGAGCCGACGCTCATTCTTAGCGCGTTCGGAAAGCCGTAGCCGGCGACGCGCCGCAGCACCAGACCACGGTCGCGCAGGAACCGATCCGCCTCCGCCGCCCCCTTCCCCTCGCCATCTTCCGGAAAGTGAAGCAGAAGAAAATTGCCGATGCTCGGCGTGACGCGAAGCCCGAGCGCCGACACCTCGCGGGTCAGCCATTCGAGCCAGCGCGTATTGTGCGCGACCGCGCGCTCCAGATGCGCGCGATCGCCGAGCGCCGCCGCGCCGGCGGCGAGCGCCGGACCGTTGACGTTGAAGGGGCCGCGGGTCCGGTTCAGCGCGTCGATGACGGGAGCGGGTCCGTAGGCCCAGCCGATCCTGAGATTGGCGAGGCCGAACACCTTGGAGAAGGTGCGGGTCATCACGACGTTGTCCGCCTCGCCCGCAAGCTCCACCCCGCTCGCATAGTCGTTCCGCCGCACATATTCCGCATAGGCTGCGTCGAGCACGAGGATGACGTTGCCCGGCAGCGCGGCATGCAGGCGCTTCACCTCGTCATGCGAGAGATACGTGCCCGTCGGGTTGTTGGGATTGGCGAGATAGACGATGCGCGTTCTCGGTGTCACGCGCGCGAGGATCGCATCGACGTCCGCACGCTCGGCGGTTTCAGGCGCGACGACCGGGGTGCCGCCGGATGCGAGGATCGCGATCCTGTAGATGAGGAAGCCGTGCTCGCAGAAGATCGCCTCGTCGGCCGGCGCGAGATAGGCGTGGGCGATGAGCGTCAGCAGGTCGTCCGAGCCGTTGCCGCAGACGATCCGCTCCGGATTGAGCCCGTACGCGGCGGCGATCGCCTCGCGCAGGATGCGCGCCGATCCCTCCGGGTAGACATGCAGCCGGTCGGCGTTGGCGCGGTAGGCTTCGACCGCGAGCGGGCTCGGCCCGAGCGGCGTCTCGTTCGACGACAGCTTGAAGACACGCTTGGCGCTGCTCCTGTCGTCGCCCGGCACATAGGCGGCGATGTCCAGTACCCCACGGCGCGGTTCTGGTAGCGGCCGGTTCACGCGACGCGCTCCGCCTTGAATTCGATCGGCTGGGAGAACCCGCCCAGCTCGCGTAGGTCGGAAATCCCGGCTCCGGCCGCGCCGAAAATGTCGTCGAGCGCAGCGGCGACGGGCAGTTCGACCAGCAATTCGCCGCCGGCGTCGGCCGCCACCCGACCGCCGTAGGCGGCCACCGCCGCCTCGCTTCCGGGCGCCTTATAGAGGGCAAGCACGCGGACGTCGGGAACCGGAACCTCCTTGAGGGGAGGACCGATCACATAAGCGGGGAGGTGAGCCGGTCTGGCGGGCACTTCGATGTACGGCAGCTTGGCGAAGATCTTGGGCGCGGCGGGACCGGCAAGCCCGGTCCACCATCGACCCGCCGCGCCTTGGGCGACCAGGGCGACATCCTTGCCGGAGCGGGCGACACGTTCGATCGCCTCTTCGGCCGTGGAGCAATTCGACACGGGAATGGAAAACCCGAAGTAGAAGCGGATCAGGTCGCGCATGGCGAGATTGTCATCGGCCGGGCCGGCGGCGATTCCGAAGGGCGCCTGCATGGCGGTGAAGGTGGTTATGATCTCCCGCCAGATGTGCTCGACCGTGACCAGCGGCAGCCGGCCCTCGTGCCGCATGACCATCCGCCGCATCATGTCGGCTTCGCGGTCCGGCCGGAAAGCATCGCCCGGTTTGCTCGTGCCCTTGGTCTCGATCAGTTCGGCGATGACGCCCGATCGCTCGATCAGGAGCCGGTGCATCTTCTCGTCGATCGCGTCGATGCGGCCGCGGATCGCCTGCAGCGGATCGGGCGCCGCCCTGTCCATGTCTCGCCTTTCCTTCCGGTCCCCCGCGCCGCCCGCGTCATTAGCTGCCGCCCCTGCCGAACGCAAAGAAAACATTGACACTTCGGGTGCGCCGTTCTTGGAAGGCGCCTCGGCAGCAAGATTGGCAGCTTCCCGCCTTTCCATGCCGTCATTGCCGGGCTTGACCCGGCAACCCATTCCGCGACCGCTGTGGCCCTCGCGACCGTTGCGGAACGGATGGCAGGGTCAAGCCCTGCCATGACGACTTTCGGGGGGCGGAGACGAGTGAATGACGCGCGTCGAGACGCATATCGGCGAAATGGAGGACCTGGCGCGCTCGCAGGCCGAGCGGCCGGCGAGCCCCGTTGCGCGTTTCGGCCCCGACCAGCCGCTCCCGCTCGACGCGGGCGTGTCCTTGTCCCCGATCCAGATCGCCTATCAGACCTAC
>DASWJZ010000094.1:0-1752 GCA_036396875.1 Propylenella sp.
GGCGGCGCCCAATGCTGCTGCTTCCCCGCGCCTTCGACTGCGACCGGCACGAGTTCGCCGCGCCGGACCCGCGTCTCGATGATCTTTCGCACCGCAGGCTTGCGCGGCGCATCCTGGAAGCAGATCGAATCGAGGCTGACGATCCTTTGCGCCCTCAGCGCGCGGTCGAGCATGTATTCGCTGATCTGCCGCTCCGTCGCCGGGCGGGGCGGGCGCTCCCAGCCGAAATGGCGGTCGATCAAATCGTAGGTCTTCAGCATCCCGTTCCGCTCGCTGACCGCCACCAGTCCCATGTGGAAGGCGAGCTGCAGCGCCCGTTTCGACGGTTTCCGGCTCGCCCACGGATGGTGCTTTTCCACCAGCACCTCGTCCTCGATGTCGCGGATGGTGAGCGGCCCCTCGGTCCTGAGCAGCCGCAGCACCCGGCGCACCTCCTCGGGCGTGACCGAGCCGAACCAGCGGTGCGGCTTCTCGCGCTGCCGGCGCATCTCGCGGACGAAGAAGCGGAAGTCCTCCGTCGGCACGTAGGAGAGGGCGTGCGTCCAGTATTCGAACACGCTCTTCTCTACCGCCTGCGCCTGGTGGAGGTCGGCGCACCGGTATTCCGGGATGCGGGTGAAGAGGATGTGGTGGTGCGAGCGCTCGACCACGTGGATCGTGTCGATCTGTACGTAGCCGAGATGCTCGACAGCCGCCCGCGTCGCCGCCGGCCCGACGCCGAACGGTTCTTGCTCATCGAGCCGCTGCGCGCGGAGCCAGATGCGCCGCGCGGCGACAAGGGAGAGGGGGCGGGCAGAGGGTAGGTGGGGCATGGTTTGGAAGCGGAACGATGAACTTTTTGGGGACCTTTGCGTGTGTCGTCATTGCCGGACCCTGATCCGGCAAGGCAATCCGGAACGCGGAAACCGGCGCGACCACCACGGAACGGATGCCCGGGTCAAGCCCCGGGCACGACGACAGTCAGAAGCGCTGAACGCGGCAACGGCGCCCCCAAATCCACGCGTGCGGCTTCCGGCCGACTGGCCTATATAGCCGGGGCGTATCCCTGCCCCGGACAATCATGCCGAATCTGCCCGCCACGATCGACGAGACTCTGAAGCTCCTTGCCTCCGCCGGCTACATCGCCGACCGGTCGCTGGCGACCGTGCTTTTCCTGGCGCTGAAGATGGGGCGGCCGCTCTTTCTCGAGGGTGAGGCGGGGGTCGGCAAGACGGAGATCGCCAAGGTTCTCGCCGAGACGCTCGGGCGCAAGCTGATCCGGCTCCAGTGCTATGAGGGGCTCGATGTCGCCTCCGCCGTCTACGAGTGGAACTATGCGGCGCAGATGGTGGAAATCCGGCTGGCTGAAGCGGCCGGCGACGTCGATCGCGAGACGCTGTCGAAGGACATTTTTACCGACCGCTTCCTGATCAAGCGGCCGATCCTGCAGGCGCTCGAGCCGGACCTCGCCGGGGCGCCGGTGCTGCTGATCGACGAGCTCGACCGCGCCGACGAGGCTTTCGAGGCGTTTCTGCTCGAGGTGTTGGCCGACAACCAGGTCACGGTTCCGGAGATCGGGACGATCCGCGCCAAGAATCCGCCGATCGTCGTCGTGACTACCAACCGGACCCGCGAGATCCACGACGCGTTGAAGCGCCGCTGCTTCTATCACTGGGTCGACTATCCCGACGCCGCGCGCGAGCTGGAGATCGTCACGACGCGCATCCCCGGCATCCGCTCGCGCCTTGCGGCGGAAGTGGTGGGCTTCGTGCA
>DASWJZ010000095.1:0-17918 GCA_036396875.1 Propylenella sp.
TCGTGGAAAACCGCGACGCCATCCTGGAGAAGGGCGTGGACGAAATCGTCGTGCTTTCGACCAACGACACGCACGTACTCAAAGCATGGGCGGAGGCGAGCGGGGCGAAAGACCGCATTCTGTTCGTGTCGGACGGCAACGCGGAGTTCATCGAAAAGGCAGGGCTCGCGAACGATTCCTCGGCCCGCGGCATGGGCATGCGAGCCAAGCGCTTTGCGATGATCGTCGATGACGGCGTCGTCACTGCGCTTTCGGTCGAGGAGGCGCGAGGCGAGACGACGGTGAGTTCCGCCGCGCGGATCCTGGAACAGCTTTAGGCGAGATCCGGCGGCATACGCGGCTTCGGCGCCCGCCGCCTCCGCCGCATGAATGGCGTCATCCCCTTCCTGGCGAGCGCATCCGCGCGCTCGTTCAACTCGTGGCCGGCATGGCCGCGCAGCCAGTGCCAGTTGACCCTGTGAGTCCGGATCAGGTCGTCGAGCTCCTGCCAGAGATCGGCATTCTTCACCGGCTTGCGCGCCGCCGTCCTCCAGCCGTTCCGCTTCCAGCCGCGAATCCACTCGGTGATGCCTAGCCGAAGGTACTGGGAATCGGTATGCAGTTCGACCATGCACGGCCGCTTGAGCGCCTTCAGCGCCTCGATGGCGGCGGTCAGTTCCATGCGGTTGTTGGTCGTGGCCGGCGCGCCGCCGAACAGCTCCTTTTCGGTGCCGTTGAAGGCCAGGATCGCGCCCCAGCCGCCAGGACCGGGATTGCCCGAGCAGGCGCCATCCGTGTGGACCACGATGCGGCCGTCTCCCGCGGTCACAGATGCATCCCGTAATCCGCCCCGCTCCTCACCTTCTTGTGGAAGCGGAGCTTGCGAAGATATTCAAGCGGGTTCTTCGGCGTGACCAGCGCGCCGGCCGGAACCGTCAGCCAGTCGTAGAGGCGGGTCAGGAGAAAGCGGAGCGCGGCGCCCCGGGCGAGCACCGGCAGGGCTTCGCGCTCAGGCGGTTCGAGCGGCCGGACGCTTTCATAGGCCTGGATCAGAGCCCGCCCCTTGGTCACGTTGAAGGCGTTGTCCGCCTCGAAGCACCAGGCGTTGACGCAAACCGCGAGATCGTAGGCGAGGATGTCGTTGCAGGCGAAATAGAAGTCGATGAGACCGGAGAGCCGGTCCTTCAGGAAGAACACGTTATCGGGGAAGAGATCGGCGTGGATGACGCCGAGCGGAAGCCCGGTCGGCCAAGCGGATTCGAGGAAGGAAAGCTCTTCCGCGATCGCGTCCGACAGACCGGGCTCGACCGTATCGGCGCGGGAGCGCGACATGTCGAAGAGCGGGCGCCACCCGCCGAGCGACAGCGCGTTTTCGCGTCGAATGGAGAAATCGCGTCCGGCAAGATGCATCTCGGCGAGCGCCCGGCCGACAGACGCGCAATGGTGGGGCTGAGGCCGGCGCACCCACAAGCCTTCGAGGAAGGAGATCACGGCGGCCGGGCGGCCCGCAATGCGCCGCAACGCCTGTCCGTCGCGCGCTCTGACCGGGAGCGGACAACGGATTCCGCGCTCCGCAAGATGCTCCATCAGGCCGAGAAAAAACGGCAGGTCGGCCTCCGCCACCCGCTTCTCGTAGAGGGTCAGGATGAAGTTGCCCGCCTCGGTGCGCAGCAAAAAATTGGAGTTCTCGACGCCTTCCGCGATCCCCTTGAAGGAGAGGAGAGAACCGAGATTATAGGCCTTGATAAAATCTTCGAGGTCGGCATCGCCGACATCGGTATAGACGGCCATTTCAGGCCGCGGCCTCGCGGAGCTTCCTCGGCAGGCTGAAGACGATGCTCTCCTCGGCGGTGCGGACGAGCTTCACCGAGATGTCGCGGCGCGCGGCGAAGGCGTCGAGGACCTCCTCCACGATCACCTCGGGAGCCGACGCGCCGGCGGTGACGCCGATGCGTTCGACGCCCTCGAAATCAGCCCAGTCGATCTCGGCGGCGCGCTGGATCAGCACCGCTTTCGGGCAGCCGGCCCGTTCGGCCACCTCGCGCAGGCGCTGCGAGTTCGAAGAGTTGGGCGCGCCCACCACGATCATCCGCTCGACGACCGGCGCCACCCGCTTCACCGCCTCCTGACGGTTGGTGGTCGCGTAGCAGATATCTTCCTTGTGCGGCCCCTTGATCGACGGGAAACGCTCCTTCAGCGCCGCCACGATCTCGGCCGTATCGTCGATGGACAGCGTCGTCTGCGTGATCCAGGCGAGGTTGCCTGGATCGCGCGGCTCGAATTTCCTGACGTCGCCGACCGTCTCGACGAGCGTGATCGCGCCGGGCGGCAACTGCCCCATCGTGCCCTCCACCTCCGGGTGGCCGGCATGGCCGACGAGCACGATGTCGTAACCGCGGCGGAAATGGAGGATCGCCTCCTTGTGCACCTTGGAGACGAGCGGGCAGGTCGCGTCGAGAACGAAGATGTTGCGCGAGGCGGCGCCGTCGCGCACCCGATTCGGGACGCCATGGGCGGAGAAGACCACGGGACGGTTGGAATCGGGAATCTCCTCGAGTTCCTCGACGAAGACCGCGCCCTTGGCCTTCAGTCCCTCCACGACGTAGCGGTTGTGCACAATCTCGTGGCGCACGTAGACGGGCGCGCCGAAGCGCTCCAGCGCCTCCTCGACCACCTGGATGGCGCGCTCCACGCCGGCGCAGAAGCCGCGCGGGGCGCAGAGCAGGATTTCAAGCTTGGACGCGTCCATGGATTCCATCGCAATTAGGGAGCCTGCCCCTCTGGCGTCAAGCGCGTTGCCGCGGGCTGCGGCGCAGGCGGGTCCATGCGAAACTTGCGAAAACGCCCAGAAGCGCCGCCGCCAGCCCGTACCAGGTGATGGCATACTGGAGATGATTGTTGGTGAAAACCATTCGCGTTTCCCCCGCCTGCGGCAGGCCGCCGGGCGGGGTCTCGGCGGCGAGGAGATCGATGGTAAACGGCGCAATGGGCCCGGAAACGTCCCTGGCGGCGGCGATACCCGCGACGTTGCGGGCGAAGAAGATGCCCTCCGCGGGCCGGTCCTGCGGCAGGAAGGAGCGCCGCGGCTCGTCCGGACGCATCAGCCCGGTGACGGTCGTCCGCTCCCGCTGAAGCGCTTCGCCCCGATCTTCCTGCCGATGCCGGCCCTGCGGCGCAAAGCCGCGATTGACCAGCACGGTGCCGCCGTCCGCCAGCGCGAAGGGGGTCATCACCCAATAGCCGGGGCCGCCAACGCGGCCTTTCGGGTTGGGAAGGCTGGTGAAGACCAGCGCCTCCTTGCCGTGCAGGTAGCGGCCCGTCAGACGGTACGGCCGATACTCGCCGTCGTCCACGTCGAAATCCGGCCACGCCGATACCGGCGGCAGGTCGGCGACCGGCCCGGAGGGACGTTCGGCGACGCGGGCGATCAGGTCCTCTTTCCAGGCGAGGCGGCGGAGCTGCCAGTTCCCGAGCGATACGAGGATGGCGGCCGCCGCAAGCACCACAAGCGTGCCGAAAAGCAGCCCGCGCCACTGGCCCGTCATCGTCTCAATCGGGGCGATCGATGCGCCCCTGCTCGGCCTTGTGATGGTACTGGAGCGCGATCAGCACGCCCTTCAGCGGGCGGAGCAGGCCGAAGCATACGACCAGCACCAAAGGCGGCCATGCCAGGAAATGCGCCCAGAGCGGCGGGCTGTAGGCAACCTCCACCAGCAGCGCCGACCCTGCAATCGCAAAGCCGGCGATCAGGATCACAAAGACGGCCGGGCCGTCGGCTGAATCGGCAAACGTGAAGTCGAGGCCGCAGTTCTCGCAGCGCGGACGCAATTGCAGGAAGCCGGCGAACAGACGCCCTGTCCCGCAACGGGGGCAGCGGCCCCGGATGCCCGCGCCGATCGGGTTCTGCGGCGGATGGAGACCTGTGTCCTCGCCGGTCATCGTTGCTCCCGGCCGCTCGCCACCCTCAATGCGCGGTGACGCCCCCGGCCGAGCCCCACACATAGATGCATACGAAGAGAAAGAGCCACACGACGTCGACGAAATGCCAATACCAGGCCGCCGCCTCGAAGCCGAAATGCTGCTGCGGCGTGAAGTGGCCGAGGAGAGCCCGCACCAGGCAGACCATCAGGAAGATGGTCCCGATGATGACGTGGAAGCCGTGGAAGCCGGTCGCCATGAAGAAGGTCGAGCCGTAGATGTTGCCGGCGAACGAGAACGCGGCATGCGCATACTCGTAGGCTTGGACGGCCGTGAAAAACATGCCGAGAAGGATGGTCAGCACCAGCCCCCATTTCAGTCCCTGACGGTCGTTGTGCAGGAGGGCGTGATGCGCCCAGGTCACCGTCGTCCCCGAGGTGAGGAGGATCAGCGTGTTGAGCAGCGGCAGATGCCAGGGGTCGAAGACCTCGACGCCAGCCGGCGGCCAGTGGCCGCCCGTCGCCTCGACCCGCGCGATCTGCTGCGCCTCGCCTGCGAACAGGCTGGCGTCGAAGAAGGCCCAGAACCACGCGACGAAGAACATCACCTCCGAGGCGATGAACATGATCATGCCGTAGCGAAGGTGCAGCTGCACGACGCGGGTGTGATAGCCGGTGTGCGCCTCTCTGATTACGTCTACCCACCAGCCGAACATGGTGTAGAGGACGCCGAGCACGCCGGGCGTAATCCACCACCAGCTTGCCCCGTGCATGGCGAAGATCGCGGCAAGCGCGAGCGCAAACGTCGAGACGGCGCCGATGATGGGCCATGGGCTCGGATCGACGAGGTGGTAGTCGTGATGCTTCGCGTGCGCCTCAGTCATTGCGGTTCAATCCCATCTCCTCCGCGACCCTGCCGGCCACCCGGCGAGCGCCGTTCTACATGCTTCGCCCGTCAGCGTCCCCGGCCTGCCGCGCGACCGGTTGTCCCTCTCCCGCGACCGGGAAGAACGTATAGGACAGGGTGATCGTCCGGGTGTTGCGGAGATCCCGTTCGTCGGCGTAATCCGGCGCCACGAAGAACTGCACCGGCATCGTCATGCTCTCGCCGGGCCGGAGCGCCTGCTCGGTGAAGCAGAAGCACTCGATCTTGTTGAAATAGGCGCCGGCGATGCCCGGCTGCACGTTGAACGTCGCCGTTCCTGTTGTCGGCCCGCTGCCGGTGTTCTCCGCGATGAAGTTCACCGTCGCCGTCTCGCCGAGCTTCAGGTGAAGCTGGCGCACCTGCGGACGGAACGTCCAGGGAAGGCCCGACACGTTCGCATCGAAGCGCACGACGATCTCGCGGTCCACGACGCGGTCGGACGGCGCTTCGGCGCGCTGCGTCGTGCCGCCGTAGCCGGTGACCTGACAGAAGATGCGATAGAGCGGCACGGCCGCATAGGACAGGCCCACCATGCCGCCGACGACCCCGACGAGCCCGAGCGCAAGAAGTGTGTTCCGGGGCTTGCGCATTGCGTTCACCGCGATCGCCTCGCGCCTGTCATAGCGGCCGGTCCATCACGCCGGGCCCTTGCACCAGCGCCATGACGTAGAAGAGGGCCACGAGGACGGCAAGCGCGATGGCGAGAGCAAGCGAGCGGCGGCGGCGGCGGCGCGCCTGCTCGGAAGAAAGTTGCTGCCCCTTGTCATCCGGATCAACCACCGACGAACCCGGCCGCCAGAACTTCGCCAAGTCGCACCGCGAAGAGGGCGAAGAGATAGGCGAGGGAGAAGCCGAAGAGCCTCCCCGCCGCGGATTTCGCCCGACCTCCATCGCGCCAGTGCAGAAACGCCCGGCGGACGAATTCGGCGCCGAGGACGGCGGCCGCGATCCCGTAGGCGGGGCCGGCGTGGCCGAACATCCACGGCAGGGCGCCGACCGGCCAAAGCAGCAACGCGTAAACGAGTATCTGGCGTCGGGTCGAATCGTCGCCCGCGACGTTCGGCATCATCGGCACGCCAGCCCGTTCGTAGTCGCCGCGCGTCAGCAGCGCTAGCGCCCAGAAATGCGGCGGCGTCCACACGAAGATGACGAGAAAGAGCAGCAGCGGCTCGAGCGCCGTGCCGCCGGTGACGGCGGCCCAGCCGATGACCGGCGGCAGGGCGCCGGCGGCCCCTCCGATCACGATGTTCTGCGCCGTTCGGCGCTTCAGCCACATCGTATAGACCACGACGTAGAAGAAGATCGTGAAGGCGAGGAGGCCGGCGGCGAGCCAGTTCGCCGCGAGACCGAGAATGGCGACGGCGAAGGCGCCGAGCACGAGACCGAACCCGAGCGCTTCGGAGGCGGCGATGCGGCCGGCCGGAATCGGCCGCGCATGCGTCCGCCGCATCAGGCGGTCGATGTCGGCGTCGAACCACATATTCAGGGCCCCGGCGGCGCCGGCTCCCGCGGCGATCGCAAGCAGCGCGATCGCTGCGAGGGCCGGGTGAAGATCCCCCGGCGCCGCGGCCATGCCGACGAGCGCCGTGAACACGACAAGCGACATGACCCGCGGCTTCAGGAGCGCGACGTAGTCCTCCACGTCGGCGCCGCCCCAGTCGGCGGCAAGTGCTTGGTGCGTGTCGTTCGCCAGCGTCATCGATGCGTCCGCGACTGTTTAACCGAGCGTGCACACCTCTTTTCGTCGTCATCCATTCCGTCGCCGCCGGATCGCCGCGACCACGGCGGGATGGATTGCCGGATCAGGTCCGGCAATGACGACATTGAAGGGGCGTCGCCAAATCCTTCCTCACCTGATCCGCGGCAGCTCTTCCCACTGGTGAAAGGGCGGCGGCGAAGGCAACTGCCATTCGAGCGTCGTCGCGCCCTCGCCCCACGGATTCTCGCCGACCACCCGCTTGCGGCTGAACGCCTCGAAAATCCCGTAGAGGAAGACCAGCGCGCCGATGCCGGAGAGATAGGAACCCCAGGACGAAACCATGTTCCAGCCGGCAAAGGCGTCCGGATAGTCGATGTAGCGGCGCGGCATGCCGGCGACGCCGAGGAAATGCTGCGGGAAGAAGACGAGGTTCACGCCGATGAACGTCAGCCAGAAGTGCACCTTCCCGACCGTCTCGTTGTACATGTAGCCGGTCATCTTCGGGAACCAGTAGTACCAGCCGGCGAAGATCGCGAAGACGGCGCCGAGCGATAAGACATAGTGGAAATGGGCGACCACGAAATAGGTGTCGTGCATGGCGCGGTCGAGCCCGGCATTGGCGAGCTGGATGCCGGTGACGCCGCCGATGGTGAAGAGGAAGATGAAGCCGATCGCCCAGAGCATCGGCGTGCGGAACGAGAGGGAGCCGCCCCACATCGTGGCGATCCAGGAGAAGATCTTCACGCCGGTCGGCACCGCGATCACCATCGTGGCGAAGGTGAAATAGGCCTGCGTGTCGACGTCGATGCCGGTGGTGAACATATGGTGCGCCCACACGATGAAGCCGATGACGCCGATCGCGACCATCGCATAAGCCATGCCGAGATAGCCGAAGACGGGCTTGCGCGAGAAGGTCGAGACGACGTGGCTGATCATCCCGAAGCCCGGCAGGATCAGGATGTAGACCTCCGGATGCCCGAAGAACCAGAAGAGGTGCTGGAACAGGATCGGGTCGCCGCCGCCGGAGGGCGTGAAGAACACAGTCCCGAAGTTGCGGTCGGTCAGGAGCATGGTGATGGCGCCCGCCAGCACCGGCAGCGCAAGGAGGAGCAGGAAGGCGGTGACGAGAATCGACCAGACGAAGAGCGGCATCTTGTGCAGCGTCATGCCCGGCGCGCGCATGTTGAAGATGGTGGTGATGAAGTTGATCGCGCCAAGGATCGACGAGGCGCCGGCCAGATGGATCGACAGGATGGCGAAATCCATCGCCGGGCCCGGCTGCCCGGACGTCGAGTAGGGCGCATAGAGCGTCCAGCCGCCGCCGGTGCCGAAGCCGCCCGCCGGCCCCTCCATGAACATCGACATCAGAAGTAGCATGAAGGACGGCGGCAGCAGCCAGAACGAGATGTTGTTCATGCGCGGGAAGGCCATGTCGGGAGCGCCGATCTGGATCGGCACGAACCAGTTCCCGAAGCCGCCGATCATCGCCGGCATGACCATGAAGAAGATCATGATCAGCCCGTGCGCCGTCGTGAATACGTTGTACATGTGCTTGCCGTAGTCGAGCGCGGCGTCGCTCGGCACGCCGTAGACCATCTGCGCAAGCCCGTGGAAGATCTGGATGCCCGGCTCGTGCAGCTCCATCCGCATCGCGATCGACAGCGAACCGCCGATGACCCCCGCGATGATCGCGAAGATCAGGTACATCGTGCCGATGTCCTTGTGGTTCGTGGCGTAGACGTAGCGCCGCCAGCCGGTCGGATGGGCGGCGTGATGCGCGTCGTGAAGTGCTGCGGTCGCCATCGTCAGCTCCTGGACGTTCCGGCCGGCGCTCAGCGAGCGGCAAGCCGTTGTTCTTTCTTCTCGGCCTGGATCGAGCGCGCCAGCGTTTCATAGGCGCCCGTGAGATCGGTCGCCGCCGCGGCCGCCCACGCCCGGAACGCCTCCTGCGAGACGACCCGGACCTCGGCCGGCATGAAGGCATGGTCCTTGCCGCACAGCTCCGAACACTGCCCGTAGAAGACGCCCTCCCGCTCGGCCTTGAAGTAGATCTCGTTGATGCGGCCCGGCACCGCATCCTCCTTGATGCCGAATGCGGGCATCGCGAAGGAATGGATCGCATCGCCGTCAGCCGTCACGTGCAGGCGCACGAAGGTGTCGACCGGCACGACCATCGGATTGTCGACGGACAGATTCCTCACCTGGTTTTCGCCGATGTCGCTGTCGGCGACCGGCAGCATGAAGATCGAGATCGGCTCCGTCACGCCCATCGCGGCGTTCTGCTCGTCATTCGCGTAGCTCACGTCCCACGCCCACTGGACGCCCGAGACCTTGACGGTAAGCCACTGCGCCGTGTCGGGATCGAAATCCTCATAGAGCTTCGAAGGGTCGTACTGGCCGTAGAGCAGCTTGAAGGAGGGGATCGCGATCGCCACCAGGATGAAGACGGGAACGACAGTCCACAGCACCTCGACCGTCGTGTTATGGGTGATGCGCGACGGCACCGGGTTGGAGCGCTCGTTGTATCTCCAGACGCACCAGGCGAGCAGGCCGATCACGAAGAGCACGACCAGAAACATGATCACCAGCGTGTACCAGCTGAACCAATGGATGAATTCCATCACGTGGGTCGCCGGTTCCTGGTGATCCATCTGCCAGGGGAAGGGACCGTCGGGGCGAACCTGGGCCGAGGCTGCCCCGGCGGCTGCCGACAGCCATGTCAAAGCCGCGATCAATCTCGCCATCACCGCCATGAATCGCCCTGTCTCCGCCTGGCGGCACCGTTGCCGGATCGCCTCCGGCCGTCGAACAGGTGCGCCCGCATGTCGTCCGATGGCGGTCGAGTAACCACAGAGTCTGGGGACAAGCAACGCGCAACTCCGCGGGTTTATGCGGCATATTTGCGCGTCGCCGGTAGCGGGCGCGCCACCGCGCCACTTTCTTGACACGCGGGGCCGCTCTGCTAGGGCTTGCCGCGTCTGCGACGGCTGTTGCGTAGCGGCGAATTTCCTTCCGGAGTGTTTCAACGTGCATCGGCTGCTTCCGCTCTTACTCGCGCTTTGCCTGATCCCCGCCCACGCCGCCGCGCAAGGCGAGGTGAAGGGCAGCTACGGCGACTGGGACCTTCGCTGCGACACCCCGCCGGGCGCGCAGAGCCAGCAATGCGTCATCATGCAGTTCGTCACCGCGGAGGACCGCGAGAATGTCGGCCTGTCGGTGGTCGTGATGAAGACCGCCGACAAGCAGTCGCGCATCCTGCGTGTGCTGGCGCCGCTCGGCGTGCTGCTTCCGCGCGGGCTCGGCCTCAGGATCGACGACACCGACATGGGCACCACCGGCTTCATTCGCTGCCTGCCGAACGGCTGCGTGTCGGAGGTGCTGATGGACGATTCGCTGATCGAGAAGTTACGCTCCGGCGCTCAGGCAATGTTCATCATCTTCCAGACGCCGGAGGAAGGCATCGGGGTGCCGATCTCCCTGGCGGGCTTCGGCGAGGGATTCGACGCCCTCCCCTGACCGGGACCGGCGCGCCGGCCCGCCGCCTTTCCTGCGTGATGCAATGACGGCGGAGTGCTGAGGAACGGGCGTAGGCGATGGTCGAGGGTTCCGACGCTCATGGTCAGGGTTTCGCTTTCGCGGACCCGCTGATTCTGCTGCTTGCCGCGATCGTCGGCGTCGCCCTCACCCGGCGGCTCGGGCTCGGCTCGGTACTCGGCTATCTCGCCGCGGGAGTCGTGGTCGGCCCGGTCGCCCGGATCGTCACCGGCGGGCGCGAGATCATGGAGGTCGCCGAACTCGGGATCGTGATGTTCCTGTTTCTGATCGGTCTGGAGCTCCGGCCGGCGCGGCTCTGGGCCATGCGCACCGACATTTTCGGCCTGGGGCTGGCGCAGCTCATCATCACCGGCGCCATCCTCACCGTTGTCTTCGCCGCCGCCGGCTGGCGCATCGAGCCGGCCGCCGTCATCGGCTTCGGCCTGGCGATGTCGTCGACCGCGTTTGGCATGCAGGCGCTGGCGGAGCGCAGCGAGATCACCAGCCCCTATGGCCGGAAGGCGGTGGCGATCCTCCTTTTTCAGGACATCGCCATCGTTCCGCTGCTGGCTCTCGTTCCGATCCTCGCACCCGGCGATGTGGCCCTCGCGTCGACCGGCTTCGCCGAGATTCTGAAGCTTGCGGCGGCGCTCGGAATCCTGATCCTCGCCGGCCGCTATCTGCTCAACCCGTTCTTCCATCTGCTGGCGCTGACCGGCGCGCGCGAGATCATGACGGCGGCGGCGCTCTTCGTCGTGCTCGGCGCCGCGGCGCTTATGGACATCGCCGGAATATCGATGGCGCTAGGCGCCTTCGTGGCCGGGCTCTTGCTGGCGGATTCGGCGTTCCGCCACGATCTCGAAGCGGAGATCGAGCCTTTCCGCAGCATCCTCCTCGGCCTTTTCTTCATCGCCGTCGGGATGTCGATCAACATCGATACGATTGTTGCCAATTGGGGGCTCGTCGCCCTCGCCGTTCCGGTGATCATGACGATCAAGGCATGCATCATCTACGGCCTGGTCAGGGTGTTCGGTTCCCCGCACAACGACGCCCTGCGCGTGGCGACCCTCCTGCCGCAGGCCGGCGAGTTCGCCTTCGTCCTCTTCGCTTCGGCGTCCGCGGTACGGGCGCTCTGGCCGTCGGAGACGTCGCTGGTTGCCGGCATCGTCACCATCACCATGGCGCTCACGCCCATCTCGCTCCTGATCGGCAGATATTTCATGCGGGAGGACGACGAGGAGACGATCGAAGAGGATTTCGAGGGTGCCGGCGGCAAGGTTCTGGTGATCGGCTTCGGCCGTTTCGGCCAGATCGTGAGCCAGGTGCTGCTTGCGCAGCACGTCGACGCGACGCTCATCGACGGCAGCGCGGAGCGCGTGCGCCAAGCCTCCCGCTTCGGCTTCCGCATCTATTTCGGCGACGGTACGCGGCGCGACGTGCTGCGGGCCGCGGGCGCCGGGGAGGCTTCCGTCGTCTGCGTGTGTGTCGCCAAGCCGGAAGTCTCGAACCGCATCGTCGACCTCGTCCAGTCGGAATTCCCCAACGCCAAGGTCTATGCGCGCTCCTACGACCGGTCGCATACGCTGGAGCTGCTGGCGAAGGGGGTGGACTACGAGGTCCGCGAGACCTTCGAATCCGCCCTGACTTTCGGCGCCGAAACGCTGCGCGGACTCGGACTGGATGCGGAAGCGGTCGAGGCGATCGTCGCCGAGGTGCGCCGCCGCGACGCCGACCGGCTCGCGCTGCAGCTGACCGGCGACCTCTACGCCGGAAGGGACGCCCGCGAGCCGCGGAAGGTAACGCCGGAGCCGCTGGTGGCGCCCGGACGGCGAAGCGAGGGACCGCGCCGCGATGGCGCCGGCAAGCCTGGCGAAGCCGCGGAACAACATCCCCCGCGCCCGGCGGCCGAGTGACGGCATATCGGCTGCAGATCGCGCTTGGCCCGCGAGCGCGGCATCGATACAAGGCGGGGATGAACAGGCACGAATTCGGCGGCCGCGACGGAGAGGCGCGGCTCAGATATCTGGACAGCGACTATCAGGTCGTCGTCCCGGGCTCGTTCGTCACCTGCGCCGTCACCGGCCGCCGCATTCCACTTTCCGAATTGCGCTATTGGAGCGTGGACCGGCAGGAGGCCTACGCCGACGCCGCGGCTTCGCTCACGCGAGAATTGCAGCTCCGCCGCCGGGCTTGAGATCGGCGCGACGATAGGCGCTGGCATGCGCGCCTGCCGCATCGTGGATCAGCGCCAGGAGCCGCCGCGGCTCGTCGAACCGCACCGTCACCGGGAAAGTCTCCGTCGCCGCGGCCAGCCGCTCGGCCGCGTCGCCAGCGCCGTTCAGGCGCACCCGGTCCTTCTCCGTGGTAATCGGGACAAGGTCTCTGGCCTTCGCCTGCACCAGGATCGCCTCGCAGTCGGCGGCGCTGAACAGATGATGATCGGGGAAATCCATCGTGAAGCCCACCGTGGCGCCCGCCTCGCCCAGCGCTCGGTAGAATTTCGACGGGTCGGCGATGCCGGCGAAGGCCAGGTAGGGACGGCGCTTCAGGCCGCGGCGGCGGACCGGCTCCATCCTGGCGCGCAGCACCGGCAGCCCGGCGCGGGCGGCGACCCGCACCCATTTGCCTCCCGAACCATCGCCGATGATTATCAGGCCGTCGGCGAAGCGGATCTGGTCGGGGAGCGGCGCTCTGAGCGGCCCGGCGGGAAAAGTGAGCCCGTTGCCGATGCCGCGGAGAGCATCGACCACGATCAGGGAAAGATCCTTGACGAGCGAGGGGTTCTGGAAGCCGTCATCCATCACCACCACGTCGGCGCCGAGGCCGGCGAGCAGCTTCGCCCCGCTCGGGCGATCGACGGCGACGACGGTGGGACCATGCTGGGCGAGAAGCAGCGCCTCGTCGCCGACATCGAGCGCCGTATGCCGCGTCAGCGACACGACGACGGGCCCGGATTCGCGGCCGCGATAGCCGCGCGTCAGGAATCCCGGCCTGAGCCCGAGCGACCGGCACATTGCCGCCACCGCGAGCGCCGTCGGGGTCTTTCCGGCCCCGCCGAGGACCAGATTGCCGATGCAGATCACCGGAACCTGGCAGCCGACCCCGGCCTTCCGCATGCGGCGGGCGGCGATGCGGCCGTAGACCGCGCCGAGCGGCGCGAGCGCGAGGCCCGCCATGCTGTGGGGCCGCCACCAGAAGTCAGGCGCCCTGGCCGGCCGCGGCAGCATGGCGCTCCCCCAAGGTCGTGAGATACGGTTCGAGCGCCTCCAGCGTGCGGTCGAGGGCGCCGGTGAAGCGCTCGACGCAGGCGCGGGCCTCGCGCGCCAGGCGCCGGCGCTCGTGTTCGTCGTCGATCAGGCGTTTCAGGACGGCGGCAAGGGCTGCGCCGTCATCCACCGCCTGCACGGCCTTCGCCGCCGACAGCGCATCGTAGACGTCACGGAAGTTGCCGACATGAACGCCGTGCACCACCGGCACCATGAGCTTGGCGGGCTCGATGGGGTTCTGGCCGCCGCGCGCCACCATGGAACCGCCGAGGAACGCAATGTCCGCAAGGCGGTACCACAGCCCCATCTCGCCGATCGTATCGGCAAGATAGATTTGCGTGTCGCTCCGGATGCGCTCACCCCTCGAACGCCGGCTGAGCGCCAGCCCCGCGGCGCCGATTTCGGCTGCCAGCGCATCGCCGCGCTCCGGATGGCGAGGCGCAAGGATGGTAATGAGCCGCCGGCCGGCCCTCGCCAGCTCGATGTGCGCGGTCAAGATCGCGCTCTCCTCGCCGGGATGCGTGCTCGCCGCGACAACGACGGGCCGGCCGTCGATCTCGGGGCGCATTCTCGCAACCGCCTCCTCGTCCCCCGGCGGCGGTGGGACGTCGAATTTCAGGTTCCCGCACACGAGCACCCGCTCCGCCCCCAGATATTTCAGACGCTCCGCGTCGGCGATGGTCTGGGCGAGAAAGATGTCCGCGCGGCCGATCACGGCGCGGGCGAGCGGGGTGAAGGCGCGCCAGGCCCGGAACGACCGCTCGGACATCCGCGCATTGATGACGGCGAGCGGCAAAGAGCGCCGGCTCATCGCCTTGAGCATCGTCGGCCAAAGCTCCGATTCGGCGAAGAGAGCGAGGTCGGGACGCCAGTGATCGAGGAAGCGGTCGACCGCCCCCGGCGTGTCGATCGGAACGAACTGGTGTATCGCCCCCGGCGGCAGGCGGCTTGCGGCGACCTGGGCGGCGGTCACGGTGCCGGTGGTCAGAAGCAGCGCCGGCCCGCGCTCCGCCAGCCGCTCGATCAGCGGGAGAGCGGCGACCGTCTCGCCGACGCTCGCCGCGTGTATCCAGACGAGCGGACCCGGCGGCCGCGGCTGCCCGGCGAGCCCGAACCGCTCGTGGCGGCGCGTCCCGTCCTCCTTGCCGTGCCTCTCGCGCAGCCGGAGCATCGCCCCGGCGGCGGGAGCCGCGATGCCTCCCGCGACGCCGTAAATCGCCAATGCGGCCTCGCCGAGGAGGCCTCCCGGGGTACGGGCCGAAGCGATGTCAGCCTCCGACGGCTGCAAATTGCGGCTCGTCGCCGATGAATTGCGTCCGCACCATGCGCGCATATTTGCCGCGCTGCGCGAGAAGCTCCGCATGGGTGCCGCGCTCGACGACCCGGCCGTTCTCCATGAAGCAGATGAGATCCGCCTTCTTCACCGTCGAGAGGCGGTGGGCGATCATCACCACCGTCCGTCCGACGAGCAGCCGGTCCATGGCCGCCTGGATCTTCGCCTCCGATTCCGCATCGAGCGCGCTCGTCGGCTCGTCGAGAAGCAGGATCGGCGTGTTGCGCAGCATCGCCCGCGCAAACGCGATCCGCTGGCGCTCCCCGCCGGAAAGCCTGTTGCCGGCCTCTCCCACCCGCGTCTGGTAGCCCGCCGGGAGCTGCGTGATGAAATCGTGGACCGCCGCCGCCGCCGCTGCGGCGCAAATCTCCTCGTCCGTGGCGTCTTCGGACCCGTAGGCGATGTTGGCCGAGATCGTGTCGTCGAATAGGACGGGCTCCTGCGTCAGCAGCGCGGACGCCGCCCGCACGCTGCCGATCGTCGCGTCGCGCAGGTTCTGGCCGTCGATCAGGATGGCGCCGCTCGAGGGGTCGAAAAAGCGCAGGATGAGGTTCAGCACCGTGCTCTTTCCCGCGCCGCTCGGCCCGACCAGCGCCACCCTGCTGCCGGCTGCGACCTCCAGGCTGAAGCCGGCAAGGACCGGCTTGCCGCCCTCGTAACCGAAGTCGACGTTGCGGAAGCTGATCGCGCCCGCCGCAACGCGGAGCGGCTTTGCCCCCGGTCGCTCGGTCACATGCGACGCATAGTCGATCACCGAGAACACGCGGTCGGCCGCCAGCAAACCCTCGCTCAGCGTGGCCTGCGTGGTGGCGAGCGACTTCAGCGGCTGCAGCGCCAGCAGGGCCGCCGTCATGAAGCCCATGAAATGACCGAGCGTCACGTTGCCGTGGATACCCTGCCACCCGCCGTAGAGGATGACGGCGGAAAGGCCGAGCCCCGCCATCGCTTCCGATACCGGACCCACGAGCGCCCGCGAGCGCGTCGTCTTCATCAGGTATTTGCGGATGTTCCCGATGGTGCGGCTGAGCCTTCGGGCCTCGTAACCCTCCTGACCGTAGGCCTTCACGACGCGCATCCCCTGCAGCGTCTGCGTGAGCATGCTGTTCAGGTCGCCCGATTCCTGCAGGGAGCGTCCGACCGCGCGGCGGATGCGCTTCTTCTGCTGCCCGAGATTCACGACCGCGAGCGGCGCCCCGATCAGCACGACAAGGCTCAGCCGCCAGTCCATGTAGAACATCGCGCCGACCAGGAAGACCACGGACAGCCCGTTCTTGAACAGCGCCGCCAGGACTTTCGTCGCCGCCCGGTCGACGATCGGGGCGTCATTGACGAAAGCCGAAACGAAGCGGCCCGAATGATTGCCCTGGATCCAGGCGAGGTCGGCGGCGGCGATCGTGTCGAACATCCTGACCCGCAGGTCGGCGACGATCTTGGCGCCGAGCGAACCCTCGGCGACGGTGGAGACCCAGTCGGCGGCGGCACGCACGCACATGACGGTGAGGACCAGCGCCGGCAACGCCAGGAGCAGGCTCGATTCCTTGGCGACAAAGACATCGTCGCCCACCCGCTGCAGCAGGAACGGCAGCACGCCGGCTGTCGCCGCCATCACGGTCATCGCCGCGATGGCGATCGCCAGCACCCGCCAGTGCGCCAGAACGCATTCGCGGATGAGGCGGACGAAGACGGCCCAAGGCGCGTGGCCCTCGGTGGATCCGCTCCCGAAGGCCAGTCCCGAACGGCCGGCGCTCCCGGTGATCTCAGGGTTGGCCATGACCATCTTCAGGCTGCAGCAGACGATGCAGGTGCACGATGAAGTAGCGGATCTGGGCGTTGTCCACCGTCATCTGCGCCTTCTCCTTCCACGCGGTGTAGGCCTGGGCGTAGTTCGGATAGATGCCTACGATATCGAGCTTGCCAAGATCGCGGAAGCGCACCTTTTCAAGCGATTCCAGCTCGCCGCCGAACACCAGATGCAGGAGCTGGTCTTTGCGCGGGCCACTCGTCTCCGTCATCTCGGCAATCCCTGAACGTCTCGGCGGAAGGCCCCGCGCGACCTCGCGCCCCGCTTCCGCCACAACCGCAAGGAAAGCCGGCTGCAGCTCCGCACTGGTCGCCGCAAGCACCCCGTGGCGCAGAAATTCGCGGTTGTAGCAGGGCGCCGCCCCGTCGAGACCGGTCAGGCGTCCGCCGGCTTCGTGCACCAAAAGATCGCAGGCCGCAAGGTCCCAGTCGTGCGCCCGCGGGCTGACGAAGGCGGCGTCCAAGCGCCCCGCCGCCACCGCGGCGAAGCGGTACGCGAGCGAGGGCACATGCTCCGCCAGGCTGGCGCCGAGATCCGCGATCGCCCGCGTCCGCAGCCAGCCGCGGGGCCCGGCGATGCGCGCCCCGGCTAAAGTCGCGGGCGCGGCGACCGACAGGCGCCGGTGCCGCAGCCACGCGCCTCCCCCGAGGACGGCGGTGAAAAGCTCGTCCCGTGCCGGCGCGTAAAGCGCAGCCGCGGTCGGGCGCCCGCCGCGCACCACTGCGACGCTGACGCACCAGCGGTCGTCGCCCTCGATGAAGCCGCGCGTGCCGTCGATCGGATCGGCGATGAAGATCGCCTCGCGCCCCCGCCGCGCCGGATTGTCCGCCGACTCCTCCGACAGCCATCCATAGTCCGGGCGCTCCGCCAAGAGCGACGTGCGGAGGAAGGCGTCGACCGCCATGTCGGCCTCGGTTACCGGGGAGCCGCCCGCTTTCGCCCAGGCGCTCGGATTGCGCCGGAAGAAGGTCATGGCCAGCTGACCGGCCGCGAGCGCGGTGCGCTTCAGAAGCTCCAGGTCGGCGCTCGGCGCCTCCGTCATAACAAACCCTTTCAGCGGCGGGCGATTCAGCCTTCAATTACCCTGATTTGCACCGAAAAAGCATTAACCACAGACCTTAAGCAGTTTAGCTAAATCCGAGGATAGTCTCGTTGTGGCAAGAGGCCGAACTGGCCCGGTGAACACTTTTCGCGTCGAACAGAAATGGACGAAGTCCACCAAGACCCGATGGACCGTTCTTCTGAACGGTCCATCACCTTCCCGGATGTGTTTCTTTACAGAGGCACAGCCGGTGACGGTGAGGATTGTCTTGTCACTTTCGACCGGAGAACAGTTCTGATGTCACGCCCAGTCGCCGGACTTGCCTGCCGAATCAGAATCCCCGTTCGCCACTATCAGGCGGTCGCCGTGGTCGCCTGCGCGACGAGCCACGCGATACGGCTGATGCATCGCGACCCGGCGTT
>DASWJZ010000096.1:0-2135 GCA_036396875.1 Propylenella sp.
ACCAAGCGTTGGACAGTCTCGGCTGTTAGGTCGGTCAGAGGCGAGCAGCGCCGCGTTTCCGGCAGAGGGGAATGAGCGCCTGAGGATGATTCACTCGGCGTGGACGATGCCGGGCACATAGCCGAGGATCGTCCGGCGCGCTTCTCCAGCTGGTTCGAAACGCGGCGCGCCGGGAGACTGAGGTGACGAAATGACGGCCGAGCAAGGGAAGGCGACGGTCCGCGTCGCCGGCGAAGCCGACCTTCCCGGCATCCTTGCCATCTACAATCACGCGGTCGCGCATACGACCGCGATCTGGAACGACGCGATCGTCGATCTGGAGAACCGGCGTCAATGGTGGCGCGGGCGCGTCGAGGCCGGGCTGCCGGTGCTCGTCGCGGTCGAGGGGGGAGAAGTGCTCGGCTATGCGAGCTACGGACCCTTCCGCGCCTTCGACGGCTACCGGCAGACGGTGGAGCATTCCGTCTATGTCGCCGAGGGCGCGCGGCGGCGTGGCGTCGCCACCGCCTTGATCGAAGCGCTCGCGGCGGAGGCGCGGCGGGTGGGGATGCACGTCATGATCGGCGGCATCGCCGCCGACAACGACGCGTCGCTCCGCCTGCACGAAAAACTTGGCTTCGTGGAGACCGGCCGCCTGCCGCAGGTCGGCTGGAAATTCGGGCGCTGGCTCGACCTCGTCTTCATGCAGAAGGCGCTGTAAGAAACGCGGTGGGCGGGGCGCGATCCGCGGCGCCCGATACGCTGCTCGAACGGTACGTTTGCGACAGAGCGAGGGATAGAATGGCCGAGGCTTCGATAAAGGTCAGCCGGAACGGACCGTATCTCGTCAAGGGCCCGGTCGAGGTGCGCGACGCCGACGGAACAATCTACACGGTGAAGGAAAGCTTTGCGCTCTGCCGCTGCGGCGCGTCGACGACGAAGCCGTTCTGCGACGGAACGCACTCGAAAATCGGCTTTCAGGCCGCCGAGCGCGCGGTGCCGGGCTCCGCCGAAACGTAGCGTCGCAGAGGCGCCGGGAGGTCTCGGGGAGCATGTGACCGGCCCCGCGCAGGTTCCATGATGGGCTTGGAACGGAGCCGGTTTCGGAGCATTTTTCTCGGATGAAGGCCGCCCGCCCCCAGGCCGACCTCTTTGGGACCGCCGGCCCGTACATGCCGGATGTCGGTGCGAACACGACGATCGCAGCGCTCGCCGATGAGGCGGCGCATTGCACCCGGTGCCCTCTCTACAAATACGCCACCCAGACGGTGTTCGGCGAGGGCCCCTCGGACGCCCGGATCGTGATGGTCGGCGAACAGCCCGGGGACCAGGAGGATCTGCAGGGAAAGCCGTTCGTCGGCCCGGCCGGCCGCCTGCTCGATCGGGCGCTCGAAGCAGCGGAGATCGACCGCGACGAGGTCTACGTGACCAACGCCGTAAAACATTTCAAGTTCGAGCGGCGCGGCAAGAAGCGGATTCACAAGAAGCCCGACCGGCCGGAGATCGAGGCCTGCAAATGGTGGCTCGACCGCGAGATCGCGGTGATCGGGCCGGAGCTGGTCGTAGCCCTCGGGGGGACCGCGGGCCAGGCGCTTTACGGGAGGGCGGTAAAGGTGCTGTCGGAGCGCGGCAGGCTCAGCGACGATCCGCGCGGCTTCCGGCTGATGCTCACGGTCCACCCGTCGATGATCCTGCGCGTTCCCGACGAGGACAAGGACCGCGCCTTCGCCGATTTCGTGCGCGATCTGAAAAAGGCGGCTTGAGCGACGAGAGCTGCGCGCGACCGCGCCAAGATTCGGCTCGCACGCCCCTGCCCACCTCGATTAAGTAGCTCCCGGGCAGGCAAGGCCCGCTACGGGCGAGGGGGCGCCATGAACATCGTTCCGAGCATCGGCGAGGCGCCGGGCCCCGAGCGCATGCGCTTCTCGGGCAGAGAAGGCGACCTCTTCCGCATCCTCCTCAGAGGCAGCCTGCTGCAAATTCCCACTTTCGGGTTCTATCGCTTCTGGCTCATCACCGACATCCGCCGGCATCTCTGGTCGCATACGGAAATCGGCGCCGACGCCTTCGAATATACCGGGCGCGGCAAGGAGCTCCTGATCGGCTTCCTGATCGCGATGGCCGTGCTCGTCCCCGTCTATATCGCCTACTTCATT
>DASWJZ010000097.1:0-2197 GCA_036396875.1 Propylenella sp.
GAACAGGAAGGGCAGCGAGAACAGCCCGAAGTCGGGGAACAGAGCCTCGGTGTAGCTCGGCAGGACCGGCGTCGAATCCTGGATGCCGTTGATCATGCCCTCGTACTGCTTGTTGGGCTGGCGGATCAGCTGGCCGCCCCAAAACTCCTGGAACTTCACCGTCCCGCCGGATTCCTTCTCGATCCGCTTCATCCAGGGCTGCAGAATCACCCTGATGTGGCTCGCCTTCGGCGGCGTGTGCGAGCCGATCTTGATCACGGCCGGCTCTGCCGAAGCCGTTCCCGCGCTTGCCAGCGCGGCGACGGAAATGACGGCGGCCGAGGCCGCAGCCAGGAGTGCATGACGCCTCATCGCTCTCTCCTTGGTCGGTTGGCGGTTCCAAGCGCAGTCCGGCCGCGATACGGCCGGCTCGTCGCGGCATCGACGATGCGGCGCGGCATCAACTCGAGCTGCCGCGCATCGCCGCGAGGATCTCCTGAAGCGCCCTGTACTTCTTCGCGTTGTCCGGCGTCTCCTTGATCCACGCATCGTGCATCGGCTTGAACTTGTCCTCGAGCTTCTTCAAGTCCTCGCCCTTCGGCGCGATCACGATGCGCCCGGCCGTCGCGGCCTCGCGGCGGTACTGCACGCCCTGATCGTCGTAGTACGCGCCGATCGTCTTGGTGAGCTCGAGCCCGCTGTTCTTCTCGAACGCATTTCGCCCCGGCTGGGGCAGGGCGTCGAACACCTTGCGGTTGATCGCGATGAAGAAGCTGCGCACGCCGAACGGCGCGTCGACGTGGGACTTTATCAGCGGCGTGATGCGGAAGGTCTGCAGCGCGGACCAGCCGTTCATCGTGCCGTCGATCACGCCGCGGTTGAGCGATTCGGTCACGACGTTGATCGACATCGCGACCGGCACGCCGCCTATGGCCTTGATCACGTCGGCCTCCTCCGGCCCCGCGGTGCGGATCTTGAGGCCGCGCATGTCCTCGACGGTCTTGAGGGGACGGTTGAAATGCATGCCGCCGTTGTCGTTGGTGAAGATCGTGGCGACGAACACCTTGTCGAGCCCGCCCAAGAGGCCCTTCTCGTGCATCTTCCAGCCCGCGACCGAGGCCTCGCCCGATCCCGCGCCGCGGAACATCATGGGCAGCGCGAACAGGCCGAAATCGGGGAACAGCGCGGCGGTGTAGGACGGCAGGATGATGGACGCGTCCTGGATGCCGTTCATCATGCCTTCGTAGAACTTGCCGGGGTCGCGGATCAGCGAGCCGCCCCAGAACTCGTGGAACTTCACCGTGCCGGCGCTGTCTTGCTCGACTCGGCGAAGCCAAGGCGCGACCATCTTCTTGGCGAAATCTCCGACCGACGGCATGTTCGTCCCGAATTTCACGGCGGTCGGTTCGGCGGCGGCCGGGGTGACGGCGCCAATCGCGGCGGCGGCAAGGGCATAGGTCACGATGCGAGGTGTCATGTCTCCCGCCTCATCGTCATGATGGAAGGTCCCGGCGCTCCGGCGCGCAGCGAGTCCACGCGAAAAAATGCTAGACGCCGCGCTGCGGCGGGTCAACCCGCAATTGGGCGGCCGCCTAAGGATTGCGCGCGAACTACGCTTCGGGGTCGCCGGAGCGATAGCCGTGCAGGCAGCAGAAGCGCAGCGCACCCGTATCGAACGCGGCGAGCCGCTTGCCCCACAGCTCGATCTCGCGCTTCAAGGCGGCGGTCAGGTTGCGGTTGATGGCCTGCTGCGCCGCGCCCTTGAGGAAGCGGTCCATCCCGCGCACGATCAGCCCGCGGTAGTGCGTGGTCTCGTCGTTCGCCGAGCGCAGCTCGATCTTGAGCTTGGTCAGGCACTGACGTGCCTCGGCCACGCTCCACGGCTTCACCTGGGCCGGATCGGCGGCGGCCCAGGTCTCGATCGCCGCGTTGCGCGTGCGGTCCTCGACGAAATAGTCGGCGATCAGGATCTGGCCTTTCGGCTTCAGCGCCCGGGCGATCTGGCGCAAGAGCTCCTCCTTGTCGGCGACCCTGAACAGGAGCTCGTGCACCAGGGCGCGGTCGAACCCGGCGGGCTTGAGCGGTGTCTTCTTCGCATCGTAGGCCGCGACCGGCGCCATGGACTTCATGTCGTGGTGGAGCGTCAGGTCCATGCCGACGCCGGCAAGCTCGGCGGCTGGCTCGATCCCGTAGACATAGGTCGAGTGCTCCTGCGAGA
>DASWJZ010000098.1:0-1750 GCA_036396875.1 Propylenella sp.
AAGGCGCTCTACAATTGGGGCGAGCGCTACCGATAGACATCCCCGACAACAACAAGGTCCGCCACAGTCAGACCATGCGTGGGCGATAGAGCGTGTTGCGCGTTGCCGCGGAAGTCACCCAATCATGACGCTGCCCATAGACTTCACCAGCCAGGACTTCCTTCGCGATCCGGCGGCGGGGATCGAGCGTCTGCGCGTAGCCGGTCCCGTCGTCGAGGTCCGCTTTCCGATCATCGGCAGGACGTGGATCACGACGACGCAAGAGGCGGCCGGCCGCGTGCTGAAGGACAGTCAGACCTTCACCTTGGGCAAGGATGGCGCGATCGCCGGGATGCGCTGGTGGATGCCCGCATTCTTCCGCGTGCTGGCCAACAACATGCTGACCACAGACGAGCCTGACCATACGCGGCTGCGCAGCATCGTCGACGAGGCCTTTCGCCGCCGCGCGATCCTCGACATGGAGCCGCGCATCCTCGCCATCGCCGACGAGTTCGCCGCCGAGCTGTTTGACGACGGAATGCCGGCCGATCTCGTCGCCCGTTACGCGCGCAAGTTTCCGCTTTCGGTGATCTGTGAATTGCTTGGCCTGCCGGCGGCGGACCGACAGAAATTCATGGCTTGGGCGGGCAACCTCACGGATGTGCGCGGCACCATCGGTTTTCTCTGGCGCATGACGCATGGCGTCGGCGCGATCAGGCGATATCTCATAGAGTATCTCGACTCTGCTCGCGCCAGCGGCGGCGAGGGCTTGATCGCCGAGCTTGTCCGGGTCGAGAAGGAGGGCGCCAAGATCAGCCGGGACGAGATGGTGGCGATGGTCTTCATCCTGCTGTTCGCCGGGCACGAAACGACGACGCATCTGATCAGCGGCTTGGCGTTTGAGCTGCTGAAGAACCCTTCGCTTCGCGACTGGATCGAAGAGGACTGGCGCCGCGCAGATCTCGGGGTCGAGGAGTTCCTGCGCTTCATCTCGCCGGTGCAGTTCTCAAAGCCGCGCTTCGTGGGTGAGGACATGGAGCTTTGCGGCGTGCGCCTCAAACGCGGCGACCGGATCATGGCCATGATCACGGCCGCCAATTTCGATCCGGCCGCTAACGAGCATCCGGAGACGCTCGATCTTACGCGGCACCCGAACCGGCACATCGCCTTCGGCACCGGCATTCATTTCTGCCTCGGCCATCAGCTCGCGCGCATCGAAGGCCGCTCAGCGCTGAAGGCCCTGTTCACGCGCTGGCCCAAGCTCGCTCTGGCGGTCGATCCTTCAGAGATAAGCTGGCGGCGGCAACCGGGCTTGCGCGCGATCCGCCGCCTGCCGGTGGTGCCGGAATAGCGGGATTTTCGGGCCTGATACGGCTTGCGCCCGGCTTCTATTCGCGCCATCTGATCTCCATGACGAGCACGAATTCGACCCATCGCTTCTCAGTCGCGCCGATGATGGAGTGGACCGACCGCCACTGCCGCTATTTCTTGCGGCTGATCTCGCGGCGGACCTTTCTCTATACCGAGATGGTAACGGCGGAGGCGGTGCTCTACGGCAATCGCGAACGCGTGCTCGGCTTCTCCCGCGAAGAGCATCCGGTCGGGCTTCAGCTCGGCGGCAGCGATCCACAGAAGCTCGCCGCGGCGTCGAAGATCGGCGCCGACTACGGCTACGACGAGATCAATCTCAATATCGGCTGTCCCTCGGACCGCGTGCAGTCGGGACGGTTCGGCGCCTGCCTGATGGCCGAACCCGATCTCGTCGCCAGTT
>DASWJZ010000099.1:0-5347 GCA_036396875.1 Propylenella sp.
CGGTCCTCGAAGGCCGCCATCTGCTCGAGATCCTCGCGGCTCATGGCGACCAGAAGCTGCGGCTCGCCGCCATCTTCGGCCGGCCGAATCTCGATCTCGTCGAAGCGGATCGCCACTTCCTTTTCTCCGACGCCGAGGAAACCGCCGACGTCGATGATCGCGGCGCGAGTCTCGCCATCCTCCTGCAGGACGAGGTCGGATATTTCGCCGATGCTCTCGCCGTCCGGCCCAAAGACCTCCTTGCCTATCAGCGTGGTGGCACGGACCTGATCGGCGCTGTAGCTGAGGAAGCCGGACTCGGCGCCCGTTTCGGCGGTGGCATCCAGCTCGGCGCCAGCCGCGGCCATGTCCTCCTCGGCGGTCGCGGCGGCTTCGGCCGTGGTCTCAGCCGTCGCATCGGCGGTGGCCATCTCCTCCTCGGCTGGCGCCGCTTCCATATCGACCTCAGCCGTCGTTTCCTCGGTGTCCGGAGCCTCGACATTCGCGCCGGCCGCCTCCGACTCCTCGGCCGGTGCGAGGTCGGTTGCCGCCATGTCGTCGGCCGGAGCCGGCGCCACGCCCGGTGAAGCGCCCATGCCGGTCGCATCCGGCTGCATGGCCGCCTGCTCCTCGGCAAAACGAGCGCCCGGATCATAGGCTGCCCGGTCGAACTCCTGGGCTGCTTCGAGGCTTTCGCGCGTGGAGGCGTAGACAAGACGAATCTCGCCATCCCGCTCGAACACCTGAAGCTCCTCGAATGGCACTGCGACGTCCTTCTGGCCGATACCGAGGAACCCGCCGACGCCGATCACCGCGTGGGTGATATCTCCGTTCGCATCGATGATGAGGTCGTTCACCTCGCCGATATTGTCGGACTCTGGATCCTCGCTGGAATAGACGTTGCGGCCCATGAATGCGGACGCGAGCGTCGGCTGCTCAGGCGTGAGCTTGGTTTCGTCGGTCGCCACCGCTTCTGCGTCTTGACCCGCGCTTGCCGCATCCTGCTCAACAGTCGCTTCCTGCTCGATAACTGCCGGGTCCTGCGTCTCCGCCGGCTCCGTCTGCGCCTGTCCGACGCTTACGGCGCCCGCGGTTATCAGCGCCATTATGGCGCTGCTCGCCATCAACTTCCGGATCATGATAACTTCTCCTTCGTGCGTCCCTGATGCGCAATCCGCCCGCGGCCTCTCATCGTCGAGCGCGCCGCACGGCATCAGGCAGACAATGTTTGAGGGGAATGCGCGTTCCACCGGCTAACTGTTTTTTACGCTCGGATCCGGAGTGAACAACCAATCAAGCCGCATCAGCAGAAGTAAAGCCGGCGAAGTTCTGAGAGCAAGGTTCCGCGCGAAGGCGGGAAGTCCTCTCAGGTTGTAGATGGCAAGGTTGCGGGCGGCCTCCGTTACGATCCGCTCGACACGGGGACGGCGCGCGCGCTCGTAACGCGCAAGCGCATCGACGGGCGCTGCCGGATCATGAGCGAGAGCCTGTGCCAGGAACCATGCGTCCTCGATCGCCTGCGCGCCGCCCTGCGCGGCGCTCGGCGCCATCGCATGCGCCGCGTCGCCCACAAGCAGGACACGGCCGCGCGCCCAAGGGCGGGATGTATCAACGGCGGAGAGGGGCCAGGGCGTCCAGGCCGGCACCGCATCAAGCAGCTGTTGAGCCTTTCGGCCGAAGGGCCCGCGAGGCGGGCGAGTCCGGGCAGGGCCCTCGCCGATCACAACCAGGTTCAGCGCCGCGCCGCGCCTCACAGGATAGTGGACAAGATGGGCGCCGGGACCCAGCCAAAGGCCCGTCTCGTCGAGGCTGACCGTTTCCGGAACGTCGACCGACGGCAGCATTGCGCGCCACGCGGTCCGGCCAAGCGGCGCGGGCCCTCTATAGCCGAAATACCGCGTGCGGGTATGCGAATGGATTCCGTCAGCGGCGATGAGGAGGTCCGCCTGCGATTGCCGGCCGCCGGCGCGGAAGCGCACCTCACGGTCAGTTTCCGCGACGCCGTCCACCTCTTCTCCGCGGCGGAGCGCGATCGATGGCTCGCGGCCTATTGCGGTTAGAAGGGCGGCCTGGAGGTCCGCCCTGTGGATAAGGCGGTAAGGCGCGCCATAGCGCCGCCGGGCCGTTTCGCCGAGTGGAATCTCGGCGAGCCGGGCGCCGCTCAGCGCGTCGCGGATCGCGATGCCGCGCGGCTCGCTTGTGCACGCCGCCAGGTCGCCGGCGAGACCCAGCCGCTCCAGCACAGCCATGGCGTTCGGCGACAGCTGGATGCCGGCGCCCACCTCTTCAGGAACAGCCGACCGCTCATAGAGATCGACGGCAAAACCCTGCCTGGTGAGCGCGATCGCGGTGGCGAGACCGGCGATGCCTGCACCGGCGACCGCGATGCGCATCGCTCACGTCGCCGGTTGATAGCGGGCGCCCGGCGGGATGGATTGGGTCGGGGCGAGCGTGCCGTCGAAGCGGAACACCGTCGAGCAATAGGGACAGATCGCTTCGTCGTCGTCCCCCATGTCGATGAAGATATGCGGATGATCGAGCGGCGGCAGTGCGCCGATGCACATGAATTCGCGCGCGCCGATCCTGATCGCGTCGACACCGTCATTGTTATGGAAGTGAGGTACGATACGGTCGGCCATGACAGCCCCTCGGTCTGTAATGTTTTCCGGCGCGGCCGGACAATAGCCATCGCGCCGGGCGGCGAACAGGTCGCGGCGGCGATTTGTTGCCGCAGGTATAGTGGCGGCGCGCTTTCGACAGACTTCGGAGCCGAGATTGCTTCAGACATTCGATTCCGACGGCGTGAAGATCGCCTTCATAGACGAGGGGGACGGTTTTCCGACGCTCCTCGTCCACGGCTTCGCCTCGAACCTCAGGGTGAACTGGGTGTCGACGTCGTGGGTCCGCGATCTTGTTGAAGCCGGACGCCGCGTCATCGCATTCGACAATCGCGGCCATGGCGAAAGCGGCAAGCCGCACGAGCCGGAGGCTTACCGTGCGCCTGTCATGGCCGAGGACGCCCGACGCCTGCTCGATCGCCTGCGGATCGCAAAAGCTGATGTCGTCGGCTACTCGATGGGCGCGCGTATCGCGGCGTTCCTCGCCCTCGCGCATCCGGATCGCGTTCGCCGGGCGGTGTTCAGCGGCCTCGGAGAGGGGATGGTGACCGGCCTCGGACATTCGGCCGCCATCGCGGCGGCGCTCCGCGCGCCATCGGCCGCGGCGGTCGCGGACGACGACGCCCGCGGCTTCCGCATCTTCGCCGACCAGACGGGGAGCGATCGCGAGGCGCTTGCCGCCTGCATCCTCGCCAGCCGCCAGGTGCTGGCGCCGGAGGAGCTTGTGCGCCTCAGCGTTTCCGTGCTGGTGGCCGTGGGCAGCGACGACCGGATCGCCGGCAGCCCGGAGGCTCTGGCGGCGCTCATCCCCGGTGCGGAGGCTTTTCTCATACCTGGCCGCGACCATATGAAGGCGGTCGGCGACCGGAAGCACAAGGCAAGGGTCCTGGAGTTCCTCGAGCGGCGTGCCTAGCCCGCCCGGCGGAAGCGCCGCGGCTGCGGCGACGAGGAGGCGAGGAGGCTTGCCGATAGATCGGCGCCGGCCGATCGATTATCATGGCTTCAAATGGAGGCGTTCATGAGCGCAAAGCATCCCGGCGCCGCCGGGGCGAATGTGCAGGCCCTTGACCCCGTCTGGTCATCGCTGCGGGCCGAGGCGGAATCGGTCGTCGCGCGCGAGCCGGCGCTTGCCGGTTTCGTCTATTCCAGCATCCTCAATCACGTTCGGATGGAGGACGCGGTCGCGCATCGCATCGCCGAACGGCTCGACAGCCCCGCCTTCGACGGCAGCACGATCAATCGGGCCTTTGCCGAGATGGCGGCGGACAGGCCGGACTATTCCGTGGCGCTGCGCGCCGATCTCGTCGCCGTCTACGACCGCGATCCCGCGTGCACGCGGTTCATCGAGCCGGTGCTTTATTTCAAGGGATTCCACGCCATCGAGGCACAGCGGCTTGCGCACTGGCTCTGGGGCGGCGGCCGGCAGGATTTCGCCCTCTATCTGCAAAGCCGCGCGTCGGAGGTGTTCCAGGTGGACATTCATCCGGCGGTGCGCATGGGGAAGGGCATTTTCATCGATCACGCGACCGGGGTTGTCGTCGGCCAAACCTCCGTCATTGAGGACGACGTCTCGATTCTGCAGAACGTGACGCTGGGCGGGACCGGGAAGGAGACAGGCGACCGGCATCCGAAGATCCGCCGCGGCGTGCTCATCGGCGCTGGCGCCGAAATCCTTGGCAATATCGAGATCGGGCGCTGCTCGCGGGTGGCGGCCGGCTCGGTCGTGCTGCAGCCGGTTCCGCCCAATACGACGGTCGCCGGCGTTCCGGCGCGCGTCGTTGGTCGCGCCGGATGCGCGGAGCCCTCGCGTACGATGGACCATCTTCTGCGCGACGGCGCGCCGGACGTGGCGGAGGGGATCTGAGCCGCGCGGGCGCCCGGCTTCCGGTTGTGATGGCCGTCCCGGCATGCCAAAAGGCTTGCGCAGCGGGCTCGAGGACCGACCGTGACGACCGACGAAGTAAAGAAGCTGGAAGGCTATTTCCGCCGCGTCTTCGCCAACAACGCCATCTCGGTGCGGGCGCGGCCGCGCAAGGACGATTCGGCGGAGGTCTTCATCGGCGAGGAATTCGTCGGCGTCGTCTATCGCGACGACGAGGACCAGGAGCTGTCCTACAACTTCTCGATGGCGATCCTCGATATCGACCTCAATCCCGCCGCCTGAGGTGATCTGTGCCGGAGAGCCTGGTTCGGGCGACTGAGGCGTAGAGAAGGGGGAGAGGCGGCCTTGATCGACAGGGGATAACCATGACAACGACGGTTCAGATTGCGACGCGAGCCCCGCTCGCGTTTCTCTTTACGCTTCTCGTCTTCTCGACAGTCGCCGAGGCGGCGCCCGTCACCTTCGTCGCCTCCAACGGCAAGGACAGCAATCCCTGCTCCAGACCGGCCCCCTGCCGGACACTGCAGCGCGCCCACAACGTCACGACGGCGGGCGGCGAATTGCAGATCCTCGATTCCGGCAGCTACCGGGCAATTCTTCGGATCAGCAAGTCCATCACCGTCTCCGGCGTCGGATCGAACGCCACCGCCGGCAGGATCACGATCGAAAACGGCAACGCGGTGGTGACCCTGCGGCGCCTGCTCCTCAACGGCGCCGGGCTTGGCGGGCATGGCGTTCAGATCAGCGCGGCGAAGGCCGTTCACATCGAGGATTGCGAGATCGAGCGGTTCCCCGGCGCCGGCATCCGGCTCAACGACGACGCCGAGCTGTTCGTCTCCGACACCGTTTCGCGCGACAACGGCGGGTC
>DASWJZ010000100.1:0-10805 GCA_036396875.1 Propylenella sp.
TCGTCGGTGATCGACACATGGACGACGGCCGTCGTGCCGGCCGGGGCAAGGGCGTTCAGGCGGGCCGCGGCGCCGCCGGTCAGAGCCATCGTCGGCTTGCCGGAGCGCAGATTGACCACTCCCATGTCCCGCCAGAACACCCCTCGATTCATGCCGGTGCCAAGCGCCTTGGCGCACGCCTCCTTGGCCGCGAAGCGCTTGGCGTAGGACGCCGCCCGCGCCCGCCGGCCGTCCGACTTCCGCCGCTCCGTCTCCGTGAACACGCGACGGATGAACCGCTCTCCGAAGCGCTCGAGGGTCTTCTCGACCCGCCTGATGTCGATGATGTCGAACCCGATCCCGAGGATCATCGGGCGAGAGCACCGGCGGTCTGGCGCGCCTCGTCCATCAGGGCGCGCATGGTGCGCACGCTCTGCTCGAGCCCGACGAAAATCGCCTCGCCGATCAGAAAATGGCCGATATTCAGCTCCGCAAGCTCCGGAATAGCCGCCACCGGCTTCACCGTGTCGTAGGTGAGGCCATGCCCGGCGTGCATTTCGAGCCCGATCGAGGCGCCGTAGCGCGCCGCCTCCGTCAGGCGCTTCAAATGGTGCCGGATGCGGGCGCCGTCCTCGCCGATCGCCGCCTCGCAATATGCCCCGGTATGCAATTCAACCACCGGGGCGCCGAGCCGCTTGGCCGCGTCGAGCTGGCGGGGCTCCGCCTCGACGAAAAGCGATACCCGTATATCCGCCGCCCCAAGTTCGCTCACAAACCGCTGGAGGTGGTTGTGCCCGCTCGCGGCGTCGAGCCCGCCTTCGGTGGTGCGCTCCTCCCGCCGCTCGGGCACGATGCAGGCGGCGTGCGGGCGATGCCTGAGCGCGATCTGCAGCATCTCGTCGGTCGCGGCCATTTCGAGGTTGAGCGGCAGCTGGATTTCGGTGCTAAGCCGGATGATGTCGTCGTCCGTGATGTGGCGGCGGTCTTCGCGCAGATGCGCGGTGATGCCGTCGGCGCCGGCGCGCGCCGCCATCAGCGCAGCCCGCACCGGGTCCGGCACGCGCCCGCCGCGCGCATTCCGCACGGTCGCCACATGGTCGATGTTGACGCCGAGCCGAAGCCGTCGGTGCATCATTGCGGTCGCCCGATTTCAGCCATGGCCGGGTCCCCGACTTCCTTTTCGCGGACGCCGGCGAGGCGCGTTCGCCGCCCCTTCTGATACGAGGAAACTCCTTTGTAGACAATGAGATACACAACGCAGCTCGCGGCCAAGCCCAGCGGTATCGAGCCGACGGCCATCGGCTTGATCAGCGGCAGGAGCTGCTCGAACGACCGGTGCATGAGATAATCGCCGAGCCGCGCCGGCGCGTCGCGCGACGCGCCCTTCAGCATCAAGTGGCCCAACTCGTAGGTGCTGGCCCAGATGAAGGGAAAGGTCAGCGGGTTTCCGATGGCGGTGCCGATGCCGCCGGCAATCATGTTGGCGCGGAACAGCCAGGCGAGCGCGAACGTCGCTATGAGGTGAAAGCCCACGAACGGAGTAAAGGAGACCGCCACGCCTATCGCCGCCCCCATCGCGATTGCATGCGGCGTTCCGGACAGCCGGAGCACGCGCTTCAGGTAGTAGAGCGCCGAGCGCCGCCAACTGACGCGCGGCCAGAGCCAAAGCTTGAAGCGCTCCCCGTATCCCTGCCTTTGCCGCCGCCCAAAGAGCATTCCACACCTCAGCCCGACCGCCATGCCGACGGCGCCCATCTCGGCTTCAGCCGTTCACGCGCACCGCCTGGCTCACCACCCTCTTATCGCGGAGTCCGGTTACGATCCGGTTCAGATGCTTGAGGTTCCAAACGCCAAGGTCAATCTCGATCTCGGTGAAATCGCGGCCCCGGCCGAGCATCCTCACATTGTCGATATTGCCGTCGGCCGCACCGATCACCTCCGCTATGGCCGCCAGCGTGCCCGGCTCGTTGAGGGCGGAAACCCGAATTCTCGCCGGAAAGCGCTCGCTCGTATTCTCCGAGATGTCCCAGCGCACGTCCACCCAGCGCTCCGGCTCGTCGTCAAAGCGGCCGAGCTGCGGCGACTGGATCGGATATATTGTGATCCCCTCTCCCGGCGTCAAAATTCCGACGATCCGGTCGCCCGGCACCGCCCCTCCCTCCGGCGCGAACCGGACCGGGATGTCCGCATCCAGGCCGCGGATCGGGATACCTGTCTCCTCGGAGGCAGCCCCGTCGCCGGATGGCAGGCGAAATTTGAGGCTGGTGCGCCCGGATGCGGTCCAGCCGTCCTCGGCGCCACGGTCCTGCGTCGCCCGTTCATCGCGATAGTCGGGGTAGACTTCCTTCAGAATCGCGTCCGGCGAGACCTGACCGCGCCCGACGGCGGCCAGCATGTCTTCCAGGTCGGCGAAATTGAGCCGCGAGGCCGTGGCCGCAAGGCTCGCGCTGTTGAGCGTCTTGCCGGCCTGCTCGAACCTGCGCTCCAGCGCATGGCGTCCGAGCCCGGCATATTGCCGCCGCGCCTGACTGCGGCTTGCCCGGCGGATCGCGGCGCGCGCCTTGCCTGTGACTACGATCGCCTCCCATGCGGCCGGCGGCCGCTGCACCGAGGAGCGGACAATCTCCACCTCATCGCCGTGCTGAAGCGGCTGGCCGAGGGGCGAAAGCTGGCCGTTCACCTTCGCGCCGATGCAGGTGTCGCCGATATCGGTGTGCACGGCATAGGCGAAGTCGACCGGCGTCGCGCCGCGCGGCAGCGCGATCAGCCGCCCCTTCGGCGTGAAGCAGAAGACCTGATCCTGGAAGAGCTCAAGCTTGGTGTGTTCCAGGAACTCTTCCGGCGCGTCGCCCTGAGCAATGTGCTCGACGGTCTGCCGGAGCCAGGCATAGGCGCGGCTTTCGTTCGCCAGCCGGTCCCGGTCGCCGGCAATCCCGTCCTTGTAAAGCGGATGAGCGGCGATGCCGTATTCGGCGATGCGGTCCATGTCCCGCGTGCGGATCTGGAGTTCGACGCGCTGATCCCGCGGCCCCATGATCGTCGTGTGGATCGAGCTATACTCGTTCTGCTTGGGCGTCGAGATGTAATCCTTGAAGCGGCCTGGAACCATTTGCCAGGCCCGGTGCACGACACCAAGCGCGCGGTAGCAATCCTCTTCGCTCTTCACCAGGACCCGAAATCCGAAGACGTCGGAAAGCTGCTCGAAACCCACCGATTTGCGCTGCATCTTCGAGAACACGGAATATGGCGTCTTCAGGCGCCCCTTGATCTCCGCTTCGATGCCGTTCTTGGCGAGGCGGGCGGTGAGGTCCTTCTGGATGGTGTCGACCAGCGGTCCGCTCTTCTTGCGCAGCGTGTCCAGCTTCGCGGCGATCGCCTCGTAAGCCTCCGGGTTGAGCACGCGGAACGAGAGATCCTCGAGTTCCTCGCGCATGCCATGCATGCCGATGCGCCCGGCAAGCGGGGCATAGATCTCCATCGTCTCCTCGGCGATGCGTGCCCGCTTCGCTTCGGGCATGTACTGGATCGTGCGCATGTTGTGCAGCCGATCCGCCAGCTTGACGAGGAGGACCCTGATGTCCTCGGACACGGCGAGCAGCAGCTTGCGAAGATTCTCCGCCTGCTCTGCCTCGCGCGAAACAAGCTCCAGCCGATGCAGCTTCGTCAGCCCCTCCACGAGCTTTCCGATCGAGGGCCCGAACAGCTGCTCGATCTCGTCGCGGGTCGCGCCGGTGTCCTCGATCGTGTCGTGAAGCAGGGCGACCGCGATCGACGCGTCGTCGAGCTTCAGATCCGTCAGTATCGCCGCGACTTCGAGGGGATGCAGAAAATAGGGATCGCCGGACGCGCGCTTCTGGGCGCCATGCCTTTGCATGGCGTAGACATAGGCGCGGTTCAACAATTCCTCGTCGACTTGCGGATTATAGGCCGCAACGCGCTCGACGAGTTCATACTGGCGCATCATTTGCCGACGGCCCCGTGGGAAGAGATGCTTAGCAATATATGTACTGCGAAGTCTCTTGCACCCTGGTGAACGCCGCAGAGGACGCCGGCCCTGGACGGTCGCGCTTGTCGGCCTCGAGCGCGGCTATCGCCCCGGAATCGCGATCAGTCGTCGCGGCGCTCCGGGGGATCGATGCTTTCCAGGCCGCGCAGAAGCTCCTCCTCCGACATCCTGTCAAAGGTCATGTCGGGCTCCTCCGCCGGGCTGTCAGCCTCGATCGGGGTGGGGGCGGGCTCCGGTTCGTCCACCTCGACGTACTTTTGCAGGGAGTGGATCAGATCCTCATTCAGATCCTCGGGCGACAGATGCTCCTCGGCGATTTCCCGAAGCGCCACGACCGGGTTCTTGTCGTTCTCGCGCTCGACCGAAAGGGGGGAGCCATTCGAGATCATTCGGGCCCGGTGTGCGGCCAGGAGCACCAGTTCGAAACGGTTCGGCACCTTGTCGACGCAGTCTTCGACGGTGATCCGCGCCATGAAAACAACCTCCAGGTTCAGGGATTGCCGCCTGATTAGGGGTGGCGCGCGGCTTTTTCAAGGTGGAGCCGCCGGGGAGGTGTGCATTTCGCTTGAACGCAACTGCCGGATTGCCTATCCCCCATCGATTTTAAGACAGACCGGGGCTCCGGCTGATCCATAGTGGAGCTTTTCCCATGTTCGACCCGCGCGAAAAAATCGCCGTCCTCATCGACGGCGCCAACCTTTACTCTGCCTCGCGCTCACTCGGCTTCGATATCGACTATAGACGGCTCCTCTCCGACTTTCGCCAGAAGGCTTATCTGGTTCGCGCCATTTACTACACCGCCCTCGCAGAGGATCAGGAATATTCCTCGCTCCGCCCGCTGATCGACTGGCTGGACTATAATGGCTACCGGGTGGTGACGAAGCCGCTGCGCGAGTTCATCGATGCGCAGGGCCGCCGTCGCGTGAAGGGGAACATGGACATCGAGCTGGCGGTCGACGCCATGGAGATGGCCGAATATGTCGATCATTTCGTCCTCTTCTCCGGCGACGGCGACTTCCGCTACCTGGTCGACGCATTGCAGCGGAAGGGGAAGAAGGTCACGGTGGCGTCGAGCCTGAAGACGCAGCCGCCGATGATCTCCGACGACCTTCGCCGGCAGGCGGATCACTTCCTCGAACTTGCCACGCTCGCCGAGACGCTCGGCCGCGACCCGGCGCAGCGGCCGCCGCGGATGCAGCGGGAAATCGAGCCGCTCGACGAGTATGAGCCAGAGGAGCTGTGATCGGGACGGAGCGAGCGACGGAGCCGCCCAAAGACTGCCCGCTTTGCCCGCGGCTGGTCGCGTTCCGCAACGCCTGGCGCGCCCGCGAACCGGACTGGCACAATGCGCCAGTCGGAACGTTCGGAGCCGCTGACGGGCGTCTGCTGATCGTCGGCCTGGCCCCCGGACTGCGTGGCGCGAACCGTACGGGCCGCCCGTTCACCGGCGACTTCGCAGGCGAGCTTCTTTATGACACGCTGCTCAAGTACGGCTTTGCCAGCGGGGCCTACGAGGCCGATCCGGCGGACGGACTGGCGCTTGTCGACGCCGCCATCGCGAACGCGGTCCGCTGCGTGCCGCCTGAGAACAAGCCCGCGCCCGACGAAATCCGGACCTGCCGGGCCTTCCTGCAGAACGAATTCGCGGCCCGTACCGACCTGAAGGCGGTGGTCGCGCTCGGCCGCATTGCTCACGACAGCGTCCTGCGCGCGCTCGGAAGGCGGCTGTCCGCTTTTCCTTTCGCGCATGGGGCGGTGCACGATCTGGGCGAGCTCAGCCTCTACGACAGCTACCACTGCTCGCGCTACAACACGAATACCGGCGTGCTCACGGCGGAGATGTTCGCGGCGGTGTTCGCACGTGTCCGGGCGAATCTGGACGCGCATCGATAAGGGTCCGCCGCGGGGGACGATCGGCCGTCGCCTCAGCCCTTTTCCCGCAGCAACCGCCCCTTCTCCCGCGCCCAGTCGCGCGCTTTCTCGGTCTCGCGCTTGTCGTGCAGCTTCTTGCCCTGCGCGAGCGCGATCTCGATCTTCGCCCTCCCGCGCTCGTTGAAATAAAGCCGCAGCGGAACGATCGTCATCCCCTCGCGCTGCACCGCTCCGAACAGCCGGCCGATCTGGCGTTTGCTCAACAGGAGCTTCCGCGGGCGACGCGGCGCGTGATTGAAGCGATTGGCCTGGAGGTATTCCGGGATGTTGGCGTTGACGAGCCAGATTTCGCCGCGCTCGGGGCTGACGTAGGATTCCGCGATGTTCGCGCGGCTGTTACGGAGGCTCTTCACCTCCGTGCCGGTGAGCACGATCCCCGCCTCGAACGATTCGCCGATCTGGTAGTTGAAACGGGCCTTGCGGTTCTCGGCGACGATTTTCCGGGCGGAACCCTCTTTCCTGGCCATGCGCCTCAGTTCAGCAGACCCGCATGCCGCATCGCCGATTCCACCTCCGCTCGGGTCTCCGGGCCGACCGGCACGATCGGAGAGCGGACGTCTTCGCTCATATGCCCGAGCAGCGAAAGCGCATATTTCGTCGGCGCAGGGCTGGGCTCAAGGAACAGCGCGCGGTGAAGCGGCATCAGCCGGTCCTGATAGGTCAACGCCGTCCTGTAATCGCCGGCGGCGCACGCATCCTGGAACTCGGCGCACAGCTTCGGCGCGACATTGGCCGTGACCGAGATGCAGCCGTGCCCGCCATGCGCCATGAAGCCGAGCGACGTCGCATCCTCCCCGGAAAGCTGAAGGAAATCGGGCCCCATCGCCTGGCGCTGCAGGCTCGCCCGCGCCAGGTTGGCCGTCGCGTCCTTCACCCCGATGACGTTCTCGCAATCGGCGAAGAGCCGCGCCATCGTCTCGACGCTCATATCGATGACCGAGCGCGGCGGGATGTTGTAGATGATGAGGGGAATCGAAATGGCGTCGGCGATGGCCCGGAAATGGGCGTAGAGGCCGGCCTGGCTCGGCTTGTTATAATAGGGCGTGACGACGAGGACGGCATCGGCGCCGGCGTTTTCGGCGTGCTGGGCGAGCGCGACCGCCTCGCTCGTGCTGTTCGACCCGGCTCCGGCTATGACCGGAACGCGGCCGGCGGCCGCCTCGATGCATATTTCCACCACACGGCCGTGCTCTGCATGCGAGAGCGTCGGGGATTCGCCGGTCGTGCCTACGGGCACGAGCCCGGCGGAACCCTCGCGGATCTGCCAGCCCACGAAGGCGCGGAATGCGTCCTCGTCGATCGAGCCGTTGCGCATCGGAGTGACCAATGCAGGTATTGAGCCCCTGAACATCGATGCCTCGGGGTGAGCCTTCGGCGCGGACGATAGTGGCGCGCTCCGGGCAGGGCAAGCCGATGTGCGCTTGCGGCGCAGAAGAGACTGAGACGAGATGCCATGCTAACCTCATCGGGCCGATGGTTCCGCATATCCTTCTGACAGCGTGCGTTGCACAGGCTTTGCTCCAGCGGCGACGGCTTGCCGCGACAGCATTGGCCGTCGCCGCACTGGGTGCGGCCTCCGCTGGAGCCTCGGGGATCGCGCCGGTCGGCGCCGGTGCGCCGGGTCAGGCACCGGCGGTGCAGCTCGCTCAGGCGGCCGAGGAATCGATTGTCGGGCGGTTGCCCCGGCCGCGCCCGCCGGCCAAGCCGCCGGCGCAGGAGGCGAGCGCCGAAAGTCCGACCGTCGACGCGGAAAGCGGGGGGCCGCCGCCCCCGGACGAGCCGGCCAAGCCCGACCCGGTCGTTGAGACGGGGACCAGCGCCGGCGCTTCCTCGGCACCGTTCCCGCGCCCGCGTCCGGCACTGACGGCAGCGGCCGCAGCCCGCCTTGCGGCAAGGCAGCTGCACGGATTCATGCCAGACCTTCTGCTGAAGGCGTCGCTCGATGCGATCAACGCGGGGCGCTATGCCGACGCACGGGAGCTTGCGTCGAAGCACGAGGACGCGCTTGCCGGGGCGCTCGTCGACTGGATCGTCGCGCGCCAGCAGGATTCGGGCATGTCGGCGGCCGACATCGTGAAAGTGCTGGAAAGCCACGTCGGCTGGCCGGAACCCGAGAGGCTGTTTCTGCGCGCCGAGCAGGCCTTCCACGCTCTCGGTCCCGATGGCCAGTCGGTGCTCGCTTTCTACAGCGCAACCCCGCCCCGCACCGTCGGCGGGCAGCTCGCGCTTGCGGGCGCGCTCCTCGAGACGGGACGCGCCAAGGAGGCGCACAGCATCGCACGGACGCTGTGGCGCGAGTGGCCGCTGGCGTCGAATCAGGCGCTCACCCTCCTGACGCGGTTTGGCGACGCCCTGCAGGAAGAGGACCATCTCTTCCGGTTGCGGCGGCTGGTCCTGCGCGGGCGCACGTCGGACGCCGTTGCGCAGGCGAAGATTCTCGGCGCAGGGTACGACAACCTGGCGAAGGCCGTGATTGCGGTGCTGGACCGAAAGAGTGAGGCCTCCGCCCTCCTCCGGGCCGCCGCGCCGAAGTTCTTCGCCGAGCCCCTTTACGACTTTGCCCGCATCCGCCTGCTGCGGCGCGCCGGCCAGCCGCTGGAGGCGGCGCGCATCCTGATGAGCGCTCGGCCCGACCGGGATGCCGCCGGAGATGCCGACATCTGGTGGGACGAGCGCCGCGACCTGTCTCGGGAGCTGCTCGACCGGGGCACGCCGGATCTTGCCTATCGCGTAGTCGCGGAGGCGGACCCCGTGGGCGAAGGCGAGCAGGTAGAGGCGGCGTTCCACAGGGGCTGGTACGCGCTGCGCTTCCTGCACGACGCCGATCTCGCCGAGCCGCACTTTCGCGAGCTGCACACGCTTGCGACGCTGCCGCGGAGCCAGGCCCGGGCCTCCTACTGGCTGGGGCGGACGCATGAAGCGCAGGGGCGGGAGGCCGCGGCGCGGCTCGATTATGTCGAGGGCGCCCGCTTCGGCGGAACCTATTACGGGCAGCTTGCCCGCCAGAGAATCGGCCTTGCCACGACCGGACTGGAGCGCATCCCGAGACCCTCTGCAATGGACCGGCTGCGCTTCGAGGGGCGCGATGCGGTGAGGGTCATCCGCCTGCTGGCGGCGGCCGGATACAGCGAAAGGGCGTTCCCCTTCATCGAGACCGTGGCGGAATCGGTCGATTCGCCCGGAGAAGTCGCATTGCTGACGAACCTCGCGCGCCGCATCGGGCTGCCGCATGCCGGCGCCCGCGCCGCGGCGGTGGCCGAGGAGCGCGGGCTGCCGGTGGGCGGGCTTGCCGCGCCCTTCTTCGGGGTGCCGCGTCAGCTGCCCATGCCGGAAACCGTCGATCGCGCGCTCGTCTATGCCGTGGTCCGCCAGGAAAGCGCATTCAACCATCAGGCGGTGAGCCACGCGGGGGCCCGCGGGCTCATGCAGCTGATGCCGGCTACGGCAAAGGCCACCGCAAGCAGCGTCCAGATGCCGTTCTCCGTGCAGCGGCTCACCACCGATCCGCTCTACAACGCCACGCTCGGCGCGCACCATCTTAGCGAGCTGCTCGACGGGTTGAAGCGGTCGTATGTGCTGACATTCGTCGGCTACAACGCCGGCCCCGGGCGCGCGCTGCAGTGGATCAAATCCTACGGCGACCCCCGCGGCGGAGAGACGGACCCGGTCGACTGGATCGAGCGCATCCCCTTCGACGAGACCCGCGACTACGTGCAGAAGGTGATGGAGAACCTGCAAGTCTACCGGTCGCGGACCGGCTATCCGCTCTCCCTGTCGGCGGACCTGGTCCGTGGCGGCCCGCAAGGTTAGCCGGCGCGGCCGAAGCGCTGCGGCCGCGCCCGAGCCCTCGGAGCCGCGACCTCGTTCCACGCCGCCTGGTGATTCCGGCAGGATCGTTCGATATCGCTCACAGGACGGCCTGTCCCTCGCGGCGCGTGTTTTCGCCGTGCCGGGCTCCAATCGGGCGCCGCTCCTCTGCCTGCCGGGTCTCTCCCGGAACTCCCGCGATTTCATCGCGCTCGGCCGCTATCTCTCCGGGCACGCATCCGAGGCTCGGACGGTCGTGGCCCTCGATTACCGCGGGAGGGGCCTTTCCGACAGCGATGCGAACTGGCGCAACTACAAGCCGCTCGTCGAAGCGCAGGACACGCTGACCGCCTGCGTCGTGCTCGGAATCGAACAGGCGATTCTCGTTGGAACGTCGCGCGGCGGGATCATCACGATGCTGATCGGGGCTCTGCGGCCCGCGCTTCTTGCCGGAGTCGTGCTGAACGACATCGGGCCGATCGTCGAGGGCACCGGCCTGGCGCGCATCAAGAGCTACCTGACCGCAAGGAGACTCGCGCGTAGCTGGGACGAAGCGATCGCCATGCTCCGCCACGTGAACGAAGGGCAGTTTCCCGGCCTGGCGCCCGAAGACTGGCGATATCTGGCGGAGGCCTATTTCGCCGAGACGCCAGGCGGCCTTGCTCCCCAGTTCGATCCGAACCTTGTGCGGGCGATCGAGGATGCGGATTTCTCCGAGCGGATTCCGCCGCTGTGGCCGCAGTTTCACGCGCTCCGCCGGGTGCCAGTGCTGGCGATCCGAGGCGAATTCTCCGACATCCTGAGCCAGCGAACCCTCGGGCTTATGGCCGAGAGCCACCCGCAGTTCGAGCAGCTGACCGTGCGCGGTCAGGGCCACGCACCCCTTCTCAGGGACCACGAGACGATGGCAAGGATCGCGGCATTCGCCCAGCGCTGTGGGATTTCAGACGCCTGAACTGCGGCTCGACTCGACGCTGCCTGCCCAGGTAAGGCCCACCCGACAAAAAGAAAGCCCGGCCGAAGCCGGGCTTTCATGATCAAGTTCCTGCTGCGATCAGAACGACCGCTGGATGCGCCACAT
>DASWJZ010000101.1:0-18421 GCA_036396875.1 Propylenella sp.
CGGCACGAAAGCGGCAATGATCAGGAAGATGACCATCCTGACCAGGAACACTCTCGGGCTCGACAGTTTGTAGGGGTCGAAGTCGCGGGCCATCGATCTCGCCGAACATGACGCAGCGGCGAATTTGTAGCGCGTTTCCGGGGGGAGTTGAAAGCGAAAGCGGCGTCATTCTCGCAGAAGCGTGAGCAACTGCCGGTGGACGGCTTCGTTGCCCGCCGCGATGTGGCCCTTCTCCAGCATTGCGTCGCCGCCGTCGAGATCGGTCACATAGCCGCCGGCCTCACGGATGATGAGGCTGCCGGCCGCCATGTCCCAGGGCGACAGGGCCCGCTCCCAGAAGCCGTCGAAACGGCCCGCCGCCACCCACGCCAGGTCGAGCGCCGCGGCGCCGAAGCGGCGGATGCCCGCCACCGCCGGCATCAATGCGGCAAGCTCGCGGAGATAGCGGTCGTGCTCGCCGTGGCCCTTGAAGGGCATGCCGGTCGCCACCACGCAATCGGCGAGGACCGAGCGCGCCGCTACCCGCAGGCGCCGGTCGTTGAGAAAGGCGCCGCCGCCCCGCTCGGCGCTGAACAGCTCGTCGGCGAGCGGCGCATAGACGAGCGCCGCCTGCAGCCGCCCCTGCCGCTCGAGCGCGATCGAGATGGCGAAATGCGGAATCCCGTGCAGAAAGTTGGTGGTGCCGTCGAGCGGATCGACGATCCAGCGATGCTGCGGATCGCGCCCGCGCGTCTCGCCGGATTCCTCCATCAGGAACCCGTAGTCCGGACGCGCACGATGAAGCTCGGCGCGGATCACCTCCTCGGCGCGATGATCGGCGGCGGAGACGAAATCGGCCGGCCCCTTGCGCGAGACCTGCAGGTTCTCGACCTCGCCGAAATCGCGCTTCAGCCCGCGCGCCGCCTTGCTGGCGGCGGCGAACATGACGTTCAGGATTGCGGAGCGGGGCATGGCTCAGGCCGGCTTCACCGACGGCGGCAACTTTGGGAGGGGGTTTGCAGGGGATGAGCCAGCACCCCCTCCCGAAATCTGTCGCCGCTCCACGTCTCCAGATTTCGACCTCCCCTCAAGGGGGAGGTTACAAGCGCGCTTGCTCGGATCAGACATGCCTATTCGGCGCGACGGACGTAGGCGACCTCGTTGGTGTCGACGACGATGCGCTCGCCGGCCGACACGAAGGGCGGCACCATGACCCTGACGCCGTTCTCCAGCAGCGCCGGTTTATAGGAGGAGGCCGCCGTCTGCCCCTTGATGGTCGGCTCCGTCTCGGTGATGGCGAGCGTCACCTGATCGGGAAGCGAAATGCCGATCGGCCGTTCGTCGTGCAATTCGAGCGTCACCTTCATGCCGTCCTGCAGGAAGGCGGCGCGCTCGCCGACGAATGCCTCGGCCAGATTGATCTGCTCGTAGGTGTCATTGTCCATGAAGACGAGCGTGTCGCCTTCCTTGTAGAGGTACTGGAAGTCTTTCGTATCGATGCGCGCGCGCTCGACCTTCTCGTCCGAGCCGAACCGGTTGTTGAGCTTGCGGCCGTCAATCAGGTTCTTTAGCTCCACCTGATTGTAGGCGGGTCCCTTGCCGGGCTTCACCGCCTGCGCCCTCACCGCCACCCACAGCGAGCCGTCATGCTCGATCACGTTGCCGGGCCGGATTTCGTTGCCGTTGATCTTCATGAAATGTCCTGGGAGCGCCGCCGCGAGAGCCGGCGCCATCCACCACACTTCCGGGCGCTAGGCAAGGTTCAGCGGCGCGGGGCGAGGCGGTTGACGTGCCCCATCTTGCGGCCCGCCCGCGCCCGGCGCTTGCCGTAGAGATGCAGCCGCGCATCCGGGTCGGCCGCGAGCCGCGCCCAGTCCTCCGCCTCCGCGCCGATAAGGTTGGTCATGATGACATCGGCATGGCGCGCCGTCGGTCCGAGCGGCCAGCCGGCGACGGCGCGGACATGGTTCTCGAACTGCGAGACAGCGCAGGCATCTTCCGTCCAGTGGCCGGAATTGTGGACCCGCGGCGCGATCTCGTTGACGAGGAGGGTCTCCTTTCGGTCCTCGCCGGTGACGAAGAACTCGATCCCGATCGCGCCGACATGATCCAAGGCGGCAAGGATTCCTTTCGCAACGCGAGCGGCGTCGCGCGCCGTTTCTGCGCCGATCCGCGCCGGCACCGTCGCGGTGTGCAGGATGCCGTTCCGGTGGACGTTCTCCGCCAAGTCGTAGGAGGCGACCGCGCCGTCGAGCGCGCGCACCGCAACCACCGAAACCTCGCGCACGAAGGGAACGAATCCCTCCAGGATCGCCGGTGCGCCGCCCATTGCCCGAAGCGCCGGCCTGGCGTCGTCGGGCGAGCGGATGACGGCCTGGCCCTTGCCGTCATAGCCGAAGCGCCGCGTCTTCAGGATGGCGGGCTCGCCGGTCGCCGCGAGCGCGGCGTCGAGCGTGTGACGCTCGTCGACCGGCGCGAAGGGCGCCGTGGGAATGCCAAGGCCGCTCAAAAAGGTCTTCTCCGCCAGCCGGTCCTGGCTGACGGCGAGCGAACGCCCCCCGGGCCGCACCGGCACCGCCGCCTCAAGAAGGGCGACCGCGGCGGCGTCCACGTTTTCGAATTCGTAGGTGACGACATCGACCGCGGCGGCGAACGCCTGAAGCGCCCCCTCGTCGGCATAGGACGCGGCCGTCTTCGCCGCGGCGACATCGAAGGCCGGACTTTCGGGATCGGGGCAGAAGACATGGCAGCGGAAGCCGAGCCGGGCGGCGGCAAGCGCCAGCATCCGCCCGAGCTGCCCGCCGCCCAGAATGCCGATGGTGGAGCCGGGCGGCAGCGCCGCGGCCCGAGGGCCATGCTCAGCCGGCATCGGCGTCCGACGGCCGCGCCGCCACGGCGTCGGTCTGCGCCTGCCGCCAGGCGTCGAGCCGCGCGGCGAGCGCCGGGTCGGCGGTCGCCAGGATGGCCGCCGCAAGCAGCCCCGCATTGACGGCGCCGGCCTTGCCGATCGCCAGCGTCCCGACCGGCACGCCGGCCGGCATCTGCACGATCGAGAGGAGGCTGTCCTCACCGCCGAGCGCGCCCGATTCGATCGGCACGCCGAGCACGGGGAGGGCGGTCCAGGCGGCGACCATGCCTGGAAGATGCGCGGCGCCCCCGGCGCCGGCGATCACCACCTTGTAGCCGGCCTGCCGCGCCCCTTTGGCGAAGGCGGCGAGCCGGTCGGGCGTGCGGTGCGCGGAAACGATTTTTGCCTCGTAGGCGACGCCCAGCTCGTCGAGGCGCTCGGCGGCGTGCCGCATCGTCGTCCAGTCGGACTGGCTTCCCATCACGATGGCGACCGGGGGCGGGGACCGATCCATATTCGTCTACCTGTGGAAAATGCGGAAAGAAGGGCGGCGGCGACGGGCGAAATCCGGCGCGGACGGCGGGCTTTTGCCCGGCAAACGCGCCTCAGGCGATAATATCCGGCAAGAGCTTGTCCTCAAGCGCCGAAATCCGGTCCTTCAGGACCAGCTTCCGCTTCTTCAGACGCTGGATCTGGAGATTGTCGGGATGCGGCTGCGCCTGCAGGGCTTCGATCGCGCTGTCGAGATCGCGGTGCTCCTGCCGGAGCCGGGCAAGCTCGTAACGGACCGCGGAGTCGCTGACCTCAACCACCCGTCCGTCGTCATCCATCCCGCTGCCTGTCGCTGGCTGCCGTAGGGGAATGATACCACAAAACCGGGGCCGGACGGAACGACCGACCGGACGGTTCCGCAACGGAAGAGTAACCATGGAACCGTTCGACAAAAATGGCGGTTTGTGACATCCTGAAAAGGTCCCAACCGACATGGAGGCGCGAATGTCCGTCGAATCGCATCTTGCGGAACTCGAACGGCGCCACGAGGCGTTGAAGCGGGAGATTCAGGAGGCCCAGGCGCATCCCGGCTTTGACGACATCGAAGTCACCGCGCTGAAGCGACGCAAGCTGCAGATCAAGGATGAAATCGCGAAGTTGAGACACGATGAGGAGTTGATGCACTAGGTTTTGAGTGTCATGGGCGCTTCGGCGCCCTCTGCGTCGGGGCGCCCGGAGGGCGCCCTTCGCTTTCTTGTCGCCTTCGCAATTTCGATCCTTCGCCTGCGAGCCATCGGCGGCAGGTTTCTCCCCTGAAAGCGCGTCAGATCGCCTTCGCCATTTCCCTGAGCCTGAACTTCTGGATCTTTCCTGTCGATGTCTTCGGGATCTCGGCGAACACGACGTGGCGGGGGCATTTGTAGTGGGCGAGATGCCGGCGCGCATGCGCAATCAGCTCCTCCGCCGTCGCCGCCGCGCCCGGCTTCAGCTCGACGAAGGCGCAGGGGGTCTCCCCCCATTTCTCGTCGGGCTTGGCGACTACCGCCACGGCCGCCACGGCGGGATGACTGTAGAGCGCGTCCTCCACCTCGATCGAAGAAATGTTCTCGCCGCCGGAGATGATGATGTCCTTCGAGCGGTCCTTGAGCTGGATGTAGCCGTCCGGATGCATCACGCCGAGATCGCCGGAATGGAACCAGCCGCCGGCGAAAGCTTCCTGCGTGGCTTCGGGGTTCTTCAGATAGCCCTTCATGACGATGTTGCCGCGGAAGCAGGCCTCGCCGAGCGCGCCGCCGTCCGCCGGCACCGGCGCCATCGTGTCCGGGTCCATCATGGCGAGACCCTCCAGCGCCGGATAGCGCACGCCCTGCCGCGCCTTCTTCGCGGCGCGTCCGGGACCGTCGAGGGCCTCCCATTCCGCCTTCCATTCGTTGACGACCGCCGGCCCATAGGTCTCGGTCAGCCCGTAGACGTGCGTCACCGCGAAGCCGGCCTCGGCCATGGCGGCGAGCACCGCCTGCGGCGGCGGCGCCGCGGCGGTCATGAACTGCACGGTTCCGGCGAACGGCCGCTTCTCCGCCTCCGCCGCATCGATCAGCGTCGCCATCACGATCGGCGCGCCGCAAAGATGGGTGACGCCGTGCTCCGCGATCGCCCGGTAGATCGCCTTCGCCCGCACCCATCTGAGGCAGACATGCGTTCCCGCCACCGCCGAGACCGACCAGGGAAAGCACCAGCCGTTGCAGTGGAACATCGGCAGCGTCCACAGATAGACGGGGTGGCGCTGAAAGCCGGAGGCGAGCGCATTCGCGTAGCACATCAGGGCGGCGCCGCGATGGTGGTAGACGACGCCCTTCGGGTTGCCAGTGGTGCCCGAGGTGTAGTTCAGGCTGATGGCGTCCCATTCGTCGCCGGGCATCTGCCAGGCGAAATTCGGGTCGCCGCGAGCGAGAAAGGCCTCGTAATCGGCCTGGCCGATCGGCTCGCCCTTCCCAACCGGTGCGTCCGGCGGGTAATCGGGGTCGTCATAGTGGATGACAAAAGGCTTTGCGCGCGCCCGTTGAAGCGCCTCCGCCATGATGCCGGAGAACTCGCGGTCGACGATCACGACTTTCGATTCCGAATGGTCGAGTTGGAAGGCGACGACCGCCGCATCGAGGCGCGTATTGATGGCGTGCAGCACGGCGCCGGCCATCGGGACGCCGTAATGCGCCTCAAGCATCGGCGGCGTGTTGGCAAGCATCGCCGAGACGGTGTCGCCGACGCCGATCCCCAATCCCGCGAGCGCCGCCGCGAGACGGCGCGCCCGGGCGTAGAATTCAGCATATGACAGGCGCTGCCGGCCGTGGATCGCCGCGACATGGCCGGGAAAGACGGTTGCCGACCGCTCCAGGAAGGCGAGCGGCGTGAGCGGCTGGAAGTTGGCCGGGTTTCTTGCGAGTTCGTCGTTGTAGGCGGAACGTGGCAAGGGCGTCGCCTCCCCTGGGATGCCCGGCGATCAGGCCTCCGGCGCGCGTGGCAGTCCGTGCAGGCGCTCGGCGATGCGCTCGATCCGCTCCGCCGCGCCGACAAGCGCCTGCGCGAAGCGTTCCTCCAGGCCCTCGATCCGCATCGCCGCATTGGTGCGGCTGTCCTTCAGGCTCTGCACCTCCTGATCGTGGCGCTTCACCCGCCGCTCCGCATCGTCGAGCCGGTCGGTCATGAGGATGCCGGCCATCACCATGAGGCGCTGGTCGCCGATCTCGCCGAGCGCGCCGCGCAGCTCGTTGATCGCCTCGTCGAAGCGCTGGCCGAGCTGCAGGACGTGCTCCTCCTCCCCGTCCTCGCACGCCATGCGGTAGACGCGGCCGTTCACGGTGAGGTTCACCTGCGCCATCAGGACGTCTCCTCCTCCGCCTCAAGGATCGCACGCACCGCCTCGATCGCCTGATCGAGCCGGCGCGAGACGTCGCGGCTCACGCCTTCGAGCCGCGCCGCACGCGCCTGCGCCTGATCGAGATTTTCGGCGAGCTTGGCCCGGTCGGCGGTGAGCATCTGCACCTCCTCGGCCAGACCCTCCGCGCCGCCGCTCTGCGACAGGCGATCCCGAATGGCGAGTTCAAGGCTCTGCAGCGCCGCCTCCAGCCGCCTCATCGCCTGTTCCGTCGCCGACGCCATAGCGCCCCCCGGGCGGCACTTTCCCAAACCGCCTACATTGGTTTGTACCGGAAACGCCACCCTAATCAAGCGGTTGTGCTGCCGGCGTTCAGCAACACTTGAAGCGGCCAAGCGTTTTTCGCCATATCCAGCGCGGCACCGCCCCGCTTATCCTTGCTGCGTGCAGCGCGCGATTCGCATCATCGGGATCGACCCAGGCCTGAGACGCACCGGCTGGGGCGTCGTGGAATCGCTCGGCTCGCGGCTCTCCTTCGTGGCGGCGGGGACCATCCGCGTGGCCGAAACGGCGCTGCTGGCCGACAGACTCTGCGCCATCCATGACGCGCTCGTGCTCGTGGTCGAGAAATTCGTACCCGACGAGGCGGCGGTCGAGGCGACCTTCGTCAATCGCGACGCGGCGGCGACGCTGAAGCTCGGCCAAGCGCGCGGCGTTGCCCTGCTGGTTCCGGCGCGCGCCGGCATCCGAGTCGCGGAATATGCGCCGAACGCCGTGAAGAAGGCGGTGGTCGGCGCCGGCCATGCCGAGAAGGGCCAGATCCGGATGATGGTGCAGGTGCTGCTGCCGCGCGCCGAGTTCGACGGCGACGATTCGGCCGACGCGCTCGCCGTCGCCATCTGCCACGCGCACCACCGGGGGACGGTTGCCTTGGCCCTCAAGAAGCAATCCGCTTGACAGAGTATCGCGACTCCGGCGGCAATCGCTCCGCGCCCCCGCCCTATTCTCATATCGGCGCCCATGTAGAGGTGCGAGGCTACCGATTGTTGACACGCGACACGGCGCGCTTTCGCACCTATTTCCCGCACTCAGGATGACAGCTCCGGAAACTCACCCGTGATCGGCAAGCTTTCAGGCATCGTGGATTCCTTCGGGGCGGACTGGGTGACCGTCGACGTGCATGGCGTCGGCTACGTCGTGCATTGCTCGGCGCGGACGCTTGAGGCGCTGCCCGGACGCGGCGAGGCGGCGACGCTCTTCATCGAGACGCAGATCCGGGACGATCAGATCCGGCTGATCGGCTTCATGTCGGAGGTCGAGCGCGAGTGGTTCCGCCTGCTCATCGTCGTGCAGGGGGTCGGCCCGAAGGTGGCGCTCGCGGTTCTCGCGACGCTGAGGCCGACGGAGCTGGCGTCCGCCGTGGCGCTCGGCGACAAGGCGGCGATCGCGCGCGCGCCGGGGGTGGGGCCGAAGGTCGCTGCCCGCATCGCCTCCGAACTCAAGGACCGGGCGCCGGCCCTCGTCGGCATCGACATGGGCGTCATCCGCCTGCAGGGGGAGCTCTCCGACAAGGTGGCCCCGCGGCCGGCGAGCGAGGCCGTATCGGCGCTCGTCAATCTCGGCTACGGACAGACCCAAGCGGCCGCCGCGATCGCCGCCGCGCTGCGTGAAGCAGGCGAGGGCGCCGAGACGGCTTCGCTGATCCGCTTCGGACTCCGGGAGCTGTCGCATTGAGCCCCGGGCGGCTCGTCGCGGCGGAGAAGCGCGGCGAGGATGAAGACGCCACGTTGCGGCCGCAGCGGCTCGGCGATTTCGTCGGCCAGGCGCGTGCGCGCGCCAATCTGTCGGTGTTCATCGAGGCGGCGCGGGCGCGCGCCGAGGCGCTTGACCACGTGCTCTTCGTCGGACCGCCGGGGCTCGGCAAGACAACGCTGGCGCAGATCGTCGCGCGCGAACTCGGCGTCAATTTCCGCGCCACCTCCGGTCCGGTGATCGCCAAGGCGGGCGACCTCGCCGCCCTCCTCACCAACCTCGAAGACCGCGACGTCCTCTTCATCGACGAGATTCACCGTCTGTCGCCGGCGGTGGAAGAGATCCTCTATCCCGCGATGGAGGAGTACCAGCTCGACCTGATCATCGGCGAGGGGCCGGCGGCGCGCTCCGTCCGCATCGATCTCTCGCGCTTCACCCTGATCGGGGCGACGACGCGGCTGGGGCTGCTGACGACGCCGCTCCGCGACCGGTTCGGCATTCCGGTCCGGCTCGAATTCTATACCGATACCGAACTTGAGCAGATCGTGCGCCGCGGGGCGCGCATTCTCGGCGCGCCGATCACCGAATCGGGCGCCAGGGAGATCGCCCGCCGCTCGCGCGGCACGCCGCGCGTCGCCGGGCGCCTCCTGCGGCGAGTGCGGGATTTCGCCGCGGTGGACGGGGCGCGCGAGATCACCAGCGCGATCGCCGATCACGCGCTGATCGCGCTCGAGGTCGACGCGCACGGTCTCGATTCGCTCGACCGGCGCTACCTTTCGATGATCGCGGAGAACTTTTCCGGCGGTCCGGTCGGCATCGAAACGATCTCGGCGGCGCTGTCGGAGCCGCGCGACGCCATCGAGGACATCGTCGAGCCCTATCTCATCCAGCAGGGTTTCCTCCAGCGCACGCCGCGCGGGCGGCTGCTGACGGCGAAGGCCTTCGCGCATCTGGGGCTTGCTGCGCCGGTCCGCCCCGATATTCTGCAGCCCGGTCTGTTTGCCGATCCCGGCGATGAGGACGGTGTCTGACCTGCGGCGCTGCGGCAGCGCGGATTTGAGCAAGGCCGAGGGAGTACCGGACCATTGAACGCGGGAGGCGAGGACGGGTCGCGAAAGCTGCGGCTATTCCTCCATATCGGCGCGCACAAGACCGGTTCGACGTCCATCCAGACGCGCCTGTCCGAAAACGCCGAAAGTCTGAAAGAACATGGATTCCTCTATCCGCTGGGCCGGTTCGAGCGGTGGAGCTTTCAGCACTCCGCGATCGTGGACCTGGTGTTGCGGGCGGAGCCAGAGGGTCTCGCGTCCTTGCTTCGCGGCATTCGCGAGGAGGCGGTCAGTGCGAAGTGCCACACCGTCATTCTGAGCGGCGAGAATATATCGCAGCTGCCGGGCGGCAAGATCGCCGTCCTTCGCGACGCGCTTCTTGCCGCGGGATTCGCTCCGGTGGTGGTCGTGTTCTTCCGGCGCTACTTCGACCATGTCCGGTCCCGCGCTTCGGAAAGAATGAAGGGACGAGGGAGCTACATCACGCCGTCGGTTCTCGCGGGGCAACTCAAACGCCTGGGACGAGTGGACATTGCCGGACGCTTTGCATCGGTCTTCGGGGCGGAGAACGTCATCCGCCACGATCTCGGAAGCGACGACGACAGCGTCGCTTTGCTCGATCAAGATATTGGACTGACGGCGAAGCTGCCGGCTCAATGGGCCAACACCCGTCTCGATTTCGCGACGCTCAGCTGGCTGAACGCCATCAAGGCCGAGCTCGACGTTCCAAGCAGCGTCGTGCAACGGCTCTACATGCAGTCGTTCGAAGGCCGCCCCCCTGTCCTTGCCGCGGAGGCGGCCTTCCTCGCCGAAGTCGCCGACATGCTCGGCCGCAAGAATGGCGATCTCCTGAGGGCGGAGCTGCAGCGACTCAAGGATGCGAACGATCTTCAGTCGCTCGAGGAGCGCCTGGCGCACCTGAAAATGCTCAACCGCTTCATCTCGCGCCTGCGCCGCTATATGCGATGGAAGGCGCTGCAGCGAAGATTCCCTCGTCTCTTCGACCGCGCAGCGGGGACGCAGGGCCGGACCCGGAAGACGACGGCCGCGGGCGGCTGACGTCGCGTCCGCCGGTCCGGCCGGACGCCGCCCGCGCCGGTTTGCGCTTCGGCCCGATGTGTTGCTAGACGAGCCGCCGATGGATGCCGATCCGATCGCCGGCCGGTTGACCGCAACCGGGCACGAGCTTCGCCAGCGCGTCTATTTCGAGGACACGGATTTTTCCGGCCGTGTCTACCATGCGCGCTACCTCCAATTCATGGAGCGCGGCCGCTCCGATTATCTCCGGCTGCTCGGCGTCCATCACGCCGAGTTGGCGGGCGAAGGCCTGACCTTCGCCGTCCGGCACATGGAGATCGATTTTCTCAGGCCCGCGTCGATCGACGACGTGCTGGTCATCCGCACGACAACCGAGGCGGCGCGGGGCGCGCGCCTCGTCCTCAGCCAGGAGGTGGTGCTCGGCGAGGCGGTTCTCATCAAGGCGACCGTCACGGTGGCGGCGGTCGGCCGGCAGAACCGACCGGTCAGGCTGCCGGCCGCCGTCCGCGTCGCATTCGCCGCTCGAGCGACCGGGCCTGGCGGCGAAGGCGGCAGACGCTGACGCCGTCGCCGCCGTGGCGGCGCGCCTGCCGTTTCCTTGAATCGCCTGCCGGCCTGCGACATAGTCCCACGAGGCCGCGTGCAATCGTTTGGCGCCGCCGAAAGAGGACCGCTGAACCGGTCGGAGACAGCGCGCTCCGTCGCGGGCGCCAGGGGAGGACAAGAATGAAGAGACTGCTACTCGCCGCGGCGGCGCTTTTCGGGCTCGGCGCGATCGCCTCCGCGCAGGAGCCGGAATTCACGCTGAAGCTGCATCACTTTCTCGGCCCCAAGGCGCCGGCCCATACGCAGATGCTGGAGCCCTGGGCAAAGCGGGTCGAGGCGGATTCCGGCGGCCGCATCAGGATCGAGATCTATCCCTCGATGTCGCTCGGCGGTGCGCCGCCGCAGCTCATCCGCCAGGTGCGCGATGGCGTGGTCGACATCGTCTGGACCCTGAACGGCTACACGCCGGAACTCTTCCCCCGCACGGAAGTCTTTGAGCTGCCGGGGATCTTCGTAAGCGACACGGTGGCGACCAACCTCGCCATGAGGGAGATGTTCGAGAAGCATCTGGCGGAGGAATATGACGGGCTGCACGTGATTGTGCTGCACGTTCATGCCGGCCAGGGCATACAGACGGTGGACAAGCTGGTGCGCACGCCGGACGACCTGAAGGGCCTGAAAATACGCATCCCGACCCGGACAGGCGCCTGGGTTCTCGAAGCGCTGGGCGCGACCCCCGTCGGCATGCCCGTGCCGGACCTCCCCCAAGCGCTCGCCACCGGCGTCGTCGACGGGGCGCTGATCCCCTGGGAGATCATTCCGGCGCTGAAGATCCAGGATATGACCCAGTACCAGATCGAGGGGCCCGATCACGAACGCTTCGGCACCTCCACGTTCCAGATATCGATGAACCAGGGGACCTGGGAATCTCTCCCGCCGGACCTGCAGGAGGTCGTCAGCAAGAATTCCGGCGAGGCGTTTGCGCGCGAGGTCGGCGAGATCTGGCGGGACTCCGAAGAGGGCGGCATCAAGATCGCGACGGATGCCGGCAACGAGCTGATCACGCTGACGGAAGAGGAGATGGCGAAGTTCCGCGCCGCGCTGGAGCCTGTCGTCCAGCGCTGGATCGACGAGGTCACCGCCAAGGGCGTTGACGGCAAGGCGCTGGTCGAGGAGGCGCGCGCCGCGATCGCACGGCACAAGCAGAACTAGGCGCCGCCGGGTGGCCGGCCGCGCGGAAGGCCCGATCCGCCGGGCGGGCGCTCTCGGCCTCGCCCGGGGCGCGATCCGCTACTGGGCCCTGCTCGGCGGGCTGATGCTCGTCGGCCTGGTCGTCATGACGGCGGCGAGCGCGGTCTCGAACCTTTTCCTCGACCGGCCCTTCCCGGGGGACTTCGAGATCGTCAAGCACGGCGTCGCCATCGCTGCCTTCGCCTTCCTGCCCTATTGTCAGCTCACCTATTCCAACATCACGGTCGACATCTTCACCGAGCGGATGAGCGACCGGGCGAAGTCGGCGATGGTTCTGTTCTCGTCGCTGCTTGCCGCCGGCCTTGCCGTCCTGCTGATGCGGCAGATGTGGCTCGGCATGCTCGATTACCTCCGTTATCCGGAATACATGGTGTCCGTTCCGGTCGCCCTGTGGACGGCGTTTCCGCCCGCGCTCGTCTCGCTGGCGCTGCTGCTCGTCGCCGCGCTCATCACCGCGGGCGAGGGCCTGCGCGGCCTGCGTCAGGCCGCTCCGGCGGCCTGACAGCGGCGCTCGATCCGGCGGGGCGGCATGGGTTCAAGCATCGCCATCGGTACGGCCGGCCTGATCGCCATGCTCGTGCTGATCGTCGTCCGCGTCCCGATCGCCTATGCGATGATCCTGGTCGGGATCGCCGGGACCAGCCTGCTCGACGGCCCGCGGATCGTGATGTTCCAGTTGAAGGACCTCGCCTACGCGCAATTCTCCATCTACGACCTCTCGGTGCTGCCCATGTTCATCCTCATGGGGAGCCTGGCGGCGCGCTGCGGGCTGAGCCGCGACCTCTTCCGCGGCGCCAATGCGTGGTTCGGGCGCCTGCGCGGCGGCGTCGCGATGGCGGCGGTGGCCGCCTGCGGCGGCTTCGGGGCGGTCTGCGGCTCGTCGCTGGCGACCGCCTCCACCATGGGGCGCGTGGCGCTTCCCGAACTGCGCCGACTGAACTATGCGCCTTCGCTGGCGACCGGCACGCTCGCCGCCGGCGGCACGCTCGGCATCCTCATCCCGCCATCGATCGTGCTCATCGTCTACGCGATCATTGTCGAGGCGAACATCGTCACGTTGTTCATGGCGGCGCTGATGCCGGGGCTGCTGGCGGTGCTCCTGTTCATCGTCACGATCGCGATCGTGGTCGCCCTCCGGCCGCGGGCCGGCCCGGCCGGCGGGCGCGTGTCGGGCCTCGAGCGGTTCGAGGCGACGCTCGGCGTCCTCCCCATCCTGGCCATATTCGGCATCGTCATCGGCGGCATCTATGCCGGGCTCTACAACCCGACTCCGGCCGCCGCGATCGGCGCCTTCCTGGTCGCGCTTTATGGATACGGCCTTCGCCGTCTCTCCCTGCAGGATTCCATCGACGCCATCCTGGAGACGGCGCGCACGACCGGGATGGTCTATCTCATCCTCCTCGGCGCGGCGCTCCTCGCCATCTTCATGTCGCGCGCCGGGGTACCGCAGGCCGCCGCCGCCTTCCTGCATTCGAGCGGGCTGTCGCCGCTGGCGATCCTGTGTCTCATCATCGTCATCTACCTGATCCTCGGCTGCCTGATGGACAGTCTGTCGATGATCATCCTGGCGACGCCGTTCTTCTGGCCGGTGGTGGCCGGGCTGGATTACGGGCTTTCGGCGGACGACCTGAAGCTCTGGTTCGGCATCATCACATTGATCGTGGTGGAGCTCGGATTGATCACGCCGCCGGTCGGGCTGAATGTCTTCATCATCAACTCGCTGGCGCCCGACATCCCGATGCGGGAAACCTTCAAGGGCGTCCTGCCGTTCTTCGCCTCCGAGGTCGTCCGCGTGGCGCTGCTGGTGGCGTTTCCAATCATTACGCTGGCGCTGCCGCGCTGGCTCGCGAGCTGACGCGCTTCAGCCATGCGGCCCGGATCAGCGAAGCGAGCGAGGCGCGGATTCTATCCGTAGGTCGGTTTCTGCGGCCAGCCGGCAGGCGAATCCTCGAAATCTTCCTGCCGTCCGTAGGGTGTCGTATCGAGGACGCTATAGGCATCGGTCAGGGATTCGGCGCCGCGCGCATAGGTGGAGTAGGTGTGGAAGACGCCGTCGCCGAGCCGGAAGAAAACGCTCAGGCCGTGTGCCTCGCCCGCTGACGCATTCGGAACCTTGCCCGCCTCCATCTCGGCCTTGCTGCGATAGTTGTATTCGACCGGCGCGACGCTCTCGTCCAGCGTGACGTGGAAGTCGTAGTTGAAATCGCTGCCGAACGAGGAGAACCAGGGGAAGTTCCAACCTCTCTCGGCCCTGTAGGCTTCGAGCTTGGCAAGCGGCGCGCGGGACACGAGCGCGAACGTCGTGTCGCGGTCGGCGAGCATCGACAGGTCTCCCAGCGCGTCAACATATCCGGTGCAGCCCGAGCAGCCCCTGGTCCAGGCCGGATCGAACATGAAGTGATAGACGACGAGCTGGCGCCGTCCCTCGAAAAGGTTCTTGAGTCCTGTCTTGCCGTTCGGGCCGTCGAAGACGTAGTCCTTTTCGATCTTCACCATGGGCAGTCGGCGGCGCCCGGCGTTGACCCGGTCGCCGTGCCTGGTCAGTTCCTTTTCGCGCGCGAGAAGCTCCATCCGCCTGGCGAGCCATTCATCATGCGAAACGATCGGCGGGTGCGGGATTGTGCTCGTCGACATTTGCGGGTCTCTCCTCTGGCGCGGGTTCGGTCGTCACCCCGGCGGCCGACCGCCGTCACCCGGGAAACAATCCGAAGTAGGGCTCGGCTTCCTTGAGCACGCGCGCGAAGGACGGACGTTCCTTCAGCCGCTCCAGGTAACCGGCTACGTTGGTCTCGCTGCCTGCAAGAGGGACGACTTCGTTCGCATAGAACAGCGCCGGAGCCGCGGCGCAGTCGGCCAGCGTGAAGCTGTCGCCCATCGCCCAGGTCTTGCCCTCCATGTCCTGCTCGATCATGGCGTAGCTGGTCCGCAGCAGCGCCTTCGCCAGCTCCACACCGTGCGGATCGCTTTTCCCCGCTGGCCGCAGCTTGTCGGTGACGACCTTCTGCATCGGCTCATGCACATAGAGATCGTAGAAGCGGTCACGGAAGCGCGTCCGGCGGGCCAGGTCCCTGTCCTTCGGCAGAAGCTCGACGCCGCCCGGATAGTGTTGCGCCAGGTACTCGATGATGATCGTCGATTCCGGGATCGTCCGGCCCGCCGCATCGTCGGTGAGCACCGGAAACTTTCCGATCGGCCAGAGCTTGAGGAACTCCGCACGCGCGGCCTCGTCGGCAAGGTCGACGATGCGTGGTTCGAACGGCGTGCCGTTCTCGTAAAGGGCGATCAGCGCCTTCCAGCAGAAGGACGCGAGGGGATGGAAGTAGAGGCGCAGGGACAAGACGAGGTTCCTTGCTCGATCGCGCGTCAGAGATAGCGCGTCACGGCGGGCGGCGACCGCCAGTCGTCATGCCGGCCGTCCTCATAGCTGACCGGCGCGCCCGCCAGCTCCTCGTCGGTCGCATCGTCGAGGCAGGCGAGGTTGATGCCGTAGAAGCTCCCGAAACCCTCCATGTGGCCGCGGCCGAACGGCTTCACCCCGCAGCGGCCGCAGAAAAGATGGTGGATGCCGGCCCCGGTGGCGCCGGCGAACTGGTAGTCCGTCAGCGCGTCCCCGCCTCCCAGCAGCCTGAACGCGTCCTCCTTGACGATCGCCTTCCAGAACCGCGATTTGGTGCAGATCGAGCAGTTGCACTTGCTCGTGCCCGCCGACAGGTCGAGGTCGACAGCAAAGCGAACGGCGCCGCAATGACAGCTGCCGTGATAGGTCTTCGGCGAGGCACCCTCAGGCATGCCGCTTCTCCCGTCAGACTGATTGCGATACGCAACCGGTTGCAGATTAGGAGGGGAGAGGCGGTTTTGCAAGCGGCTTCTGATCGGAGTTCCTAGCCGGCCGCAGCAGCGCGGAACGGAGTGAAACTGGGGGACCGGATTCGGCGGGCGCCGGAGCTTGCCCCGCTCTTCGGCGGGCGATGCGGATTCTCGGTCATGCGCGCCGCGGCGTTCGCGGCGCGGGGTTGCGAGCGCCGGGCGGTTGCGCTTCCCTCGGGTCGGCCGCGCCGCGCGGCAGAATCGGGAGGATGCGATGCGCCCGGAAGACATCCGGAACGACAAGGCCCGGCCGTTCACCGGAGCGGAATATCTGGAAAGCCTGCAGCTCGGCCGCGAGGTCTACATCGACGGCGAGCGCGTCAAGGACGTGACCACGCACATCGCGTTCCGCAATGCTGCCCGCTCGATCGCCCGCATCTACGACGCGCTGCACGAACCGGCGCGGAAGGACGTGCTGACAGTCGCCACCGACACCGGCAGCGGCGGCTACACGCACCGCTATTTCCGCCCCGCGCGGTCGCGCGAGGACATGCAGGGACAGCAGCGCGCCATCGCCGAATGGTCGCGCATGACCTACGGCTGGATGGGCCGCACGCCGGACTACAAGGCCTCGCTGATGAACACGCTCGGCGCCAATGCCGAGTATTACGGCAAGTTCGCCGACAACGCCCGCGCCTGGCACACCCGAGCCCAGGAAGCCGTGCTCTTCATGAACCATGCGATCGTCAACCCGCCGGTCGACCGGTCGCTGCCGACCGACCGGGTGAAGGACGTCTACGTCACGATCCAGAAGGAAACGGATGCCGGCGTCGTCGTCTCCGGCGCCAAGGTGGTCGCCACCGCGGCGGCGCTGACGCACTACAATTTCATCGGCCAGAACGCCGCGACCGCGACCGACGATCTCGATCTCGCGATCATGTTCATCCTGCCGCTCGACACGCCCGGCGTAAAACTCTTCTGCCGCAATTCCTACGAGCGGATCGCCGCCACGGTCGGTACCCCGTTCGACTATCCGCTGTCGAGCCGCTTCGACGAGAACGACGCGATCTTCGTGCTCGACAACGTGCTCGTCCCCTGGGAGGACGTGCTCATCCATCGCGACGTGAACCGCATCCGCAGCTTCTATCCGCAGTCCGGCTTCCTGCAGGGCTTTTGCTTCCAGGGCTGCACCCGCTACGCGGTTAAGCTCGACTTCCTCGCGGGCCTCGTCGCCAAGGCGCTGCACGCCACCGGCGCGGACGTGTTCCGCGGCAACCAGGCGCTGCTCGGCGAGATCGTCGCCTGGCGCAACCTGTTCTGGTCGCTGTCCGACGCCATGACGCTGAAGCCGCAGGACTGGGTGAACGGCACGGTGCTTCCGAATATCGAGGCGGCGATGGCCTACCGCGCGTTCGGCGGCGACGTCTACGCGCGCATCCGGGAGATCGTCGAGAAGATCGTGGCCTCGGCGCTCATCTATCTTCCCTCCTCGGCGCGCGATTTCGACAATCCCGAGATCGACCGCTACCTCGCCCGATACGTGCGCGGCTCGAACGGCATCGGCCATCGCGAGCGCATCAAGATCCTGAAGCTGCTCTGGGACGCCATCGGCACCGAATTCGGTGGGCGGCACGAGCTCTACGAGCGGAACTATGCCGGCAACCACGAAGATATCCGCATCCAGACTTTGACCGCCGCGCAGCGCTCCGGACTGATGGAGCGCATGACCGGTCTCGTCGACCAATGCATGGGCGACTACGACGAGGCGGGCTGGACGTCGAACACCTGGATCCAGCCGGGCGCCCCGGCGCGCCAGGCGGCGGAATGAAATGGGCCTCTACACTACAAGCCATGCCTTGCTCGAAGCGCTCGTCGAGGCCGGCGTTTCCTATATCTTCGCCAATCTTGGCAGCGATCATCCCGGCCTCATCGAGGCGCTGGCCGAGGCGCGAGCGAAGGGGCGTCCGGCGCCGGACCTGATCACCTCTCCGAACGAGATGGTGGCGCTCTCCGCCGCGCAGGGGCATGCGCAGGTATCCGGCCGCGCCCAGGCGGTGCTCGTGCATGTGGAATGCGGCACCCAGTCGCTTGCGGGCGCCGTGCACAACGCCGCCAACGCCCGCGCTCCCGCCCTCATCGTCGCCGGCGCGTCTCCCTTCACGCAGGAGGGCGAACTGAAAGGGAGCCGCAACGAATTCATCCAGTGGCTGCAGGATGTCTCCGACCAGCGCGGCATCGTGCGCGGCTACATGAAATACGACAACGAGATCCGCACCGGCGCCAACGTGAAGCAGATCGTCCACCGCGCCCTGCAGATCGCTCACAGCGACCCGCGCGGCCCCGTCTATCTGATGTGCGCGCGCGAGGCGATGGAAGAGGAAACGTCGCGCGTCGATGTCGACATGGCGCGCTGGCGCCCGCTTGCGCCCTCGGCGCTCGCCGCGGCTGACGCGCAGGATATCGCCGGCGCTCTCAGAAGCGCCCGGCGGCCGCTTGTCGTCACCACCTACCTCGGCCGCAATCCGGCCGCCGTGGATGAGCTCCAGCGGCTCGCCGGGCGGCTCGGCCTCGGCGTGCTCGAATCGTGCCCGAGCCATATGAACTTCCCCGCTTCCGACCGCCTGTATCAGGGGCAGCAATGGAATGAGCCGACCCAGAACGATGCGCTCGCCGAAGCCGATCTGGTGCTGGTCATCGACAGCGACGTGCCCTGGATTCCGGTCGTCAACCGGCCGGGGAAGGGCGCCCGCATCCTGCACATCGATGCCGACCCGCTGAAGAGCCGGA
>DASWJZ010000102.1:0-13034 GCA_036396875.1 Propylenella sp.
GTTCGCGCTTTGCCTCCGGCTCGGGAGCGGCCGGCGCCGGCCGGACGGGCTCGGCGCGCTCCTTCTGCGCCGGTTGCGCCGGGCGCTCCTTCTGCTCCGCCGGCTTGCGCAGCTCCGGGCCGCGCTTTGCCTCCGGCGCCCGCCTGATGTCGAGCGACCTGGACGGCTCGGCCGGCCGCGCCGGCTCCCACTCCTGCTCCTCGCCCGACAGCTCCCGGTCGAAGGCGTCGAGATCGAGGTCGAGTTCTCTGCGGTCCAGCCCGGTCGCGCGAACCTCCTGAGCGAGCGCCTCCTCCAGCCGGTCGGCGAGGTCGCCGAGAGTGGTCTCCTTCGGCGGCGGCGCGTCGCGGCGCTGGATGCCTTTGGCCTGCCGCTCGCCGGCGTCCGAGCGGAGCGCCGCGACGATCTCGCTCTCGATCGAATCCGCCTCCGGCCAGGGCACATGCGCTGCCGGCAGACTCGCCGCCCTTTCCGGTTCGCGACCGTTGCCCTGCGGCGGCGGAAGGCCGCGGGCGTGCTGCACGGCGGGCGCGCCCGTCATCTGCGGCGCGCGCCGCTGCGGCGCCATATCCGACTCTTGGCGGCGCCCGATGGTCGGTTCCGGGGCGTGCGGCCGCGCCGGACGGTGTTGCGGTGCATCCTCGGCGCGTGCGGCGGCGGCGTGCGCGCCCTTGTCGGCCGCGGGGCGGCCGGTCGCCGCGAGGACGGCGGGGACGTTCGTACGCGGCGGCGCCGCGGCCGCGCGCGAACCGCCGGAAGCGCGCTGGTCGGCGGCGGGCACGGCCGGCTCGCCCCCCCGGAGGAGCGCGACCGCCGGTTCGGCCGGGCTTCGGGCCGGTCCCGCTTCCGGGCCCCGCACGCGCCGAACGTCGTTCTCCACGACGATATCGGCGGGACCGCCCACCATAACGAGATGCTCGATCTTGTCGCAGCGGATCAGGACGAGGCGGCGCTCGGCATCGAGCACGGTGGTCTCCAGCACCTCCACACGGCCGCGGTTCGGGCCGGCCGACCGGCCGTCCGAGCCCGACGCGGAGCGGGAGAAGATACGGAAACGCCAGAGCAGGAGAGCGAGGACGGCCACGACGAGCACAGCCCCAGCCGCCGCCCAAACGGGCATGCCGATTTCACCAAACATCGACGCCTCCCTGCGTGCGGCAGGCCACACCGAAAAGGAAAATAGCCGGAACGGCCTTCCGGTTCAAATGATTGGTCGTGTCCGACCGTGTCCGGCGGATGTCCGGCGGAATCCCCCCGAAAGTTGAAAAGCGCGGTGCAAGCGGACAAGGTGAACGGCGTCCGACCAAGCGAATCGGATAAGTTGCCTCAGGGATCGGCGGCAATGCGGCAGGGCGGGATCGGGCGGATGAGCGGGGCACGATCCGGTCAGGGCAGTCTTGTACTCGTCGCCGGGCTCATCCTCCTCCTGGTGGCGGCCGCGACCAGCTACGTGTTCCTGCCGGCCGGCATCGCAAATCTCGTGGTGCTTGCCAGTCTCGGCATCCTGTCGACCGTCGGGGTCGTCGCCCTGCTCGCCGCCGCCGCCGGCATCCTGCGCGTCACCCAGGCGCCGCGGGCGCCGGCCCATGCCGGCCGCGCCGCCGAGGCCTTCCTGGAGAACATGGCCGAGGGCGTGCTGATGACGGCGGCCGACGGCACGCCGCTCTGGGCGAATGCCGCATTCCTGAAGCATACGGGGGCGGCCGAAAACGGCGACCTCCGTTCGATCGAGCGCATCTTCTCCGATAATCCGGACGCGGCGGAAGCCGTCCACCGGCTCGCCGTCGCCGCCGATCAGGGCCGCCGGGCGACCGAGGAGATCCGCATGCCGGGCGGCATCGGCGGGCGCTCCAACGGCGCGCGCTGGTACCGCGTGCGGGTCAGCCCGGCGGGCGGGGAGAGCGGCCAGATCGGCTGGCTCGTCGGCGACATCACGCGCGACCGCGAGCATCAGGAGAATATTTTCCAGGAGCTGCAGAACGCGATCGACTACCTCGACCACGCGCCCGCCGGCTTCTTCTCCCTCGAGCCGGACGGCCGCATCCGCTACCTGAACGCCACGCTTGCCGAATGGATCGGCATCGACCTGGCGGAGTTCGAGCCCGGCGCGGCGCATATCCGCGACATCGTTACGGTGGAGGGGCTCTCCGTCATCCAGGCCACCAACCCGAGTCCGTCGGGCGCCGAGACGCTCGACGTCGATCTCGTCCGCACCGACGGCACCCGGCTGCCGGTGCGGCTCGTGCACCGCGTCCCGGTCGCGCCCGACGGGACGGTGGGCGCGTCGCGCACGCTCGTCCTCGACATGCGGCGCGCCGACGACCGCGAGGCCGGCCGCATCGCCGAGATGCGCTTCGCTCGCTTCTTCAACAACACGCCGATGGCGATCGCTTCGGTCAATCGCGAGGGGCTGATCGCCCTCACCAACGCCCGCTTCGTGATGCTCTTCGGCCGCGACGGCGCAGCCGGGCGGCGGCTTGCCGACCTTGTCCAGCAATCGGACCGGGCCGGCGTCGCCGCCGCCATCGACGCCGCCATCGCCGGGCAGAGCGAGATCCCGGCCGTCGACGCAGCGCTCGCCGCGGCGCCGGATCGCAGCGCGCGCTTCTTCGTGAGCCCGATCCTCGACTCCAATGACGACGAGGACGCCGCCGTCATCCATGCACTGGAGACCACCGAGCAGCGGGCGCTGGAGGCGAATTTCGCCCAGAGCCAGAAGATGAACGCCGTCGGCCAGCTGGCGGGCGGCATCGCCCACGACTTCAACAACATGCTGACGGCGATCATCGGATTCTCCGACCTTCTCCTCACCAGCCACCGCCCCACCGACCCGTCCTTCCAGGACATCATGAACATCAAGCAGAACGCCAACCGCGCCGCCGGGCTGGTGCGGCAGCTGCTCGCCTTCTCCCGCCGCCAGACGCTCCGCCCGAAGGTCATCGCGCTCGACGAGGCGCTGTCCGACATCTCGGTGCTGCTCGACCGCCTGCTCGGCGAGACGATCGAACTCGAGGTGAAGCACGGCCGCGACCTCTGGCCGATCAAGGCCGACCTCAACCAGCTCGAGCAGGTGATCGTGAACCTCGCCGTCAATGCGCGCGACGCCATGCCGGACGGCGGCAAGCTGACGATTGCCACCTCAAACGTGCCGGTGCTGGCGAGCCACCGGTTCCGCGAGCAGGGTTTCAAGCCGGGCGAATACGTGCTGCTCGAAGTGTCGGACACCGGCATCGGGATGACGCCGGAGGTGATGGAAAAGATCTTCGAGCCCTTCTTCTCCACCAAGGACGTGGGGAAGGGCACCGGCCTCGGCCTCTCCACCGTCTACGGTATCGTCAAGCAGACCGGCGGCTACGTCTATGTCGATTCGAAGCCGGGGGAGGGGGCGACCTTCCGCATCCTGCTGCCGCGCCACGAGGTGCAGCCGGAAGAGAAGGCGGCGGCGCGCGAGAAGCCGCCCACGCATGCCGATCTGACCGGCACCGCGCGCATTCTTCTGGTGGAGGACGAGGAGGCGGTCAGGGCCTTTGCCGGCCGCGCTCTGACGGCGCGCGGCTACAAGGTCTTCGAGGCGGCCTCGGGGCCGGAGGCGCTGGAGCTGATGAAGGGGATGGAGGCGCCGGTCGACCTCGTCATCTCCGACGTCGTCATGCCCGGCATGGACGGGCCGACGCTGATGCGCGAGCTGCGCCGACGCCAGCCCGACCTCAAGATCATCTTCGTGTCGGGCTATGCAGAAGACGCGTTCGGACGCAACCTGCCGGAGGACGACAGCTTCCAGTTCCTGCCGAAGCCCTTCACGCTGAAGGAGCTGGCGACCACGGTGAAGGAGACGCTGGAGGCGTAAAGGGGCGGACGTGGTGCCCCAGCCTTCCCCGTGGGAGAAGGCGGCTGCAAGGCAGCCGAATGAGGGCGCAGTTTCGGGGTCGGATTCGTGCAAAATGCAGATGCTCCAACCCCTCTCCTCTCGCCTTCGGCGACACCCCTTCCCGCCGGGAGAGGGCTCGATGTGCGCATCGATCGCGAGAGCCGCCGCGTCTCGCTCGATCCCTCCGACCCGGTCTTCTACCAGGACCCCTATGCCGCCTTCGAGGCGATCCGGCGCGCGGCGCCGGTCTTCTTCTGGGAGGAGCTCGGGCTCTGGTGCCTCACCGGCTATGAGGCGGTGAACGGCGTCTTCCGCGACCGCCGCTTCGGCCGCGAAATCCTGCATGCGGCGACGCGCCAGGAACTGGGCTGGCCGGAGCCGGCCGAGCACGTGCGCCCCTTCTACGCGGTCGACGATCTCACCATGATCGCGCGCGAACCGCCGGTTCATACGCGGCTCCGCACCCTCGTCAACAAGGCCTTCGTCTCGCGGCGGATCGAGAGTCTCAGGCCGCGCATCGCCGCGCTCGCCCATCAGCTCGTCGATCGCATCGAGGGCGAGGGGAGAGCCGATCTGATCGCCGCCTTCTGCGAGCCGATCCCGGTCACGATCATCGCCGAGCTTCTGGGCGTGCCGGCGGCGGAGGGGCCGCGCCTCGTCGGCTGGTCGCACAAGATGGTCGCCATGTACACGCCGCGACGCGACCGCGCGGTCGAGGACGCCGCCGTCGGGGCCACGCTTGAATTCGTCGAGTTCCTCCGCGGCGTCGTCGCCAAGCGTCGAAAAAATCCGCGCGACGATCTGATCACGCATCTGATTGCGGCAGAAGCGGCCGGCGACCGCCTGACCGAGGACGAGCTGATCGCCGGCGCGATCCAGCTCCTGAACGCCGGCCACGAGGCGACCGTGCATGCGATCGGCAATGCAGTGAAGGTGATTCTGGAATCGGGAGAATCGCCGGCGGCGCTGTTCTCGACCGACGCATCGACCGCGGCGACGGTGGAGGAAGCGCTCCGCTTCGACCCGCCGCTTCATTTCTTCGACCGCTATGCGCTGGAGCCGCTCGAGATCGGCGGCGTCGCGCTGAAGAAGGGCGAGAAGATCGGGCTCCTGCTCGCCGCCGCCAACCGCGATCCGTCGCGCTGGAGAGATGCCGGGCGGTTCGATCCCGCGCGCCCGCCGCTTCCGCATGTCGCCTTCGGCGCTGGCATCCATTTCTGCATCGGCGCGCCGCTCGCGCGGCTGGAGATGCAGGTGGCGTTGCCGATCCTCTTTTCACGCCTGCCGGGACTTCGTCTCGCCGGCAACCTCCGCTACAAGAACTCTTGGCATTTTCATGGGCTCGAAGCGCTTGAGGTCGCGTGGTGAGAAGTATTGAACGGGCCGGAATCCTACCTGCGTTCGCATTTCGTTCTTGACAGACGGGTGAGAACAAAGCAGATACATAAGCCGCGACAGCGCTTCAATTCATGCCTCTCCTTCCAGAGGCCAATGGGGGATGCCATGGTAAGTCCGCTCCGAGTCGTCGAAGGCAGCAGGGACACGATGGACAAATCGAAGGCGCTCGACGCCGCGCTCAGCCAGATCGAGCGGGCGTTCGGCAAGGGCTCCATCATGCGGCTCGGCCGTGACGGCAAGGTGGTGGAGATCGCCACGATATCCACCGGCTCGCTCGGCCTCGACATGGCGCTCGGCGTCGGCGGGCTGCCGCGCGGCCGGGTCATCGAAATCTACGGGCCGGAATCCTCCGGCAAGACGACGCTCGCTTTGCACACCATCGCCGAGGCGCAGCGGGCCGGCGGCATCTGCGCCTTCATCGACGCGGAGCATGCGCTCGACCCGACCTATGCCAGGAAGCTCGGCGTCAATGTCGACGACCTGCTGATCTCGCAGCCCGACGCCGGCGAGCAGGCGCTGGAAATCTGCGACACGCTGGTGCGCTCCGGCGCCATCGACGTGCTGGTCATCGATTCGGTCGCCGCGCTGACGCCGCGGGCGGAACTCGAAGGGGAGATGGGCGACCAGCTGCCCGGCCTGCAGGCGCGGCTGATGAGCCAGGCGCTCAGGAAGCTGACGGGGTCCATTTCGCGTTCCAACACGATGGTCGTTTTCATCAACCAGATCCGTATGAAGATCGGCGTGATGTTCGGCAGCCCGGAGACGACGACCGGCGGCAACGCGCTGAAATTCTACGCCTCGGTGCGGCTCGACATCCGCCGCATCGGCGCCATCAAGGAACGCGACGAGGTGGTCGGCAACCAGACACGCGTCAAGGTGGTCAAGAACAAGCTTGCGCCGCCCTTCAAGCAGGTCGAGTTCGACATCATGTACGGCGAGGGCATTTCCAAGACCGGCGAGCTGATCGATCTCGGCGTCAAGGCGGGCATCGTGGAAAAATCCGGCGCCTGGTTCTCCTACGACAGCCAGCGGCTCGGCCAGGGGCGGGAGAACGCCAAGCTGTTCCTGAAGGACAATCCCGACGTGGCGGCGTCGATCGAGCGGACGATCCGCCAGAATGCCGGGCTGATCGCCGCCCAGCTCGAGGGCGACGACGCGCCCGACGCGGCGGCGGAGGCCTGAGCGCGGGCGGAGCCGGCCTCTCCCGCGTGACATCGCCGAGAATCCGTGAAAGGAGGTGGCGGAAGTCAATTCGGGCGGGAGAGGGAAGCCGTCATGGGAAAGATCGCGGTGGTGACGGGCGCCGGCAGCGGCATCGGCAGGGCGGTGGCGACGACGCTTCTGAAGAACGGCTACAGCGTCGCGCTTGCCGGCCGTCGGCGCGAGCAGCTGGAGGCGACCGCGTCGGGACATGGCGATGCGGCCCTGGTGGCGCCCACGGACGTGAGCGATCCGCAGTCGGCCGCTTCGCTCTTCAGGGCGGCGGCGGATAGGTTCGGACGGATCGACCTGCTCTTCAACAATGCCGGCACCGGCGCCCCGCCGGTGCCCTTCGACGAACTGACCGTCGAGCAATGGAAGGCGGTCGTCGACGTCAATCTGAACGGCATGTTCTATTGCGCCCGCGAGGCGGTCAGGCAGATGAAGAGCCAAAGCCCGCAGGGCGGCCGGATCATCAACAACGGCTCGATCTCGGCGCATGCGCCGCGGCCGAATTCCGCGCCCTATACCGCGACCAAACACGCCGTCACCGGCCTCACCAAGTCGCTTTCGCTGGATCTGCGGAAGTTCAATATCGTCGCCAGCCAGATCGACATCGGCAACGCCGCCACCGACATGGCGGCCCGCATGAAGGACGGGGTGCCGCAGGCGAACGGCACGATCGCGCCGGAGCCGCTGATGGCGGTGCAGCACGTCGCCGACGCCGTCCTCCACATGGATTCCCTGCCGCTCGACGTGAACATGCTCTTCGTGACCATCATGGCGAACAGCATGCCGTTCGTCGGGCGCGGCTGATTGCGGCGGGTCTTTCCCGCCCTGCCGCCGGCGTCGGGCGCGCACGGCAATTAAGGCTGGCAAAACTCCTCTGCTCCCGCTTTAGTGGCGAACGGCCGGGCGCCCGATAAGCCCTGACATGCGATGGGCGTGCCGGCCGGGCGGGGGCGAGACTTGGCGGCAAAACCCAGGCGGATCTTTCCGGTCCTGCTGGCGGGCGGCGCGGGCGCGCGCCTGTGGCCGCTGTCGCAAGTTCGTGTGCCCAAGCAATTGCTCCGCCTGAACGGCGGGCGCACGCTGCTGCAGGAGGCCGCGCTCCGGGCGCGCGATCCGGTCCTGTTCGAGCCGCTCATCGCCATTTGCGGCGTTGAGCACCGGCGCCTGGCCGCCGAACAGCTGCGGCGCGTCGGAGCCGAAGTCTCGGCCCTCGTGCTGGAGCCGGCGCCGCGTGATACGGCTGCCGCGGCGGCGGTCGCAGCGCTGCTGGTGCGTGAGGCCGCGGCGGACGCATTGCTGCTGCTGATGCCGACCGATCATCGGATTGCCGACGTGGCGGGCTTTCTCTCGGCGGTTAAGACCGGCATGGAAGCCGCCCGCAGCGGGCGTCTGGTGCTCTTCGGGATCAGCCCGCAGGGCCCCGCGACGGGTTTCGGCTACATCCGGGTCGGGGAGCCGCTCGACGGAAGCGGGGGCGTCCGCCGCGTCGCCGGCTTTGTCGAAAAGCCGGACGAAGGGGCGGCGGCACGCTATCTCGGCAGCGGCGGCTATCTTTGGAACAGCGGCATTTTCCTCATGTCCGCGCGGTCGCTTTGCGCCGAATTCGCCCGCCTCGAGCCGGCGCTCCTGGCGCTTGCGCAAAGCGCCGTCGGCCTTGCGTCGCGGGGGAGGCATGTCGTCCGGCTCGATCCGGAATCGTTCGGCCGTTGCGCCGCCCTCTCGCTCGACCGCGCGATCATGGAGCGCACCGACAAGGCCGTCGTCGTCGCCGCCGGCTTCGACTGGACCGACCTCGGCTCGTGGTCGGCGGTCTGGGCGAACGGCCGCCGCGACGAGGCGGGGAACGTCGTCGTCGGGCGTGTCCTGACCGCCGCGACGAGCGATTCGTACATTCACAGCGAGGGGCCCCTCATCGCAACGATCGGCGTCGAGGGGCTGATCGTCATCGCGACGAGGGACGCCGTCCTCGTCGCCCGCAAGGACCGCGACCAGGACGTCGGAAAGATCGGCGACCGCCTTCGCGATGCGCCGTACACGGGCTGAGTAGGGCCTTGCGCAATTGTGCGGACGGGCGAGATGGTGGAGCCGAGGGGGATCGAACCCCTGACCTCCGCATTGCGAACGCGGCGCTCTCCCAGCTGAGCTACGGCCCCATTCCGCCACCTGGGTTCCGGCGGGCGAGGCGCATTTAGGGATTGGCCCAAGAGCCTGTCAAGGTTTAGCGCCGGGCGCGCTGCGATCGCGCCCGCCGCGCGCTCCGCCGCCAGCTTTGGCGAGAGGCGCGTTTTCCGCGTCGCCGCCGCACCGCTTCACGAGCGGCCGTATCAGTGCGCCGGGCGGCCGTATCAGTGCGCCGGGAGGTTTCCTGGATTCCCGCGCCTGCATGCTCGTTGCTGCGTCCGTCGAGCTCGATGTCCCGGATACCACCGCGCGCCACTTGCGCTTGTGTGCGCGGCGGGCCGCGTCTACATGGGCATTTCGACCCGCCGCTGGCCACCGGAGAAGAGATGCGCGCAATCCTTGATGTCCTGCTTCTTGCGCTCGATATCTACTGGTGGATCGTCATCGCGTCCGCGATCTTCTCATGGCTCTACGCCTTCGGCGTGGTGAACCCGCGCAATCAGGTCGTCGCCGCGATCGGCCGCATGCTTTACCAGCTGACGGAACCGGCGCTGCGGCCGATCCGCCGCTTCGTGCCGAACTTCGGCGGCCTCGACATCACGCCGGTGATCCTCTTGCTGATCATCTTCCTGATCAACCGGGTCATCTCGCTCTACGTCTACCCCAACGTCTTCTGAGCCTGGCTTGCCGGGCCGGCCATTCGAAACGGCCGCCGGGGGGTTGCGCCTGCGCGTGCGGCTGACGCCGCGCGGGGGACGCGACGCCATCGATGGCGTCGTTGTTCTGGATGATGGCCGCGCGGTCATGAAAGCGCGGGTGAAGGCGGCCCCGGAGAGGGGCGCGGCCAACGCGGCGCTCGAAGCGCTGGTTGCGAGGGCGCTCGACGTGCCGCGATCGGCGGTCTCGGTCGTCAAAGGCGGCACGAGCCGCATCAAGCTCCTGACGATTGACGGCGACCCGGCCCGTTTGGCGAAGCGGATCAAGGCGCTCGGACTCGAGTGAGGACTGCGAGCGCGGCTCGCTTGTCCCGGCCGCCCATCCAGGTTGGACCGGGGCGCGCCGGCGGAAACGCGATTCCCGGCCTGTCCGCGTCGCATTAACCACATCTTCACCATTTGCTCGCCAGGCGGCCAGAAATCGGTAACCTTAACAATACGCCGGCATGATCGTTCATGGTGCTGACGGGAGGCGGCAGCGACCTATCCCTTTCCCCGGATTTGAAACAAATGAAGGGCATGGGAGTCGTCCTGCAAGAACAGCGTTGAGCCCCGGCGCGGCCACGGCGGGGCATCACGCTTTTTAGGAGGCCGCAAGCCGCGGCCCCGCCCCGGCCACCGGGCGAGTTTTACTGCTGATCGGCGCTGCGAGCCCGCTCGATGCACTGCAGAATGGTCGCCTTGGCCTCCGGCGCGTCGCGCCATCCGAGAATCCTGACCCACTTGCCGGCTTCGAGGTCCTTGTAGTGGGCGAAGAAATGCTCGATCTGCTCAAGCGTGATCGCAGGCAGGTCGCGGTAGCTGAGGGTCGTCTCGTAGCGCCGCGTAAGGCTGGCGCTCGGCACGGCGACGATCTTCTCGTCGGTGCCCGCCTCGTCCTCCATCACCAGCATGCCGATCGGACGGCAATTGATGACGCAGCCGGGCACCAGCGCGCGGGTCGACGCGCAGAGGACGTCGAGCGGATCGCCGTCGCCGCACAGCGTGTGCGGAACGAAGCCGTAATTTCCCGGATAGCGCATCGGCGTATAGAGGAAGCGGTCCACGACGAGCGTTCCGGCCTCCTTGTCGAGCTCGTATTTGATCGGCTCCCCGCCGACCGGCACCTCGATGACGACGTTGATGTCCTCGGGAGGACGGACGCCGATCGGGATGGCGTCGATGCGCACCGGGCTATGCCCGGAACTCGTACCAGAGGCAGGGCAGGGTTCGGCCGCCAAGCGACTCGTCGGTGCGCGCGATCATCCGGCCGCCGCGGCGGAGATAGAACCCGTTCGCCCGATCGTTCTCCACCAGCGCGCGGACGAGAACCCGCCCGTAGCCGCGGCTCCGGATACGTTTCATCGCGGCACCGAAGAGCCGCGCGCCGAGCCCGAGCCCCTGATATTCCGGCCTGAGATAGAGCTCCTGAATCTCGGCCGCGCCCGTCCGCCCGCGCCCGGCGGCCGGCGCGAAGCTCGCATAGCCGGCGACCACGCCGTCGACGTCGAGCACGAGTATCGCCCGCTTCCTCATGATGTCGCGCCACCACGTCGAGCCGCGCCGCACGATCATCCGTTCGAGCGTCAGCGCCGGGATGATCCCCGCATAGGCCTCCCGCCATGCCGAAGCGTAGACGTCCGCCAGCTCCGAGGCGTCGGAGCCGCGAGCGGGACGGACGTCGATGACGAGCGAGGTCATGGGAGGAGCCTAGCTCCTCCTCCGACGACGGAAAAGGGAGAAACGTCTTAAGCCGCGCTCGCCCGCGCGCGCTCGGCGCGCTTGCGCTCATGCGGGTCGAGAATCGCCTTCCTGAGGCGGATCGCTTTCGGCGTCACCTCGACGAACTCGTCGTCCTCGATGTAGGAGAGGGCGCGTTCAAGACTTAGCTTCATCGGCGGCGTCAAGAGCACGTTCTCGTCCTTGCCGGCGGCGCGGATGTTGGTGAGCTGCTTTCCCTTCAGCACATTCACCTCAAGGTCGTTGCCGCGGCTGTGCTCGCCGACGATCATCCCGCGATAGACCCGCGTTCCCGGCTCGATCATCAGCGGTCCGCGCTCCTGCAGGTTGAAGAGCGCATAGGCGACGGCCTCGCCCTGCGCGTTGGAGAGGAGCACGCCGGTCCGACGGCGCGGGATTTCCCCCCGCCATGGCTCGTAGGCGTGGAAGATGCGGTTCATCACCGCCGTGCCGCGCGTGTCCGACAGAAGGTCCGGCTGGTAGCCGATCAGCCCGCGCGTCGGAACGTAGAAGCGGAGCCGCGTCCGCCCGGCCCCCGACGGGCGCATTTCCACCATTTCGCCGCGCCGGCTCGACAGCGTCTCGATGACGATGCCGGTATGCGCATCGTCGACGTCGATGATGACTTCTTCTATCGGCTCCTGTTTCTCGCCGTTCTCGCCTTCGCGGATCACGACGCGCGGCTTGCCGATCGTCAGCTCGAACCCCTCGCGCCGCATCGTCTCGATCAGCACGCCGAGGTGCAGTTCGCCGCGCCCGGCGACGTCGAACGCATCCTTATCGTCGCCCTCCGTGATCCGGAGCGCGACGTTCCCCTCCGCCTCGCGCAGCAGCCGCTCGCGGATGACTCGGCTCTGCACCTTCTCGCCCTCCTGTCCGGCAAGCGGCCCGTCATTGATGCGGAACGTCATAGAAAGCGTCGGCGGATCGATCGGCTGCGCGGGAATCGGCGTCTCGACCGCGGGATCGCAAAGCGTCTGCGCGACCGTCGCCTCCGCCATCCCGGCGATCGCGACGATGTCGCCGGCCTCGCCGACCTCGATCGGGCGGCGTTCCAGGCCGCGGAAGGCGAGCACCTTCGAGACGCGGAACGTCTCCACGGCGTCGCCCTCGCGCGACAGCGCCTTCACGCTCTGTCCCGCCTTCACCGAGCCGGACCTGATCCGCCCGGTCAGGATGCGGCCGAGAAACGGATCGGCTTCGAGCGTCGTCGCCAGCATGCGGAAAGGGCCCGCCTCGACCGTCGGCGGGGCAACGTGTTCGACCACCTTGTCGAGAAGCGGCGCGATGCCCGCCTTCGGTCCATCGGGGGAGGCTGCCATCCAGCCTTGCTTTGCGGAACCGTAGAGCACCGGAAAATCGAGCTGCGCCTCGTTCGCGTCGAGCGCGGCGAACATATCGAAGATCGAATCCAAAACGAAATCCGGGCGCGCGTCGGGCTTGTCGACCTTGTTGATGACGACGATCGGCCTGAGCCCGATGGCGAGCGCCTTCATCAGCACGAACTTCGTCTGCGGCATCGGCCCCTCGGCCGCGTCGACCAGCAGGATCGCGCCATCCACCATGTTGAGTATGCGTTCGACCTCGCCGCCGAAATCCGCGTGGCCCGGCGTGTCGACAATGTTGATGCGCGTTCCCTTGTGGAGCAGCGACGTCACCTTGGCGAGGATGGTGATGCCGCGCTCCCGCTCGAGCGCATTGGAATCCATGGCGCGCTCGGCGATCTTCTGGCCGGCGCGGAAGGCGCCGGACGCGCCGAGAAGCACGTCGATAAGGGTGGTCTTGCCATGATCGACATGCGCGATGATGGCGACATTGCGAAGCGTCGCGGGCACGAAAACCTGCCGTGATCGGAAGTTGCGGCCGAAATAGCCGATTTTTCCGATGCTAGATAGGGTTTGCCGAGGCGGTTTTCACCGTCCGGCACGATATGCGGCCGGTTAGGGCTTCAGCATGCGCCAGATAAGCCCGTCGCGGCGGACAAAAGTGTGATGGACGAC